>JBEKPA010000352.1:0-3606 GCA_049521195.1 Occallatibacter sp.
CCAGCGTCTTCAGCCGCTCGCCCTTGCGCGCCCGCCGCACCACGATGCCGCCCTCGATCTTGTCCAGATCGAAGGCATGCGTGGGCTGTCCCATCGCCAGCCACGCAAAGTTGGTCGCGTCCACGGCGTTCAAAATCCGCTTCTGCTCGAGCAGGCCAAAGTACGTCGCCACCTCCGCGCCGGCAAACCAGTCCCGCGACTCACCGATCGCAATGCCGCGCAGCACCCGCGCCGTGAATCGCCCGCAGGCATCCTCAGCCTCAATCCGCACCGAAAAGTCCTTGCCGGACGGGCGGGATTCAGGGAGTTCAAAGGAGAGCGCTGGCAGCTCCAGCCCGTAGATCGCCGCTGCCTCTCGCGCTATCCCGTAGTGGTTCATTGCATCCACGCGGTTGGTGGTAATGTCCATCTCGAAGAGCGAACCGTTGCCCTCGCCGAGCGAGTATATCCCCTCGACGGCAATCCCGCGCAGGGTCAAGTCTTCAGCGAGTTGGGCATCGCTTGCAGGAAAAGCGGGTAGGTAGCTACGAAGCCATTTGGTCAGTATCTTCATCGATTAAGGTTCTTTCTTCGCAAGTTGGCGCGCTTCGCGCGATGGCCTGCTAAACAAACTGCCCCAGGAACCTCATATCTCCAGCAAAAAGCGCGCCAATCTCGCTGATCCCGTATTTCATCATCGCGATCCGCTCCACGCCCATCCCGAAGGCAAAGCCGGAGATCTTTTTCGGATCGTAGGCCGGCTGCTTCTCCGCGGCGAAGGCAAAGACCGCGGGGTCCACCATGCCGCAGCCCAGCAGTTCGATCCAGCCCGAGTTCTTGCACTTGCGGCAGCCCTTCCCGCCACAGAAGATGCAACTGATCTGCACATCCGCGCTAGGCTCGGTAAAGGGGAAGAACGACGGAAAGAGGCGCGTCTTCACCGCCGAGCCGAAGAGCGCCTTCATGGCGTGGTCCAGCGTCCCCTTCAGGTCGCTGAAGGTGATATTCGCGTCCACGCAGAGGCCCTCTACCTGATGAAAGGTCGAGGAGTGCGTCGCGTCGTCCGCTTCGTTTCTATGAACCTTGCCGGGAATCACGATCCGCACCGGCGGCGGCTGCGCCTCCATGGTCCGCATCTGCACCGGCGAGGTATGTGTGCGCAGCAGAAGCCGGTCGCGCTGCGGCCGCCGCTCCTGATTTGCAATGACCAGCGTGTCCTGCGTGTCGCGCGCCGGATGCCCAGGAGGAAAGTTCATGCACTCGAAGTTGTAGTAGTCGGTCTCGACCTCGGGCCCCACCCCCACCGAGTAGCCCAGCGCAGCAAACACACCTACAATCTCGTTCGTCGTCCTGGTGATCAGATGGTCGGCCCCGGTCAGCCGGCGCGTGCCCGGCAGCGTAATGTCGATGGCCTCCGCCGCCAACGCCGCGTCGCCCCAACTCGCATTCGAGCCCGCGCCCAGCGCCGCGTCAAGCAGACCCTCGACCACGGTCTTCAGGGCGTTGAATCGCAGCCCCAGCGCCTTCTTGGCCTCTGGAGGCGCAGTCTTCATCCACCGTCCCGAAACCTCGTTGAGCCGCCCCTGCTTGCGCCCCAGCCATTGCAGGCGAAAGGCCTCGACAGGCTCTTCGCCGCCGAGCGCGGCAGCCTCTTCGCGCGCCTGCCGCCCCAACGCGGCAAACGCCACGTCCAGCGCGGCCTCGTCAAATGCCGTCAGATTGGGTATCTCTTCCATCATCATGCGTAAACAGCAGGATAAACCACTGCCCCGGCCGGCCGCGGGGCGGCAGGCGAGACACGGAGAATCCGCTCGCGCGCGGGGGCACGCCAGAACGATCGAATGGCCGCCCCAGTTCTATTGGATTGCGAAGGAATCGCCTTCCATGCCGCGGTTTCCAAGTTCCTTATCGACCCAGCCGGCGCTTCCACCGGGGTTGTAAGTGGCGGTCGTTGTGCCGATGGTTCTGGCCATGAAGCAGAAGCCCTTCAGTCCGGGCCGTTTCGGATTCGCATGGGCCTCCCAGGCCATTCCTGAGGCAGCGAGCGTGTAGACGTAGTTGGGGTCCGTTCTATTGGGGTCGAACTTCAGGTGCTCGATATTGGCGCCGTTGGGGTACGAGCCCGCCAGAATCTGATCCATGGGGCAGACTTTCTGGAGGGTGAGCTGGCAGTTATGCTCGATGATCTCAATGGCGGAGAGAAACATATAGGCGATCTGCTCTTCGCGCCGCAGTTGGACAGGACCATTGGCGTCTTCGATATCCACCTTGGCAGTGGTGGCAAACGGGCCTGTGCTGGGCTTGGCGCCGGTTGGGGCGGCTGATGGAGCGGGTGGGGGCGCCAAAGCCGGGAAAGCGGTAGAGCTGCTCGCGTTATAGATAGCGGCGACCTCATTTGTCTTGAGGGTGCGGTTCCAAAGGGCGACCTCTTGAATGCCGCCGTGGAAGAACCGGCCGGTGAAGACGGTGCTGTAGCCAATGTTGAAGGCGTTGGTCTTGCCGGGCCTGCCGCCGCCTTTGTCCGTGGCTGCGGGTTTGCCGTCCCAGTAGATCGCCCTGGCTCCCGAGACCGTATCCAGGGTAGCAACGATGAGATGCCACTGATTGACGAGCGTTGCGGGCGGAGCGGCATAGGAGAGATTGCCCCCGCCTGCCGTATAGAAACGGAGGACGTTGTCATTCTCGAACTGAATGTCGAGATCGTTGCCGGACTCCGACTCGCCCGCCACATAGAAGAAGTGGCCTGCCTTGGAGGGCAATTCCGCCAGGTTCACCCAGGCCATTATGGATGCGGCCGTCGTAATTCCCCCGGCTTGCGTGGTCAGGAAGTAGGCGGTGCGGCCGTCCAGCTTGGCGAACTTGCTGACGGCGGCGCCGACGGGCGCTCCCGGCGCGGCTATGGCGACGGCGCCCTCGGGCTTGTAGGTCGTGGCTCCAACCTGGCTCTTTCCAGACGCCGCGTCGAGCCGGTAATAGGCAATGGGATGGGTGGAAACGACTGTGGCGACGAAGTCGGCCTGGGCATGAATTGCAGCGCAATTCAGACTCGCGGCCAACACTAGAGCGGCAATCGCCGCCCGGCTCATTGGGGAATGCATGAGCATTTCAGGCACGCCTTTCTCTTGCAAGCTATCTCTTGTCCGGAAGATCGGCTCCGGCGCCGTGTCCATCGATTCTCACCGGGATGCGCGTTCAGCCCGGCAAGGTCTGCACAGTCTATTGCATTGTGTTGAGGAGTTGCAATTCAAAACTGTAAACCGCACAAAAGGCGAGGATTGGCGGTAGACAAACGCTTCTTTCGGCAAATATTTACTTGACGAATCAGCGTCAAGGTCCGAGATGGCTCAGGGAGAATGAGGACAAGATCGAGGTCTTCCATCCGCCCGGTTGCTCGCCGGAACTCACTCCCTGCGAACCGCTCAATGCCAATCTGAAGCGTCGCGCCACCGCCGCTGCTCCACCCAAAACAAAGGTCCGCCTCGTCAAGATCGCTTGCAGGGTTCCGCGCAGCATCCGGAACCAGCCAACCTGCGTGGAACGCCGCTTCCAACACCAGGACGCAAGTTATGGCGCCTAGTCGCACTCCGTTCGTGCCGGATCAATAAGATCCAGAGACATTCAGCAGGA
>JBEKPA010000353.1:0-6973 GCA_049521195.1 Occallatibacter sp.
ATACGATCAACGTGACGATTACCAATTAGTGAAAGTGCGGCGGCGGGAGTGCCGCGGAATGTTTGCCAGGAGAAGATGATCATGCGATTTCGTGGGGTGTGGTGGCTCATAGCTTCAGCTTTGGCGGTTGCGGGATGCGGTGGTAGCAATACTTTGACAACGACCCAAACGGCCCCGGCTGTTATTTCGGTCGCGCCCGCCTCCGGGAGCACCGGCGTCGCCGTCACTGCGCCCGTCACGGCCACATTCAACGAGGTGATGAATGCGACGACCCTCAACTCCTCGACCTTCACGCTCACGCCGGGGGGCGGGACCGCTGTAACTGGAAACGTCAGCTATAGCTCGGGCAGCTCCACGGCGGTTTTCACGCCGGCATCGCCGCTCGCCTATAACACCGTCTACACGGCCACCATCACGACAGGGGCGCAGAACCCCGCGGGAACCGCGCTTGGGGCGAGCGATACCTGGTCCTTCACCACGGCGACCGGCCCGGCGCCGACGGTCACCGCGGTCACGCCCGGCGACGGGAGCACGGGTGTGGCTGCGGGCACAACCGTCACGGCCACCTTCAGCGAGGCGATGAGTGCGTCGACCATCACCGCTTCGACCTTTACGCTAACGCCGCAAGGCGGCGCTGCCGTGAGCGCAACAGTCAGCTATGACGCGACCGCCTTCACCGCGACGCTCACGCCGAACCAATCACTCACCCCTGGCGTGACGTACGCGGCAGCGGTCACCACAGGAGTTGTGGGTGCGACGGGAAGCGCCTTGGGCAATGTCAATTCATGGTCGTTCACTACGGCGGAAGGTCCGGTGCCGACAGTTACTGCGGTGACGCCTGCGAGCGGAACCACCGGCAACGCCATCGCTTCCACCGTCACGGCCACCTTCAGCGAGGCGATGGATCCGACAACCGTCACCACCGGCGTCACCGGCTCGACCTTTACGCTGACGGGAGGCGGCGCATCCGTGACGGGGACTATCACCGTCGATCCCACCAACACGATCTTCACCTTTACTCCGTCGGCGCCTCTGGCCTACAGCACAACCTACACGGCGCTCATCACCACCGGAGTTCAGGCCGCCTCGGCGGCTCCGGAGGTTCCGCTGGCAGCTGACTACACTTGGTCGTTCACCACTCTGCCACCTCCGCTAGCGTCGGTCAGTGCAGTCACGCCCGCCAGCGGGAGCATCACCGTCCCCATCACCGGTACAACTGTCACGGCCACATTTGCTGCGGCGATGACCGCGTCCACGATCAACAATTCGACATTTACGCTGACCGGGCCCAACGGCCTCGTGGCGGGGACTGTCGTCTACACTGCGGGCACCCTTACTGCCACCTTCACTCCGCTTGTCAGTTTCGCTTACGGCGCCACATACACCGCGACCATAGCCGCAAGCGTCACGGACTCACTGGGAGGTCCGCTGGGCACGCCTTACACGTGGAGCTTCACCACCGTAAAGGGTACCGTGCCGACCGTCACCTCAGTCACGCCCGCTAACCTCGCCACCGGTGTGCTCGGGGCCAATGCAGTTACGGCGACCTTCAGCGAGCCGATGAACGGCGCGACCCTCACTACTTCCACCTTCACGCTGACGGCCACGGGCTTCCCCGCCGCGACGGGAACAGTGACCTACAACACCGGCACGCAAACGGCAATATTCACGCCTTCGCCAGCCTTGGCTCCCAGCACTGCCTACACCGCGACCATCACCACGGGAGCGCAGGGCGCCACGGGCGCCGCATTGGCCTCCAACTACACGTGGACCTTCACAACCGACGCCACTCCGAGCGCGGTGGCAGTGAGTTTCGGAACCACGTATCAGACCATCCGCGGTTTCGGTGGGGCGTCGGTATGGCTCGGGCAAATGCCCTCAAAAGTGGCCACGGCCCTGTTCAGCCCAACCAGCGGCCTCAACCTCAGTATCCTGCGCGTGCGCATCGATCCCGAGGGCACGGCAACGGGCACTACCGGCACCGAATATAATGATCCATATGAAACCTACCAATGGGACGAGGAGCTGGCCAACGGTAAGGAAGCGGTCGCAGCCAACGCAAAGGCCATCGTCTTTGCGAGCCCCTGGACTGCGCCCGCATCCATGAAGACAAGTTCTACATCCCAACCGTACAGTTCCTGCTCCGAGGGGAGCGGGTACTGCGGCGGTTATCTGAATCCGACGGACTATGCCGCGTATGCCACTTATCTGGAGGATTTTGTCAGCTTTTTCAATACCAACGCCGGCTTCGACCTCTACGCCGTCTCCATGCAGAATGAGCCAGATGCGAACACTACTTACGAATCCTGCTTATGGTCTCCCCAGCAGATGGATACATGGGTAGCAAACAACGCCTCCACAATCACCTCGGACCCGTACCACACGAAGCTGATCATGCCGGAGTCGGAGAGCTTCGTCCCTGCTCAGGCCGCAGCGACTCTCAACGACCCGAGTGCGGAGGGTCTCGTCAGCATTATCGGCGGCCACATCTATGGAGTCTCGCCTGCCCCCTACTCCATTCCTGCGGGGGACAGCCCGAAAGAAATCTGGATGACCGAGTTCGGCCCCTTGAGCTCAGCGCAACTCACGTTCGCTGAAGCCTTGTCGCCCTACGGTATATCGATCCATGACTCCCTGGTCAACGGCCAATACAACGCTTATGTCTGGTGGGGAGCTTTCGGCAACTCGGTCGGCACTTGTGCAACCAACGCCGGCACCTGCGGCCTGGTCGACTTCGGCGGGAGTTTGGAGCCGATGGGCGAGATCATGGGCCAGTACTCGAAGTTCATTCAGCCCGGCTATGTACGCGCATCGGCGACCGCAAACCCGGTTAGTGGTGTCTATGTTTCGGCTTACACAGGAACCGTGAGCGGCACCCAGCACTACGTGGTCGTGGCCATCAACACCAACACGACCGTGCAGGAGATTAACTTCACGTTAAGCGACGCCCCCACGGGGATTTCCTCGATGACGCCAACCCAGAGCACTTCCGCTGCCGGATTGGCGCCAGAGTCGGCGGTCACCGTCACGGGCGGACAATTCAACTACACGCTTCCCGCGACGAGCATCACCACGTTCGTGCAGTAGGGCGCTGGGGAGCGGCGCGGTTTTATGGGCGGTTTCAGGGTCGCTGTACGCAAGACTTCGTACAACGATCCTGGCTGCCATCCTGAGCGACCGAGTGGACCGAAATGTGCAAACGGGCCGCCGCCCCGATCTCGGAGTCGTCCCCAGGAGCTTAAAGTCTCTTTGTCCGGTTTGGAGAATATCGTTCTAGCCGATCTCGTCTCGCGGGGCAGTCTTTGAGACTCGCACCGGAGGCTACTTAAACGTCGTTGATTCAGCGGCTTTCGGCGAAATTCCGGTCGCCAAAGCTAGGGAACGACCATGGGCTAGCAGCCACCGAGGATTCTCGCTTGCAATGTGCGCAGTTCTCTAACTAGAGCATTTTCGGGTCAAGTGTTAACAAAACGCTGGGTGCCCCATCCTTGAATCGCTTTTTGATTCAAGGGTGGGAGAGCACAAATCTCAATTTGAACCGTAAACAGTCAAGCCGAAAATTTATTCGGACGGGAATCGGGCGGTGCGGCGGGCGCGGGTATATCGATCGGTGGCGGCGCGGCCACGGCATGTTGCCGCAACAAGGTGGGGTGTCAACGCCGGTTGAAAAATTCCGCATTTCGCCGGTCGAAAACTTCCCCACCTCCTGGTGATGAAGGTTTACATCTGCAGCCGGTTGGCGTGAAGATGAAACCGGCTGGTGAAGCGGAGGCGGGCTCTGCTGGAGAGCAACCCGCCAAGGAATAACCGGCTGCGACTCATCGAGACGGTGAGAGGGCGGGGGCGGAGCAGCCTGTCCAATCATTCAGAAAGCGATTTAGTGCGCCCCCCCCGTTTTCTCAGTGATTCTATTGAAACGACTGGCTCAGTTGGGATGCGTCCAGTCCCGCGAGAAACCGCTGCAACTCCGTGGTGAGAAGGGCATGCACATTGCTCTCCGGCGCCTCGGAAGCAAGTCTGTCGATGCGCACCCAGAACGATACGGGATGCGCTTTCTGCCGTTCAAATGCCATGTACTCAAACTCGAACCTGCTGCCCAAGATGCCGGGCGTGAATTGCATACACGAGGAAAGGCCGCAGACGGCATTGGCTACAATGCGATCCGTGATTCCGTCGTTATAGAACCCCGTCCTGAAATCGACTGTCTTTCCCTGCGCCATGGTAAATGGATAACTGCTTAGGGCCGTTGGCTGCAAGCCGCGCACGATCAGGCAATCATTGCCATTGTGGAGATTGCCACTGGGAGAAACCCATATGGCCAGGATGATCTCGTCGGCCCCCGGTAAAGAATAGGCTCCGGCTTGCACCATGGTGGTCCCGTCTATCTGCTCGTACCAGGTGCGAGACAGTGCATAGTCCCCGATGGTCTTCGGCATCCGGTCGGCATAGGAGACCTGCAGTGCCGTATGTTGGGTATGGTCTCTGAGTGCAGACCCCGGAAGCGCGAGCGCCAATCCTACAACTGCGGCAAAGGCTGCACATTTCAGAACCGGGCTTTGCATGCGAACCCCGGATCGAGCACTGGATGCGGCGATCGCCGATACAGCCTGGGAGGTACCGGCTCCTTTCAGACCGCGCAGGAGGCGTAGAGCCAGCAAGGTTGCGAAGAGAAACAGGCTGGATCCAATACAGTAATCTGCCCATTTGGCCGCACTCTCCAGTGCGGGGTGGCCCAGAGCCATGCGGTAATAAAGAACCAGCACACAGAGCCGAGTGAAGTTGAAGAGGTATCCCAGCAGCACGGCGCCCGCTACGTAGGCCATCCAGCGGCGCAAGGAGACGCGTTTCATATAGCCTAGCAGCAGCGCCACATAGCCCATGGTGACGGCGCCGCGAATTCCGTCGCATCCGGGCGCGATAAACATGCCAAACCTGGGCGAAAACATAAGGCGCAATTGCGGCGTGGAAGGCGCAAATCCAATCAGAGTCGCAAAGGAACGCGCGATGTTCGCTGCTGCATGTTGCAAAGGAAAATCCAGCAGGCTAAAGGCACTGGGAACCGGCTGGCAGAGCAGCAGCAAACCAAGGGGAAACCATGCCTTGCGCACCGTCCGCGGTCCGGCAAGAAGCAGCAACGCTCCGCACCCGTAGAGAAAGATGGGGATGGCAACAGGGATGGAATCCAATATACCATTGCTGGCAACGACCCAGATCACAATCGAGCTTCTCAGCACGCTCACCGCGAAGGAGGATGCCAGCAGTGGCAGGCCCCACCAGGTTCCCCGCATCTCCCATCCGCTCTGCCGCCAGACGCGCAGGGTCAGCAGCAGGCTGACAGGCGGAATCAGTATTCCGATGGAGCGCAGTGGATCCGTCGTCCAAACTATCCAGAGAGAATGGATCTCGCGTGAAAATCCCAGGCAGCCCAACGCCGTCAGCAGCGCAATGCACCACCACAGCCACGGAGATGTTGTCGAAGAGCAATCTGCATGCGGCTCCGCAGCGGTGGTTTCCGACTGAGACAATGCGTGTGGCGCAGAGATGGGGTCTTCCTGGTTGGTGCTCATTGTGCCCCTCCATGCTTCACGCATGTGTTCTAGAAATACAGGTCCATTATAGACTCAGTCCAACCCCCCAACAGTTCTAAAGACCCGTCAGCCGAATGGGACGAGCATCTTAGGAGAAAAACTGACTTTGCCTCCGCAAAACGTATCCCTTAGCGAGCGGTTCTAATGCGAAAGGGTAGCGAAGATGAGGAAGTCGAAGCGGGGACGCTACACGCTTGAGTTCAAGCAAGAGGCGGCGCGGCTTGTTGAGTCGGGCCAGAGTCAGGGGGCAGCGGCACGCAGTCTGGGCGCGGTTGAACAGACCTTGGGCAACTGGGTCAGGGAACATCGAGCTGGCACCTTGAAGGGCGCCAGCAGCAAGCCGCAGGTGACTGCCGAGTAGATGGAGAACAGCCGTCTTCGTGCGGAGCTGGCGCGTTTGACGATTGGAGTGCCCGGCGACTTTTGTACCAGTCGATATGCGAGAAACTGGTATCAAAGGAGCCTTGAATGGCAGGAGGGAAAAAGAATACGCCAGAGCAGATTGTGAGTCTGCTACGACAGCGCAGCAAGACCAGGTTTTTCAACGACTTACAGACGCGCATGGACTGCCAAAGTGTGCGCAAGTCGTGTACGACAGTGGAACTTGTGGATTGAGGTTTGGGTCGGCCAGCGGTAATCCGCTTCTTTTCACGGAAAGCCGTTCTGTGGGTCAAGTGCCTAAAGGGCGACATTACGCAATTCTGACCCACAAATTCGGCTGAGACGCTTCGGCGTTTCTGGACGACGCTGGCGCACAACCAGGCTAAGATTCTGAATGCGGACAACTTACCGCGTGGTCTGCCCGGCGATGGCAGAACGGTTGCCGGTTATCTCGATCTTTTGGTGGACGTGCTGCTTGTGCGGCTTTTGCCGGCCGGGCATCGGAATGTTGGCAAGCGGCTGGTCAAGGCGTCAACTGTGCATGTGCGCGATATCCTTGTTGCGTCTCGTCGTTCCAATGGATTTGATCGCAATCGCGGTCAAACTGACTTCCAATGGTCCAGACTCCATAGGTCTGACTGCGTGGGGCGCGGGAATCGCATCTTCCGAATACCGAAATTCCGCAGCATTCGAACAGATGCACCCCAGGCGGCAACGCAGCTGTTTGGCAATCCCGGACCATACCCCACGCCAACCGGCGGATTCCTTCGGCGCAGCAGCCTGGATGAGCTACCGCAGTTGTTGTTCTCCGTTTTGAGGGGGAGCTGAGCCTTGGCGGGCCGCGTTCTGCGCTGTTCAATCGGGACGATCTGATTGCGCTCAGGACCGAATCGGGCGTTCATGAGCTGGGGGCCTTTTTCGGGCCTGGGGCGCCAATTTCGGGCGGGGGAGCCACGCGTCTTGCCGAAACCATCCCCAAAGCGTTACGATGGGTTGCCATAGTT
>JBEKPA010000354.1:0-3554 GCA_049521195.1 Occallatibacter sp.
ATTGTGGTGCTGCGTTCGCTTCCGACGAAGCGGGCGCTTTGGCTTGGTTTTCTTCAGGCATCGTGTTTCCTCTTTGTCTTCGTTGTTCCGGCACGGCCGGAGAATCTTTCTAGGGGTCAGTTTCAGGGGTCAGGGTTCAGAAAAACGGACTTCGCAATCCGCGATTTCAGGTTATCTTGTTCCCTTGTTCCCTTGCTCCCCGCTTTTTACGCGCTGGCTTGCGCCGGCTCGGCCGGGGCCGGGGCCGCGGCTACGGGGGCGGGCGCGGGTTCGGCGTTGGCGGTGCGGCGCACGCCGCGCAGGGCCTTCACCTTGGCCAGGCGCTTCTCTTCCTCGTCGATGCGCACGGTGATGAACTTGATCACCGGCTCAGTTACGCGCAGACGGCGCTCCAACTCCAGCACTACCGCGCCGTCGGCCTCGATGGTGAGCAGAATGTAGTTGCCTTCGTTGAACTTGCGCACCGTGTAGGCGAGCTTGCGCTTGCCCATCTTCTCGACCGTCTTGACCGCCCCGCCGCCACCGGTGACGGTGGTGGAAAAGCCGGCGATCAGCTTGTCGGCATCCTCTTCGGCCACATCGGGCCGAACAATGAACATCACCTCATACACACGAGCCATCTCTATTCCTTTTCCGCTGGATCGCCGAGGTCCATCCCCGGCTGCCAACCCTGCTTTGCAACCTTGCCTACTCCTCCGCCGGGCTGTTTCGCTCGCGGCGGTTGAACTCGTTCATCGCCGCTGCCGGTCCCAATTCGAGGATGCGCCGCACGGCCGTCGATACCCGGTCAAGCACCTCGTCCAGCACCGCCAAATCCGCCTTGCGCATCGGAGAGAGCAGATAATCCCTGCCTGGACGCCGGACGCCCGCAGCAACCGCTTCGGGCGGCAGATCCAGCCCAACCCCGATGCGGAGGCGCAACCACTCCTCGCTTCCCAAGGCGCCGGTCACGCTGCGGGCTCCGTTGTGGCCCGCCGGCGAACCGCGTTCCCTGATCTTGAAGGTCCCCAGCGTCAGGTCCAGCTCGTCTTGGATGACGAGCAGATCCCTGGCTGGGTCGGCCTCAAACTCGCGAACCAAAGCGGCCACTGCCAGCCCGCTCAGGTTCATGAAGGTCTCCGGCTTGGCCAGGACCACCTCGCGCCCCGCCATGCGGCAGGTTGCAGTAACGGCCCGGCAGCGCCGGTTCTGGACCGCAACTCCCTCTTGCTGGGCGATGCGGTCGATGGCCATGAACCCGGCGTTATGCGGGGTCCACAGATACTCCGGGCCGGGGTTGCCCAGTCCCACCACCAGGAAACGGCTGGTGGCTGGACCGGGCAAAAATGGGCTGAGCAAAGAAGCAACCCGCCCGCCGGACTCCGTCTCTTCGGCCAAGGCTTATTTCTTCGCCTCGGGCTTCTTGCCGCCAGCCTCGGGCTTTTTGGCTCCCGCGTCGGCCGTCTTGGCTCCCGCGTCGGCCTCGGCTTTGCCCTTCTTGGCAACTTCGGGTTCGGCTGCGGCGGTAGCAGCGGCGGCCTCGGCAGCGGCGGCAGCTTCCACCTCGGCCGCGGTAGGCGCTTCTTCGCGGATCGAAACCACGTGGGCTACGGTTGCATCCTCGGCATTCAGGTACCTGACGGCCACCGAGTGGGGCAGGTCGCTGATGCGCAGCGATTGAAACATCTCCAGGTTGCTCACGTCCACGGCGATGTTGGCGGGGATGTCCGCGGGCAGGCACTCGACCTCGACTTCGCGCATCACCTGGTCCAGAATGCCGCCTGCGGCCTTGACGCCCACCGGAATGCCCAAGAGCTTGACGCGCACTTTCACGCGGAGGGCTTTGTCCAGGGCGATGCGCTTGAGGTCGATGTGGATCAACAGGTCGTTGATCGGCTCGCGCTGCAAATCGACGATCATGGCCTTGGCTGCCGGCTGACCGGCAACTTCAACGTCGAAGATGGTATTGTGGCCGGTTTCCGAAAAGAGAATCCGGGAAATCTGCTTGGGATCAACCTCGACGGCTACCGGGGCGTGCCCTGGACCATAGAGCACGGCGGGAATCTTGCCCGCAAAGCGCACACGGCGCGCTGCGTTCTTGTTGAACTTGCCCTCACGGGGCTTGGCTACGACCACTTCTGGCATTCGCTCTCTCGTTTCCTTCTTTCGGGCACGGGCCGCTTGGGCGTCCGCTCCGTTTGTTGGAGCCAGAGATCAGGGGTCAGAGATCAGAAGAACCGCTCCCTGACCTCCGATAAAGCCCCTGCCTGCTGGCTGCGTGTGATTGTTCCGGACAAAGATCGGTGCCTTGATCTCTGACCCCTGATCTCCGATCTCTCAGGAAAACAGCGTACTCACGCTGGTTTCCATGTGGATGCTCTCAATGGCCGCGCCCAGCAGGCCGGCGATGGAGAGCACTTTGATCTTGGGCAACTTCTGCGCCGCCTCGCGCAGCGGAATAGTGTTGGTGACAATCAACTGTTCCAAGCGGGAGTTGGCGATGCGGTCGATGGCCGGGCCGGAAAGCACGGCGTGGCTGGCGCAGGCATACACAGCGGCCGCGCCGGCATCGTAAAGCGCGTCCACGGTCTTCACCAGGGTGCCGGCCGTGTCGATGATGTCGTCGATGATGAGGCAGTTGTGGCCGCTCACATCGCCGATCACGTTCATGACCTCGCTGACGTTGATGTCCGTGCGGCGCTTGTCCACAATGGCCAAAGGCGCCCCGATCTTCTGCGCAAAGAAGCGCGCCCGCTCCACGCCGCCGGCGTCCGGCGAAACCACGGTCAGCCTGGGCAGGTTGAGTTCGCGATAGTAGCTCACCAGCACCGGGCTGGCGAAGAGATGATCGACGGGGATGTTGAAAAAGCCCTGAATCTGCGCGGCGTGCAAGTCGACGAAGAGAGCGCGGTTGGCGCCGGCGGTGGTGAGCAGATCGGCGATGAGCTTGGCGCTGATGGCCACGCGCGGGCGGTCTTTGCGATCCTGGCGAGCGTAGCCGTAGTAGGGCACCACCACCGTGATCCTGGCCGCCGAGGCCCGCTTGAGCGCGTCGATCATCACCAGAAGCTCCACCAGGTGCTGATCCACCGGATAGCAGGTGGGCTGCACCACAAACACATCCACGCCGCGCACGTTCTCCAGCAGTTGAAAGTAGACCTCGCCGTCGGCAAAGCGCTGGATCTTGGACTCGCCCACCTTGACGCCGATGTGGCTGCCGATCTCATCGGCCAGCGGCCGGTTGGCCGTGCCGCTGAAGAGCTTGAACCGCTTGTCCTCGCTCAGGCTGCGGCTGCGCTTGCGCTCGGGCGCCAGTTTGGCCTCCCTCGCCTTGGTTGCCGCATCGGCGGCTGCAAACTGAGCGGCCTCTTTTGCCGCTGCCTGCCCGCCGTCCTCGATTGGGTCTTCCGCCGTCACCGTAATGGTTTCCGCTTCCATCTCCGTGCACCTCCAAGCTGGTTTGCTTTGGCTGCTTCCCGGGGTTAGTGTTTCGAGAACTTGGCTGGGCGACCAGGATTCGAACCTGGACAAATGCCTCCAAAGGGCATTGTCCTACCATTAGACGATCGCCCAAC
>JBEKPA010000355.1:0-3536 GCA_049521195.1 Occallatibacter sp.
CCGGCCTGACCGCCGCAATACCCGCCTCGAGCGACCTTTCCGTCACCGCCAAAAGCCGTTCGGTGTCCGCATCGATCATTCCCACCGGCACTGTAATCGCCGCGTCCCCGTAATAACCGTCCACCACCGCCCCAAAATCCAGCGAAACGATGTCCCCGGCCTTCAGAACCCGCTTGGGCGACGGTATGCCGTGGACCACCTCACTGTTTACCGAGGCGCACAGCACACACGGGAACCCGTGATAGCCCTTAAAGGCGGCCCTTACTCCCAATTCGGCCAGCCGACCTGCCGCGGCCTTCTCCAAATCCAGAGTCGTGGCCCCCGGCTTCACCTGGCTGCGCACCAACTCCAGCACCTCGCGCACCACCTGGCCCGCGCGGCGCATCTTCTCGATCTCCTGGGACGACTTCAGTACAACCGCCACTAACCCAGCCTTCAGTTTTCAGTTGTCAGTGATCAGTCGTAAGCCCGGCGGGCGGAAACTGACGACTGATCGCTGACAACTGGCTTCTTACGCACAAACCCGCCGTCCGGCTGCGCTACCTCCGCAACCGCTCCACGGCGGCAACAATGCCGGACGCGATCTCAATGATCGGCCGGCCTCCATCCACTTCCGCAAAACGTCCCAAAGCCCGGTAGTGCTCGACAACCGGCGCGGTCATGGCTTCGTAAGCGCGCATGCGCTCCGCGAACACCTTCTCCGTGTCGTCGGCTCGCTGGACCAGCGCCGCGCCCTCGACGTCGCAAGCTCCATCCACCTTCGGCGGATTGCCGAAGACGTTGTAGATGCGCTGGCAAACAGGACAATTCCTGCGCCCCGTAATCCGGCGCAGTAACTGATTATAATCCACTTGGATGCTGACGGCAATCACCGGCAGGCCCTGCGCCAGCGCGGCCAGGCGGCTGTCCAGCCAGTTGGCCTGCGGCAGCGTCCGCGGAAAGCCGTCCAGAATGTATCCGTTAGCGGTGTCCGGCTCCCCCAGGCGCACCGCTACCATCTCATTCACCAGCGTATCCGGGACCAGTTGCCCGCGCCCCATGATCTCCTTGGCGATCCGGCCCAGATCGGTGCCCTGAGCCACATTGGCGCGCAGCAGGTCGCCGGTGGAGATCTGCGGAATCCCCCACAGCTTCACCAGTTCCTTGGCCTGGGTTCCTTTGCCCACGCCCGGCGCGCCCAATAATAGAATCGGGCCGGGAGGGGTCTTGCGACCCGTCTCGCGGCCCTGCTCGACTGCGTTTACAGAGGATGACATTACCAGGTTTTCCTTCCGCGTATACGACCGGAGCGCGGGGAAAAGCCGTCATAGTGCCTCATGATCAGCTGCGATTCGATCTGGTTGACCGTATCCATGGCCACACCCACCACGATGAGAAGCGAGGTGCCGCCAAAGTAGAAGTTGACCCCCATGCCGTGCGTGGTCCATGCCGGCAAAGTCTCAAAGACCCGACCGATGAGCCACAGCTTGTCGAAGCGAATGCCCGAGATCATGAAGGTGGGTACCAGCGTGATCGCGATCAGATATATTCCGCCCACCAGCGTAAGCCGGGTGAGAATGTCGTTGATGAAGTCCGAGGTGCGCTTGCCCGGCCTGATTCCGGGAATGAACGACCCCGACTTGCGAAAGTTGTCGGCTATGTCGTCCGGCTTCATCACGATTGAGATATAGAAGTAGGCAAAGAAGATGATGCCCAGCATATTCAGGGCCACGTACCACGGATAGCCGGGCGCGAGCGCCTGAACGATGGGCTGGAGAAAGCGATTGTTCTGTACCCACTCCACCTGCGCGAAGAGCATGGGAGCGGAAAGAATCGAGCTGGCGAAGATCACCGGCATCACGCCGCCGGCGTTCACCTTGAGCGGCAGATGGCTGGATTGCCCGCCCATCATGCGCCGGCCCACGATGCGCCGCGCGCTCTGGATGGGAATGCGCCGCTCGCTCCGCTCCACAAAGACGATGAAACCCACGATGGCCGCCATGGCCGCCACCATCGCCAGCACCGCGATGAACGTCAGCGGACCCCAGGCATTGGTTTGGATCTTCTGAACCAACTCGCCCACACCGTGCGGCAGGCCGGCGACGATACCGGCAAAGATCAGCAGGCTCATGCCGTTGCCGATGCCGCGATCGGTAATCTGCTCGCCCAGCCACATGATGAAGGCCGTGCCCGTGGTCAGCGTCAGCACCGTCATCATGCTGAAGGCAATGCCTGGATGCAGCACCAGGCCTTGCTTGGTGAGAATGGCCGCGATGCCGATCGACTGCAAAGCGCCTAGAATCACCGTCAAATAACGGGTCCATTGCGTGATCTTCCGCCGCCCCAACTCGCCTTCCTTCTGGATCTTCGCCAGCGGCTCATAGACCACGGTGAGGAGCTGGAAGATGATTGAGGCCGTGATGTAAGGCATGATGCCCAGGGCAAAAACCGTCATGCGGCGCAGGTTGCCGCCGCCGAACAGGTCCATCAGCCCCAGCGACGACCCGCTCTGCTGGTTGAAGAGCTGTTCCAGTAGATGGCCGTTCACGCCTGGAGTGGGAATATGCGAGCCGAGACGGTAGACGGCCAGAATGCCGAACGTGAACAGCACTCGCTTGCGCAGGTCGGGAATCCGGAAGATATTGAGAAACTTATCGAGAAAATTCTCAAACATGTTTGCTTATCCGCTTCAGGGCGTTTGCCGCCACTTGAATCTCTGCCACTGATTATCTTACCCGCAACTGAGCCGCTGTGTCCTTACCGACCGCCTGGGTGCCCCAGGTCTCGCGTTGAGACCGGGGAGGCCATTTCACCTTTGTTTGGGTGCCCCAGGTCCCGATTCTGGGACCTGGGATACTGCACCAACCCCACGACTAGGCCGCCGCGGGCGTCGCCGGCCCGCCGAGCACCACAGCTTTGCCTCCCGCCTTTTCGATCTTTTCGACGGCCGATTTCGAAAACCTGTGCGCGTGAATGATGATGGCCGAGGTCAGCTCGCCCGAGCCGAGGATTTTGATCAGCGCCTTCTTGCTCGACGCCAGGCCCAGCTTCTCGTAGTCCTCCAGCCCGATCTCAGCCACTTCCAAGGCCGCAATCCGGTCCAGGTTCACCACCGTGTACTCGGTGCGGAATATGTTCGTAAATCCGCGCTTGGGCAGCCGGCGATGCAGCGGCATCTGGCCGCCCTCAAAGCCGCGCATCAGGCTGAAGCCGGTGCGCGAACCCTGGCCCTTGTGGCCGCGGGTCGACGTCTTTCCCATGCCGGATCCCATGCCCCGGCCCACACGCTTGCGCGCCTCGTTGGCCTTCCTGGGCGCACGCAGACTCGATAGATTCTTTGCCATGATTTCCTCGCTGTAGCGCCGGGGACTGGGCGTCCAGCCGTCCGACTCGCGTTGTGGCAACCGGTTAGGTTGCGATTCTTTGCGGCCAGTCCCGTTGCCGGATTAAGTACACCGGATTCAAACCCTTTACCGGCTCGCCGACACTTTCCGGTATGTGTACGGGAGGGCCTGGCCGCCCGCCCCTTCGTTGCCGAGCTAGCTCTCGAGGATGCG
>JBEKPA010000356.1:0-3526 GCA_049521195.1 Occallatibacter sp.
GCGAGGCCGGCGAGCGCACCAAGATCGCCGTCCAGAGCCGCGACAAGGACGTTGATCCCGTGGGCGCCTGCGTCGGCATGAAGGGCATGCGCGTGCAGTCCATCATCCGCGAACTCCGCGGCGAGAAGATCGACATCATCGAGTTCAGCGACGAGATCACCACCTTCGCCCAGAAGGCCCTCCAGCCGGCCAAGGTCAGCCGGGTCTCGGTCTCCAATCTCGCCGACAAGCAGCTCGAAGTGATCGTCGACGACACGCAACTGTCCCTGGCTATTGGAAAGAAGGGCCAGAATGTCCGCCTGGCGGCCAAGCTGTTGGGCTGGAAGATCGACATCAAGAGCGAAGAGGAGAAGCGCCAGGAGGTCGAGCAGCAGATGCAGGCCCTCTCCGGCGGTCCCGCCACTCCCATCGAGCAGGTCTCCGAGCTGGGAGACGGCATCATTCAGAAGCTCGTCACAGCCGGCATCACCACCGTCGAAACCCTGGCCGACATGACCCCCGAGCAGCTCGAAGAGATTCCCGGCATCGGCGAAAAAACTCTGGAGCGCATCAGCGTGGCTGTGCGCCACTACTTCGGCCACTTTGAAGAGGGCGAAGCCCCGGAGGCGGAAGGCGAGGAATCGGAAGAGCCGGAGGAAGCGAGCGAAGCGGTTCTGGATACGGACCAGGCGGAAGCCGAGAACGACGCCGCGGTCATCACAGAAGCGGAGAACCTCAGCGCCGCCGAAGGAGAAATCGAATCCCTTACCGGGGCCGAAGCGGCCGTCGAGGAGATTCCCGACGAAGCCGAAGTCGAGACCCTGGAAGACCGGCCGGCTGAAGCGCTGGAGCAGGATGCGCAAAGCGCGGAAGAGCCGCTGCTGGAAGAGATTGAAACCGAAGGAGCAACATCGGACGAACGGGCGGACAAAGAGGACGGCGAGTAATATGCGCGTCCTTCAAGGCCGGTCCGGCAACAATCGGATTCTCAACGACAGCCATTGCCATGAGGTAGTCCGCCGCGGCGGACGACTAAGGGCTTTGGGCAGCACATTCTGAAAAGAGGCGGATGAGCAAGGTTCGTATCAACGATCTCGCGCGCGAGATGGAAGTCAAGAGCAGGCAGATTCTTGACGTATTGGCGGAACTCGGCCTGGACAAGGGCAAGACCCACTCCAGTTCCCTGGAGGATCACGAGGCGGACAAGGTTCGCGCGCAGTTTGAGCGAGGGTCGCGGTCCGGCGGCCAGAGCGCCGCCGCGCCCTCGCGCGCCGCTCAGGTCGTCACGCCCAAGATCGATCTCTCCCACGTTTCCAAGCCCGGCGACGCGCTCAAGGCCGTTTTGGCCGCCAAGCAGAAGGAAGAGCAAGCGGCGCGCCAGAGCCGTGTGCCTGCTGCTTCGGTGCGGACGCCGCCCCCGCCCGCTCCAGCTCGGCCTCCAGCTCCGCCAGCAGCGGCCGCCGCGCCGCAGCCGGCCCGCCCAGAACCGCGCCGGGTCGTTCCTCAGCCGCGTTCCGCGCCGCCCATTGTCGTTCCTCCGGCTCCGCCCGCCATTGCCTCCCGCCCGCCCGCCGGCCCGGTGGTCGCCAAGGCTCCGGCAAGCGCGGCTGCTCCGCCCCGTGCGGTCGTCGTAGTTGCGCCACCGGCAGCCGTCGCGGTCAAACCGCCCCTGGCTCCAGCCGCGCCCCCAACTCCCACTTCAGCCCCCCACGAAGACCAGCCGCACGCTGCCGAGCCGCTGGCCGCTGCGCCGCCCGCGGCAGCGACAGCCGCCCCTGAGCGTGTCGCTTCCGCTGCGTCCGCTCTGCCGTCTGCGCCCGCCGTCGAGCCCGCGCTTCCCTTCCCCGCGGCAGAGTCCGCAGCCGTTGCCGCTCCGCCCTACCCTGAAGCACTCCTCGCCGCGCCGGAGGTTTTTGAGCCAATCCCCGCTTTTGCAGGCGAAGACGAGCCTGCTGCCCCGCCCGCCCCTGGTCAGGGGCGTCGCGCCCAGGGTCATGTTCACGCCGCGTCGCCCACAACGGCCCTGCCTGCCCGCCGCATGGTCATGCCCCAAACCGGCCCTCGCCCTGTCTACAAGGCACCCAAACCGGCTCCCACCGAGGCCCTTGCCGCGGGGACCGGCAACCAGGCCCCTGGCGCGGGCATTCAACGCGGCAAGCCCATCTTCGACCGCAGCAGGCCCTCGAGCGGTCCTGGCGGCTATCCCCAGCGCACTGCCGGCGGCCCACTTGCGCCCGCCGGCCAAACCCCAGGCGGTCCGCGCCCCAAGCATCCCACGCGCACCACCGCAGGCGGCTACGCCGGCGCCGGCGCTCCCGGTGTTCCCGGCGCTCGTCCCGGCGTTGGCGCTCGCCCCGGCTTTGGAGCACCCCGTCCAGGCGGCTTCGGCGGTCCTCCCCGTCCCGGCGGCGCCGCGCCACCCACCGGCGAGGCTCCGCGCCCGGCGCGCGCCCCATCCAGAGGCCGGGGCGGCCGTGCCCAGCAGTATCCCAAGACCAAAGAAGGCCCGATGAAGGGCTTTGTGCCGCCGCCGCGTTATGGCGGAGTGCAATACGGCGGCGAGCCGCTGCCCATCACCCGCGAAATTACCGTGACTGAAGGCATCAGCGTCAAGGATCTGGCTGAGAAGCTCGATGTTCGCGCCAAGGACCTCATCGCAACGCTGCTCATGAAAGGCGTCTTCGTCACCGTCAACCAGTCCCTCGACGCCGAAATGGTCAAAGATGTCGCTGCCAAGTTCGGCGCCGCCGCCATCGTGATCAGCTACGAAGAGGAGATCGCCAACCAGTCCATCGAAGAGGTTCTCGAGGCCGAGAATACCGGCGAGCTCGAAGTCCCCCGCTCCCCCGTCGTCACCGTCATGGGCCATGTCGATCACGGCAAGACCTCCCTGCTCGACGCCATTCGCAAAACCGACGTCGCCGCGGGCGAGGCCGGCGGCATCACCCAGCACATCGGCGCCTACAAGGTCCGTTTTGCCAAGGAAGGTTCGCCGGCTTACGGCCGCGAGATCGTCTTCCTCGATACCCCGGGCCACGAAGCCTTTACGCGCATGAGAGCCCGCGGCGCCAAAGTCACCGACATCGTGGTGGTGGTGGTGGCCGCCGACGACGGCGTCATGCCCCAGACCCTCGAGGCCATCGACCACGCCAAGGCCGCCGGCGTCCCCATCATTGTCGCCGTCAACAAGATCGACAAGCCCGAAGCCAACCCCGAGCGCGTCAAGAAGCAGCTCGCCGACCGCGGACTGATTCCGGAAGAGTGGGCCGGCGGCGGGGAGGGAACCGTCTTCGTCGAAGTCTCCGCCAAGAAGCGCATCAACCTCGACCTGCTGCTGGAGATGATCTGCCTGGTCTCCGACCTCCGCGCCCCCAAAGCGACCCCGGGCCGCAAGGCCGTCGGCTCCGTCATCGAAGCCAAGCTCGACCGCGGCCGCGGCGCAGTGGCCACCGTTCTGGTCCAGGACGGAACCCTCCACCTCAACGACAGCTACATCGTCGGCAACACCTTCGGCAAGGTCCGCGCCATGTTCGACGATCGCGGACGC
>JBEKPA010000357.1:0-3520 GCA_049521195.1 Occallatibacter sp.
TGCTTCAAAGCCTTATCCATTTCAGTTGGCCCTCTATAGTGATGGAGGAACGCCCCCCGTGCCGCTCGATTCGATCAGATCGCTGGAGCTGACGGTGATCGAGATGGGGCCGGAACTCATGTACAGGGACACTATCGGATTGAAGGGGTAGTTGGTGACTGAAACAGTCACCAGGTTGCCACCGGAATTGGCAGGTCCAACAGAGCTTGCGGTCGCGCCCGTCCCGCAACCAAGCGACGTCGGCGGATTGGAGGTGACCGAATAGAAACAGACGCTAACCAGCGAGCTGGCCTGGGCGTCGGAGATGAATCCCATGGCCTGCTGCTCGACCTCCTTCTGAATCGAGGCGACTTGTCCGAGGCTGCCCGACGTTTGGGAAGTTACGGCATAACGCACGCCGGCCCGGACGCCATTCTGCAGCGCTTCTTTGGCGAGCAGGCCCCACGTCATATCGATTATCAGGAAAATAAATGCGATGAACGCCATCAGAACAAAGGTCGCCTCAACCATCGATTGGCCCGACGATGTGCGCCTTCTATGCCTCCGAGTCATAGCGGAATGTGTCATCACAAAACTTTTCACGCACCTTCCCCTGCGTCCCGAAAATAGCACTCGTGATGCGCAGTGTCAAGAACCACCCGGTCATGAGGTACGTTAGTGGGATTAGTACTATCCTAGGGCGCTACTAGTACTAGAACAAAAAGCACATATATCCTGGCGATTAGGAGATCTCAGTACTTAGCCATTGAAGTTCATTGTGGAGCCGGAGCATTATAGGGAATCACGCCCCTTGATTGTGTACAATTCTGCCAAATTTCGGTGGCGGGGATCCAGCCTACTAACTAAACGGAGTATTGACGAAAGCGAACTAGCTGTCTAAACTTCAACTTAGCTTGTTAATTAGGACGCCAAGAAGTGCTCTTTGAAGTGAGCTTGCCATCGCGAATTCAAGCTGACTCCCCGTTGGCTGACGCACTCCCGGCCTGGACGGAGAGAATCAGCCGCAACCGGGCGATTGTGCGTGCGCGATGGGCGGAGTGGGCACATGGCGAGATCAAGAAAAGCGATCACATCATCCTGGAAGTGGATTTACCCAAGCTGCATCCGTTCCAGCCCCGGTGCATTTACTGCCAGGGCCGCGTCGACTTGGTAGTGCCCCTGCCCGGGGACCTGGTCAGAGTGACGATCTCCATTGGCCGCATGGACCTGCGTCCGACACGATTCAGCGTGGCGCGCGAAGCGGCGGGGTGCTCGAACGCGCGCGGCAAGCGCGCCATGAGGTCGGTCTCATGAGCGCAGTGGGGGCCGCCAGTGTGCCGGGCTCGAGCGCGGACACAGGAGCAGTTCCGCGGGTCAGTCCGCTGATCCATGTGCTGCCGGGACTGACGGACATCGTGATTCTGATGCCCTTTATCTTCGTGTTGCGGAGCCAGCAAGGCATGTCGTTTCTGCTGGGTGATAGCGACACGGGTTGGCACCTGAGAACCGGCGAGTGGATTCTCGCCAACGGCCGGGTACCGACGACGGACATGTTCTCCTACACTAAGGCGGGCCAGCCGTGGTTCGCCTGGGAATGGCTGTGGGACCTGTGTTTCGGTTGGATCCACGCCCAGACCGGGCTGGCGGGGGTGGTGCTCGTCTCGCTGCTGGTGATCAGCGCCGCGCTGGTGCTGGTGCTGCGCACGGCGCTGCGCCGCTGCGACAACGCGCTGTTGGTTTTCGGCCTGGTGTGGCTGGGGGCGTACCTGTCCACGATTCACTGGCATGCGCGCCCGCACCTGGTGACGCTCCTGTTTGCGGCTATCTTCATGGCCATTCTGGACCGGGTTCGCGACGGCAAGGTCGCTTTGTTGTGGTGGCTGCCGCCGCTAACAGTAGTCTGGGTCAACATGCATGGAGCTTTTTTCGTGGGCATTGGTTTCCTGGGCGCATTGGCGGCGGGAGAAATGTGCGGCTGGCTGGTCGAGCGGGATCCGATGTGGGCGAAAGTGCGCCTGGGTCGGGTAATACCGTACGTTCTGACCGCCGCAGGCTGCCTTATTTGCAGTTTGGTGAATCCCTACGGCTACCAGTTGCACGCCCACATATTCCGATATCTGTTCCAGGAAAACCACGCTCAGACTGTCAATGAGTTCCAGTCGCTCAGTTTTCATCATCCGACGGGCTCCTGCTTTGGTATAATTCTGGCGCTGGGTGCGGCGGCCGCATTCTGGCACCTGATGAGGAAGGAATTTGGTCTTGCGATTCTTATTCTTGGATGGTGGTGGCTGGCGTTATACTCTGGCCGTAACATTCCTATTTTTCTAATTGCGGCCATTCCGCCGATCGCGCAAGCGTTACAGGAGATGCTGTCAGTTTTGCAGAACTCGGACACCAGCGTCAGGCTGAAGCGGGCCGTGGCCTCGTTTCTCGAAGTGGGGAGTGAAGTTTGGACGATGGAGCGGCATTGGCGGGTGCATCTTGTAAGCGCGGTACCGGTGGCGCTAATTGCCGCCGTAAGCCTGGCGGCGAACCCGCCCGCGGCGTTCCACGCGCAGTTCCTGAGCGACAGATTCCCGGTCGTCGCTGCGGACCGCTTTCTCTCGCACTGCACCTCCGTCCGGATCTTCGCCCATGACCAGTGGGGCGGGTATCTGATTTATCGGTTCTACCCGCGGCTCAAGGTTTTCGTAGATGGACGCAGTGATTTCTACGGCCCGAAGTTCGGGGAGGACTGGCTCCGGATTGTGAATGGCCGCTACGACTGGCAGCAACAACTGGATAAGTTCAGCGTCGACACAGTTCTGCTCCCCGGCGACTCGGCATTGGCCAGCACGATGAAAGAGACGAAGCGTTGGCGCGTGGTTTACGATGATGGCGCGGCCATTATTTTTCAGCCATCGAACGAACTTCTTTGTTTAGTTCCCGCCTCTCCACCGCAGAGCGGGAGCGATCGTGGCCATGCGGCCATGAAACCGTCCCCCCAGAGTGGGCAATTGACCCACCACAACTGAAGGAGCAATTGAGACATGTCTTATTTGAAGAATTTCCTGAAGGACGAGGAAGGCCAGGACATGGTGGAATACACCCTCCTGCTGGCTTTCGTCGCTCTGGCCGCCGGGGCCGCGTATGTGACCATCGGCAACAACATCAGCTCGATCTGGAGCAAAGCCCAGGTCGACATCACCAGCGCCTCCACGGCAGCGCACTAAGAGCCAGGGGGCATCCGGGGCACGGCAGGACGAAGCAATCGTGCTGCCGTGTATCGATCCGGATTGAGCGGGTGAAGTTGACAATTGACGCCTGAATTAAGGGTGTTCGGACGATGAGGAAGGCAGGGAGGGTGGAGCGCTACCCGGTTTCCGGCTTTCATCGTGGGGGCGGCCGGCGTTTTGAGTGTGGCCGGCGGCCACAGTGTCAACGGCGGGTGGAAGATGGTTGTGAGAGCCGTTGTTGAAACGACCGTTAACGATCGAAGACACCAGGGCATGTGAGTGCAGCAGGATCGCCCGCTCGTGCCCGGATGGAAACGGAGTCGGAT
>JBEKPA010000358.1:0-3514 GCA_049521195.1 Occallatibacter sp.
TGGTCTCGTTCGCGGGAAATCTGACCTACCCCAAGGCCCAGCCCCTGCGCGACGTGGCCGCCCGCCTGCCCCTCGACAGCCTCCTGGTGGAGACCGACGCCCCCTGGCTGGCTCCCGCGCCCCATCGCGGCAAGCGCAACGAGCCGGCCTGGGTCGCGCAGACGGCCCTGGTTTTGGCCGGGCTTTTGCGCCTTGAGAAGGAAGAAATCGCCTCGGCGACCACGAAAAACTTCTTCCGGCTGTTTCACCTCCAGCCGGACGTGGGAGACTGATAGAGGCATTGCACGCAGGGCATTGCATGCAGCAGCCTTTTGAGGATTGAGGGAAGAAGAGATGGCCCAGGAAAACTCGTTCGACATTGTGAGCAAGGTGGATATCCAAGAGGTCCGCAACGCCATCGACCAGGCGATGAAAGAGGTTCGCCAGCGCTTCGACCTGAAGGATTCCCACTCGGAGATCGCGCTGGAGGGCAGCGAGGCAATCCAGTTGGCCTCTTCGGGGGAGTACAAGCTGGAGGCAGTCAAGGAGATTCTGGGGCAGAAGCTGGTCAAGCGCGGCGTCTCGCTGAAGAATCTGACCTACGAAAAGCTGGAGGAGGCCTCGGGCAAGAGAGTGCGCCAGAAGATCAAGCTGCAGCAGGGCATCCCGGTGGAAAAGGCCAAGGAGATCGTTCGCCTGGTCAAGGACGCGAAGAAGAAGGCGCAGGCCAGCATCCAGGGCGATACGGTGAGAATATCGAGCAAGGACCGCGACGAACTGCAGGCCATCATCGCCCTGCTGCGCGGCAAGGATCTGGGTTTGGAGTTGCAATTCACGAACTACCGGACGAATTAAGCATTTGGATTCTAGTAGGGGAGTTCAAAAAAGACGATGAAACTCGTACGATCTGACTCACCGGAAGTAGCTACGTTCGTCGCATCGGCGGGAGCACTGGCTTGCTTGGTTTGGTCCGCGCTAACTCTCGCGTGCATTGCTTGTGTACTGAGCCTGTTGATCGCACTCGCTGTAAGCCTCATTGTTTCGACACGGGCTGCGGTCTGGCTCGGCATGCCGGTTTTCCTTGTGTTAAATGTATTCCTGCTTTGGCGCGGCAGATCCCCTCGCCTGAACTGGGTTCTTGCGGGCGGTGCTGACCGGATGTATGTTCTGCTGTTTGTGAGACGAGGATGGGGGAAAGGTGACCTCAATGAGCCGGATGTCCTCATGCTTGAAGCTTCGGAAATCGCTTCGATATCCGTCCGAACTGTCGAAGTGTTTTTATACGGGCCTAAGCCCAAAATAGTCGAATCGTTGGTGATCGAACCTACTCAGACGGTCGCGGAAGGTTATTCCAATGACATCCGTTCATTGCCGTGTAGCGTTGGAGGACTTGGTTGTAGCACTAGGTTGCTTGATTCAGGTAAGCAGGTATTCGTGGACAATGAAATAGGACGTCTCATTATGAAATGGGAATGGTATCGTCCCATTCTGCCGGTATTCATCCAGCAGCTTGAACGGGAATGTCCATCGATTGTCATAGCCCCCGAAGAACGTTCTGAGTTGGATTTGAATGGGATTTGGCATGGTCCTAGGGGGGGGCCGGATGCACAACAGCGTCGGCTGCTCGTCCAGGCAAAACGCCTTGGATTTGGTTGCGATTGCGCGAGGCTGCTGAGCCTGTATAGGCGCATACCGCGCCGGGAGGTTTCGGCATACCTGGCGGAGATTGAGCAAGAGGAAGCCGGGACAGGACAGCCCGCTGTTTGACCACCTGCGGTGGAGCAGCCTTTCCAGAAGTTCAGCAAGAAGAGAGTAGCAGCAGCACTGTAGGATAAAGCGCGAGAACCGGAGAGCTTTGAGCACATTGGCAATACCGACGGCGAGAGAGGTCTTCGACCTGCTGCGAGACGACCTGGTGGCGATCGAGCAGGAGCTGGGCCGCGACGCCGCCTCCGGCGTCAGCACCATCACGGAGATTGCCGAATACCTGCGCGAGGGCGGCGGCAAGCGAATCCGGCCCACGCTGCTGCTGCTCTCCGCGCATTTGCTCGGCTACTCCGGCCAAAGCGCCATCCGCCTGGGAGCGGTGGTGGAAATGGTGCACACCGCGACGCTGGTTCACGACGACATCATCGACGGCGCCGACACGCGCCGCGGGCGCCCTTCGGCCAATACCACCTGGGGTAATGAGAAGTCCGTGCTGGCCGGCGACTGGCTGTACATGCAGGCCTTCAGTGTGGCGCTCAAAGAGCGGAACCTGCGCGTGCTCGACCTGCTCATCGGCCTTACGCAGCAGATGGTCGAGGGCGAGCTGTTGCAGATTCAGAAGCTGGGGCGAGCCGTCAGCGAGGCCGAGTACTACGACCTGATCTTTCGCAAAAGCGCGTGCTTGTTCTCGGTTTCCATGCGGCTGGGCGCGGTGCTGGCCGGCGCCACCGAGGCCGAGGAGACGAGCCTTGCAACCTATGGCCGGGCCGTGGGTCTGGCCTTCCAGATCGTGGACGACGTGCTCGACTTGACGGCCACCGAAGAGGTTCTGGGCAAGCCCGTGGCCAGCGACCTGCGCGAGGGCAAGGCCACGCTGGCGGTGATCCACTCCATCGACCACGGCACCGCTGCCGACCGCAGGATCATTCAGCGGGTTCTGGACGACCGCAGCTTTGAGAACGTCAGCCGGGAGAAGATTCGCGATATTCTGGCCCGGAACGGCTCGGTGGAGTACGCGATGGGCGTGGCCGACCGCTACGCCGAGCAGAGCCGCCAGGCGCTGGCTCAGTTTGCCGACTCCGAGTTCAAGCGCGCTTTGCTCTGGGCGCCTGATTTTGTGGTGGCGCGGGACAAATAGGCGCCCGCCGATTGGCCGCCCTCATCACGCGTCCTGAACGATGGTTCCCTGGTGGTAGACGATCTTCCAGCCACCGGGAGTCTGCTGCCAGATGGTTGCCCGCCTGGTGAGGCGCTGGTGGTCCTGGAGCAGCGTGTAGGTCAGCAGATAGATATCCTCGCTCAGCCTGCGGCAATGGAAGCCGCTCGTCTCCCAAACGTCGGCGTGAGGGACGGAGAATCGCTCCTCCAGGCCGTCCAGCACGGACTGGCGGGAGTAGCGGCGTCCGGAGGCTCCGGTCTCCCAGTAATCTTCCGCCGTCATGCGCTCGAAATCGGCGCGCGAGGTTCCGAATTCAGGGCGATGAAAGATGGGCTCGCGGCGGGAGAGTTCGGCGAGCACGCCTTCGAGTTCGGGCGCGGTCGCGAGCGCAGGCTCCAGCTCCCGCAGCCACGCTTCGGGCGCGGTTTCGCTGACCGGCTCGCCAGTACGGGCGGCAATCAGCTCATCCTTCACCAGATGCAGCCGGATAAGCTCCGGCCGCGCGGGCGCATCCTTGAAGTGCAGGCTTGCCGCCTTCGCCGCCTTCTCGCGCAGCGCTGCCCAGCTATCGGCTTCGGCAACGATCGAGTGGCCCGGCGCCCGCGCCAGGTAGCCGCCCGTCTCCTTCTCGCGTACTAAGAAGATCAGTTCCATGGCAGACAGGATAAC
>JBEKPA010000359.1:0-3494 GCA_049521195.1 Occallatibacter sp.
GGCAAGCTCAGCCAGGCGGATTTGGGCGAGGTGCTCGGCAGGGCAGGCAGGGAGCACAACCTGGACGTGGACCTGCTGGCCAGCCTGGTGAAGGCCGAAAGCGGGGGCAACACCCGCGCCGTTAGCCCGGCCGGAGCTCGCGGCCTGATGCAGTTGATGCCCGCCACCGCCGCCGGGCTGGGCGTGAAAGACAGCTTCAAGCCGGAAGAGAATGTGCGCGGCGGTTCGACCTATCTGGATGCGCTGCTCACCCGCTACCACGAAAACCTGGCTCTGGCGCTGGCCGCCTACAACGCCGGACCGGCGGCGGTGGACAAATATCGCGGCATCCCGCCCTACCGCGAAACCGCGGCCTACGTGGCGCGCGTGATTCACGAGTTCAACCGCCGCGTTCTGGCGCGCGAGGCCGAGGCGCAACGCAGCGCTCCGCGTCACGAGAGCTTCTAGGAAGCCTCTGAACGAGTCCAGATGATCACCAGCCTTGAAAGGGCACGACTTCAGTCGTGCCGCAAATGGCCCACAGAATTACTGGGCTTCAGCCCCTGAGGGAATGTCGGCTGCTCGGCAAGGACTTGTTCAGAGTCCCCCTAGAGATGTCGTCGCGCAAAGCGATTCCCGGAACCTTTCATCAAATGCGGACGTATTAGCTGGCGAGAGGGCGATTGCCATGATGCGGAACAGCGTTTGCGGTGCGGCAGCTTTGGCGGCCAGCCTGGCATTGGCTGCCGGGCTTGCGGGATGCAGGGTCAACGTTGAAAAGGGCGCCAATGGTGAGGATAAGAACGTCCAGGTGGACACGCCCTTTGGAGGCGTTCACGTAAACACCGGCCAGACCTCGGCCGCGGACCTGGGACTGCCGGTCTATCCCGGCGCCCAGCAAGTGGCGGACAACGAAAAGGACAAGTCGGCGGACGTCCAGCTGGGCTTTGGCGAATGGTCGCTGCGGGTGCGGGCGGTTTCCTATGCAACACCCGACACCGAGGAGCAGGTAACCGCCTTCTACAAGAAGGCTCTGGGCCGCTACGGCGACGTAATTACTTGCCAGGGCAATGCCCCGGTGGGTACCCCGACCGCGACCTCGGAGGGGCTGACCTGCGAGGACGTCAAGAACACCAAAGTCCAGATCGATCACGGGGACTATGGCGTGAGCAAGAACGGCCTGCTGTTGAAGGCGGGATCGAAGCGGCATCAGCATATTGTGGGCTTCGACAATCCCAGGGACGGCAAGACGCGCTTTGCGCTGGTGGCGCTGGATTTGCCCTCCGAAGCGCAAGGGAACACGGGGAAGAGCGACTGAGGAAGAGATCGCCGCAAAAAAGGCCCGGCGAGCCTGCCGAGCCTTTCTTTTGATTACTCGCCGGTCGTGCGGCCCCAGATCACGCCAGCAGCCGCTTGACCTTCTCTTCAATTTCGTGCTGGGGAACATAGCCGACAACCTGATCTACCACGTTGCCGCCCTTGAAGAACAGGAGGGAGGGAATCCCGCGAATGCCGTATCGCGACGGGGTTGCGCCGTTTTCGTCCACATTCACCTTGGCCACCTTCAACTTGCCTGCAAACGCGGCCGCCAAGCCGTCGACGACGGGTGCGATGGCCTTGCACGGACCGCACCAAACGGCCCAGAAATCCACCAGAACCGGCTGCTCGCTCTTGAGCACCTCCTGATCGAACGTTGCATCGCTGACTTCAAAGACTCCCGGTCCAGCCATGATTCTCCCCGCGGCATTCGCACATCTCCGAGTATAACGCCCCACATCCATGGGATGCGGCAGCCCGGAGGAAAGTCGCAAACCGCGCCTGAGGAGGTAAACGGCAAAGAGGCGGCCGTTTCACATGCCGGTCCGAAATAGTAGTTATGGTATATAGACTTACTCGAATCGCTTCGAGCGCCAGGCGAAATAAGAAGCGCCCGGATCCTGAGAGGATCACGGGCGCTAGAGCAGCCCTCCCCCAGAACTGCCCACGCTGCGAATCTAGGTCTTTTCGGGCTGAAACGCAAGCAATCTTAGGTAATAACACGAACCTATAACCAACAGGGGATAAGCCGGAAAACCAATGGGTGATTGACTGGAAAGGCAACAGGGACGAAGAGAGGATTACTACTAAGTTAACAGCTTCATCGACAGGTGCGCGGGCGTCTCAACGACTTCATGCGAGGCTGGGTTCAAGCGGCTGGCTTGCCCCGTTGGACAAAAAACGGCAGACCAGCAACTCCGGCTCCGGCAGATCATCAACCGCGTTGAGAATGGCCTCCGAAGCCTCCGCCAGGTTCCCCTCGCCGCCTATGATCGTCAGCATGGAAGGTCCCGCGCCGCTCAATGCCGCACCCAGAATGCCGTGCTCTCCGCCCAGGGGCAGCAGACGCGGCAGCAGCGGGCAGAACGGAACGCGATAAGGCTGGTGAATGCGGTCCCTCATGGCGATGCGCAGCAGGTCGGCCCGGCCCTGGGCAAAGGCGAGCCCCAGCATGGCCACGGACTGAATGTTGGCCACAGCATCGTCGCGGGAGTAGCACTCGGGCAGCATGGCGCGAGCCTTGCTGGTCGCCAGCGGCTCCGCGGGAAGAACGAGAATGGCTCGCCATTCGGCCGGCGGCGTCACCCGCGCCACATGCACGGTTCTGCCCTCAAAAGCGGCGGTCACAAAGCCGCCCAGCCAGCACGCCGAGGCGTTGTCCGGATGGCCTTCCCGTACGCAAGCCTCCTCCAGGATGCGCTCGCCGCTCCACCGGAGGCTGCCAAAGTGAACAGCCAGCGCGATGGCCGCCAGCCGCCCGGCCGCCGACGAGCCGCAGCCCATTCCCAGGGGAATCTGGTTGTTCATGCGAATCGCCAAAGGCACAACCTGCCGCCCGTGACTGAGGAGCAGTTCCTTGTAGGTTTCGAGGACAAGATTGTCCTGCAGGCGCCCGCAGCGTTCGCTGTCGCGCCCGGTTGCGGCAATTGAAAACTCCGCGGCCGGCTCGGCCTCCATCTCCAGATAGAAATCCAGAGCCACGGCCACGGCGTCGAAGCCCGAGCCGAGATTGGCCGAGGTGGCGGGAAGGCGCATCCTGAAGCATGCCTTGTTTGGCGCTGAACCGTCGCTCATCCCACCCTGTCCTTCAGCGTGGCCAGCACCGCGGCCGGCGTGGCGTCCACAACCCTGGCATTGCGCCGCAGGGCCTCGATCTCCGCCTCCACACCCGCGGTCTCTTCGGCGTTCAGCAGCGTTCCGCGATGGAAGTCGATGGTGTAATCGGCGTCCTTGAGCGTGTGCCCGGTCAGCACCAGAACCACCGTCTCGCCGGAATCCACCGCTCCCCTGGCGCGCAGCTTTTTCAGTCCCGCCAGGGTCACGGCGGAGGCCGGTTCGCAGCCCAGCCCTTCCGCGCCCAGCTCAGCCTTGGCCATGGCAATCTCTGCTTCGGTCACGTCCAGGCACCAGCCGCCGGTCTCTTGAATGGCCCGCGCCGCCTTCCGCCACGACGCCGGATTGCCGATGCGGATGGCCGT
>JBEKPA010000360.1:0-3478 GCA_049521195.1 Occallatibacter sp.
CCCGAGACAAAGCAAACAGGCTTGTAAGCGCTTTTTTCCAACGATTCTTGGTCCAAATGTTGAAAATCGTTCGCGCCCAATTCTTCGCTTAGAAATCAGGCACCTGCGCAGAGGTTCCCTAAATTGAACGGAGTTTCAGCACTTGTTCGATGAGATCTGCGGCGCAGCCAGGTCCGTCCATCTGCTGCATCGCTCTCTGCAAAACCTGGGCCGCCTCACGGTAGCTGGCGTCTTGAAGCACCAGCATGACTGCTTTACGAAGCCTGGCCGCGCTCAGCCTGTGCCGTGGAACCACCACGCAGGCTCCGCGGGCCTTGACCCGCGCCGCCACTCCGGGTTGGTCGTGGACGTGGGGCACGGCCACCAGCGGCAAGCCCTCCGAAAGCGACTCAAGGACCGTGTTGAGGCCGGCATGCGTGATCACCAGCGCGGCCCGCTTCAGAATTTCCAGTTGGGGAGCATAGCTCACTACCAGGGGGTCTCCGGCCAGCTTCCCCAACCTTGCCGGATCGAGTCCGCCACCCAGTGAAATCACTAATTGCGAGTCGAGTCCGGCACAGGCCTCCGCGATCGTTCTGAAGGTGGCTTCCGAACCGATCTGAAGAGTGCCCATCGATGCGTAAATAAGCGGGCGTCCATCGAGGCGATCCCAGGGGAACTCGACCGCCGGACGCTGCCCTGAGTGTACGAACGGCCCGGTATAGTGAAGCCCCGCCGGCTTCTCGCCTACGATGTCGAACTCCAGTGCTTCAGGCAACTGGGTAATTCGCACCAGCCGCGAAAGCGCTTCATCGGAACGCCTGAAGGGCTTCAGTCCCCATGCTTTGCGCTGCTGGTTTACATCTCTGAAGATTGGGGCTGCTATCTTCAATAGCAAAAAGATTGCAAGGCGGTTCCGCAAACGGCTGAGCCGATCCTGTCCCGCCCCCCAACCGAACCAGAAGGGCGGAAACCTGTCATCCTGTAGCAGGGGAGGAATCAAGGCGATGGAGATCCACGGCAGTCCCAAATAGTCTGCCACGTTTCCAGCAGAATCCGACTCGCCGACCAGAAGTGCTTCAACGTTGGCCATCCTTACCGCTTCCGGCCCGTCGCGCCGCACCATCCGCCCAGTATTCCTCACTCGCTCCAACGTGAATCGAAGGGCAGCGAATCCCTTTAACTCGGCCAGGTGCTCATCCAGCTTTTGAAGGGTGCCAAGCGGATAGTCTTCAATGCCAATCCTGTGAAACTCAATTCCTGCTGCACGTACGCGCTCCTCGGTATCCGCAATTCCGAAGATCACTACTTCATGGCCTCTTTGTTGCAACGAACGCGCCAGCGCAGTCATTGGATTCAGATGACCGGTTCCCGGAAAACAGAATGCTCCCAATCTTGCCATTGTTCTCTTCAATTCATTGAATTCAACTGCAAGTGGATATGCCGCCTTCGCGGCTATCCAGGTTCCGTTCTGGAAGCTGATTGCAAATTTGCGAGACGCCGTAAGCAATCATACTGCGATTACGGTTAGATCATCTCAACAACTGTCTCCCGTGCAACCCAGGAACCACGGTTTTGTATCAGGGCACGGCTTCAAAGCCTGCCCTGAGAGGCTGTGACTTTATTCGGCGCCACCCATCATTTTATTGATCTCGACTTATCTTATTGATATATAATATAGTTATGAGCGTATCAGGTGAAGCATTAGTGGGTCAAGGGCGGGTGGAACTAGGGTCGGTTCGTTTGCGGCAGCCGCAGCGGCGTCAGATGGCCATGGTGGCGACCTGTCCGGACGACCTGTTGTCGGCAACTCATCCGGTTCGCTTGCTGCAGGCGGTGGTCGAGCGATTGGATCTGAAGCAATTTTATGAGCCGATCCATGCTCGCCGAGGAGTGGCGGGCCGCGACGCGACCGATCCGCAGTTGCTGGTGGCGCTATGGCTGTATGCCTGCACGTGCGGCATGGGCTCGGCACGCGAGCTGGCGCGCCGCTCGGCCGACAGCGCGGCCTTCCGCTGGTTGTGCGGCGGGGTGACGGTGAATCATCGCCTGCTTTCGGATTTCCGCACCGATCACGGCGCGGCGCTGGATGCGCTTTTCACGCAGGTGATTGCGTCGCTGGTGGACAAGGACGTGGTGCGGGTTAGCCGCGTCAGCCAGGACGGGGTGCGGGTGCGGGTCGGCGCCGGAGCGGGCAGTTTTCGCAGCGAAGAGCGATTGGAAAAGCTGCTCGTCTAGGCCCGCCAACATGTGGATGAGTTGCGCGCGCAAGTGGACTCGCCGCAGTACGCGGCGCTCTGGGCACGGCAGCGGGCGGCGCGCAAACGGGCGGCGGCCGAGCGGCTGGAGCAGGCCGTGGCGGTCGCCGCGGCGACCCGGAACTGAAGCAGAAGCAGGCCGAAGCCGCGCGCCAGGCAGGCAGGGGCAAGCGCGGAGAGCAGATTCGCGAGCGACAGCCGCGCGTCAGCAGCACCGATGCCGAGGCGAGGGTGATGAAGATGCCCAACGGCGGCTTCAATCCTGCGGTCAACGTGCAGTTGGCCACCGATACCGCCAGCCGCGCGATCCTCGGCGTCCAGGTAAGCAGCGAGGGCTCCGACAGCGCCGGGCTGAGCGCGCCGATGCGCCAGCAGGTGGAAGAGCGCAGCGGCGAGCAAGTCGAGCAGCATCTGCTCGACGGCGGCTATCTGCGCACCGCCGACATCGAACAGGCCCAGAGCGATGGCGTAGAACTGTTTATCCCGCCGAAGATGGCCAAGAGTCCCCTCCGCCGCGGCCGGGAACTGGAGCCCAAGCAGGGCGACAGCGAGGCTGTTTTGGCCTGGAAGCAGCGCATGCGCAGTGAGGCGGGCAAGGAAATCTACAAACAACGAGCGGCGACCAGCGAAACAGTCAATGCCGACCTCAGAAGTTATCGTGGACTGGGACAAATCACGGTGCGCGGCCTGGCCAAGGCGCAATGTGTGGCGTTGTGGTGCGCCCTGGCGTACAACATCCTGCACTTCGCCGCCGCGTTGCTCGGATGAACCGGCGCGGAACCGGGAAAAAGCCGCTACCGGCAGCAACCTTCGCCACCAGCAGCGCTCCCAGGCGCTGAACAGCACATCCAAGGGGAAGATGAACCGCTAAGAAACAAATACCGCAATCGCCCGGAAAATGAAAATTTGATTTAGTCACAACCTCTGAGCGTGTGACACTGGTGGTGCGTCTTCATCGGAGAAGTCGCTGCCTTCGAATCGCTTTCTTCGAGACACATGTGAATCGTGTCGTCCACGGGTCCTAAGTCCACAGCACCAGGGGGACGGTTATGCAGACTCTGCTTCAGAACCTCAGATTCAGCCTCCGCATGCTGGCCCGGAACCCGGGTTTGACCATCACCGTTCTGCTCACCCTAGCGGTCGGCATCGGCGCAAACACCGCCATCTTCACGGTCGATTACGCGACGCTCCTGGCGCCGCTGCCGTATCCTCGGCCGGATCAGATCGTGATGGTCTGGTCG
>JBEKPA010000361.1:0-3475 GCA_049521195.1 Occallatibacter sp.
ACGTTCCACATGACGATGGCCAGCCGCTCGAAGAGAGCGCACAAGTCGTCCAGATCCTGGGCGTTATGGCGGCTGATGGTGGAATGCACCTGGATGGGAATGCCGGCCTCGTTGGCCCACTCGATGGCCTGGATGGTGCGCGCCCAGGCGCCGGAAAGACCACGGAAGGCATCGTGAATCTCGGGGGTAGAGCCGTCCAGCGAGATGCCCAGCCGCACCAGGCCCGCCTCTTTCAGCTTGAAGATCGCATCGCGCGTCAGCAGCGGCGTGGCGCTGGGGGTGAGCGCTACCTGCACGCCCTTGTCGGCCGCATAGCGGATCAGCTCGAATACGTCCTTGCGCTTCATCGGATCGCCGCCGGTGAACACAAAGATGGGCACATGCATCGCGGCGATCTGGTCGATCAGCGCCTTTCCTTCGGCGTTGGTCAGCTCGTCGGGGTGGGCGATGGGCTGGGCGGCGGCGCGGCAATGCTTGCAGGCCAGGTCACAGGACTGCGTGACCTCCCAGATGGCCAGAAAGGGCGTTTCGTCGAAGTTCAACCCGCCGCGGGCGGGAATGGTGTGCATTGGCTGCATACGGCCTCCAGCGGAATCGCGGCTGACCGGCCCTGAAACGGGCCTGCGCCGGGGATGGAGCGATTTATCCAATTATTAAAGAAATCCAAGACTTTGCCGATAAGATAATGCCCCCATGGGAGGAAACCATGCTGGAAGCTTGCGGCAGAGCCCGATGAATTGGAAAGACCGCTCTTGAGCGTCACGATTCCTCTTTAGCAGAGCAGGCTCGGGGTTGCATGGGATGTGATTTGGATCACATTGTTTCGCTTGATCGGCTGGCACGCTTTTTGCCTCCTGGACAAATTGTTGAAAAGGGAGGACAATTCGTCCATACTGAACCACGATTCCCCGGTTATCTGCATCTTTAACCATAGCGAGATGGTTTTCGGCACGCCGGAAACCGCACCTTATGCCTTTCCGGCGCGATTCAGCGTCACGCAGAGGTGTGCCGTCGGGCACCGCGAACCGATGGCGAATTTGTTATCCTTTTTTGCCGCAGCATCAGGAGGTTCCCATGGCAGCCGTCATCAAGCCACAGTGGAGCAAACCCTCCACCATTCTCTTCGCCTCCGAGATCCCCGCCAACGAGAAGACCTTCGCCTTTGCTCTTGCGCAAGCCGCCGAGTTTGGCGCCCATCTCATTGTCTTTCATGCCTATGACACGCTGGTCGTGTCCGAATCGGATACCTCCGGCATCCGCTACTACGACTACGCCGCCGCCGCACGCTCCGAATTGAAGAGTCTTGAACCTTTGGCCGAGCGCGTCCGCGAGGCTGGCGTCCAATGCGAAATCGTCGCTCGTCCGGGTTTGCCCGCCGACCAGATACTCACGTTCCTGCGCGAACGTCAGGTCGATCGCGTGGTGATGGGCACCCACTCTCCGGGTCCTGTCGGCAAGCTGTTGGTGGGCTCGGTGGCCGAGGCCGTCCTGCGTACCGCCAAAGTTCCGGTTTGCATCGTCGGTCCCGAGGTGGTCGACGGCACGTATCGCAACTTTGCCACCCGCGCCGTCCTGTGCGCCATAAGCCTGCAGGAAGCCAGTCCCGTGGTGGCCGGCTTTGCCGCGGAGCTGGCGGCGCAGCACAACGCGCGCCTGATCCTGCAGCATGTGATCCGGCCCCAGGAGCGCGCCGAGGTTCTTGCCGACCGCTCCATCGAGGACATTGAAACCGAACTGCTGACGCTGGTCCCGCCTGAGCTGCACGACCAGATTGCCGTGCAGGCCATCGTCGTGCCTGGCGATCCGACCGAGGAATTGCTTTACCAGTGCAGGGCTCAGCAGGCCGACCTGATTGTAATGGGCGCGCAGGGCGCGTCTGCTTTTGCCGCCATCACCCGCTACGGCGTGGTTTACAAGGTGCTGGCCCACTCGCACTGCCCGGCCATGACCATTTCGCCGGCGATGCTGGCCGAGTGTGGCGTCAAGGCAACGAGGCCTCGCAGCTCGGAGGCCTATCTGGCAGGCGTCTTTTAGGGTTGCAGCCGCGCCGAGTGCCCCGGCCCGATCCGCAACTGGCCGGACCTGGGCACTCGGCGCGGACTGGAATCGCAATCGCCGGGGAGCAGCTTTTCTTCAACCGGGGATCGCGTAGCTACGGGATGGCTATTTCGCGACGGCCGGTTGCTTCGGCATGGGCGCTGACTCAGCTGCGCACGGCACACCGCCGCACAGCGCGCCGGTAATTCCCTGCCCCTCGGTAACGGTGTAGATCCTGTCCACCGCGGGCAGCTTCACGATCTCTTTTACGCCGGAAGGCCAATGAATCTCCGCGGTCCCGGCATCGGTGGCGTCGCCCAGGCCGAAGTGGACGCGCATATCGTTGGAGGAAAGATAGCTGCCGCCGCTCAGCACGTCTCCGCGTTGGCGAATTCCGGCGGCCGCGAGATAGACCGTTGCTCCGACCGCATCGCGGGGACTCCTGGCCCCGCCGATGAGCCGCATTTCGACCCAATGGTGGTGATCCGGATTCACGTTGCGGAGCAGCACCGGAACGCCGTCCATGTTGTTGATGACCACGTCGATCTTGCCGTCGTTGAAGATGTCACCGAAGGCGGCGCCGCGGCCAACGCTGACCACCGCAAGGCCGGTCCCCTCGACGGCGGGAACCAGTTCGAACTTGCCGTTCTTCAGGTTGTGGTAGAGCAGCGGGCGCTGCGCGTAACTCATTCCCCACTCCGGGTGCTTATCCACTTCCGGGTAGACGTGGCCATTCACGACGAGCAAATCCTTCCAGCCGTCATTGTCGTAGTCGAGGAATCCGTCGGCGAAACCGACAAATGGGATGGAGGACTCCGCTATGCCGGCCTGGTAGCTGACATCTGTAAAAAAACCCGTTCCGTCATTCTGGAAAAGAACATTGTAGTCGTCGGCAAAGCTGGTATTCACTATGGAGAGGTGGCCGTTGTTCTCGTAGTCACCGGCCGCGATGCCCATATTCGAGATCTCGCGGCCGCTCGCATTCAGCGCGTATCCGCTTTCGTAACTCTGATCTTCAAACGTTCCATCTCCCTTGTTCATATACAAGTAATTGGGAGTGGAATCGTTGGCCACCAGCAGATCCGGCTTGCCGTCTCCGTTCACGTCGGCAAACAGAGCCCCGAGGCCGTAGTATCCGTTGGGATCGTCCACACCCAGCTTCTTGCTGACATCCGTAAAGGTTCCGTCTCCATTGTTATGAAAGAGGTGGTCATGTTCGCCCTTCAGCCCGCGCGGGCCGCACATTACCTGCACATTGCGGAATTGACAGAAAGTGTAGCCCACCGCCTTCGACCCGGAGATCGGAGGGTCGGACAAGTCGATTCGAGCGTAACCGGCCACGAAGAGATCCAGCCGCCCGTCGCCGTCGTAGTCGCCGAAAGTGGCGCCTGTAGACCATGTGCCGACCGTGACTCCGGCCTTTTCTCCGACATCCGTA
>JBEKPA010000362.1:0-3453 GCA_049521195.1 Occallatibacter sp.
CAATGCAGTTTCGACATGTTCTGCCTTTTCGGAGGAAGATGCCTTCTTTGGTGCTTCCGTTCGCCCCGGCCAGTCCTGCGGAAGTGCGTAATAGTCCACCATTGTTGTCGCAACCGCGCCGGCGTCCTCCTTGAGGTGCCGCAAAATTTCCTTCCGAACAGCCTGCCAGGAACGGATACCTCCACGCCGGCTGCGAAGACGAGGATTGCCAACGATCCGCGAACTGACTGAGCTGAAACCGGACGGGAGGAGATGCTCGCGAAGCACTTCGTTCACGAAGGTCTCTTCGGTCTGTCCCTCGACGTGAACAAGCAACCGCGGCATCGCTACTCTTTCCCCGGTCTGCCGGAAAGCTCGCCCTTTTCCCAAAGTTGGCCGAGGCTGTATTCCTTCAGCCATTCGGCCAGAGGCTCGGGCTTTAGCCGCTCGATGGTGGTGGCGCCATCCACGCGATTGGCCACCAGAACGTCCTCGGGGTCGAATTTGTCCAGAAGCAACGAAGATTGGGTCGCGACAATGACTTGAGTCTCTTTGGAAGCTTGCCGCATGAGAGAGGCAAGCAAACCGATCGCATACGGATGCAGCCCCAACTCCGGCTCATCGACAAGAATCACCGACGGGCGCAAGTCCACCGGCTGGAGAAACACCGTTGCCAGAGCAATGAAGCGCAGAGTTCCGTCCGAAAACGACGAGACGTCAAAGTAATCATCTGTACCGACGTGCCGCCACTCCAGCCTAATCTTGTCTGGATTGAGTTTCAGAGGCTCTAGCTGAAAGTCTTCAAAGAACGGAGCCACCTTTTGCACCGTCTTGCGAATTAATTCATACGACTGTCGATGTTGCTGACTCAAGAGATAGAGAAACGCCGCCAAGTTCCCCCCAAGCCGGTAGAGCGAACGGTTATTCTGCAGATCATTCGTGATTCTGAAAGGCGAATGATCCCCTGTGTCATTGAATCTGTAACGATTAAGTGTCCCGGTTCCCCCATCAAGCCAAGAGGCGGAAACGCTCCCGACCAGGGTGTCGCTTACTGTGGGGGTGTAAGCGGCAAATGTATCTCTTCCATTCGAAGATCTGAGGCTTACCAATATCCTCTGTGTCGTTCTTGAGCCAAAGTAAAGTAGCCTGTTTGCTCCCCCATAATAGGCTACATATCCATCCAAACTTTTTGAGAGAGCCTCACCCAAAAACCTAAACGCCTCCAGAAAATTCGACTTCCCGGAACCATTCGCCCCAATCAACAAATTAATCGGACGCAGAGGGAAATCCTTGATCGAGCGAATGCTCTTGAAGCCCTCTATAGTGACAGACTGGATCGTGTCGGAGGCCATGGCATTTCACCTGTGAGCGAGACGTTCGGCGCGCGGCCGCCTGTCCGCATCGCTTCCGTTAGCATAGCGCGGCACACCCCCTCGCGGTCTATCATCGTAGGTGATGATTGTGCACAAGCCTCGCGTCCGCTTTGCTCTCTCGTTCGCGACCGCATCGACCAGTTCATAGGAGTCTGACCCGCTGTGAACGACATCTTCTGGATCAAGGGCAATCCGCCCGCGCCGCTGGCCATCGTGCTCAGGCCGCGCGGCGACGAGTGGCTGGAGGACGAGCTGCTCAGGATGAAGCAGGGCGGCGTCCAAACCCTCGTTTCACTCCTGGAAGGAGATGAGGCCATCCTGCTCGGCCTTGGCGATGAAGCTCCGATAGCCGAGCACATCGGGCTGAACTTCCTCTCTCACCCGATTCCCGATACCGAGATTCCGCCCAGCATCGCCGCCTTCCAAACCTTCGCCGCCGGACTGGCCGATCGCCTCCGCGCCGGGGAAAAGGTTGGCGTGCATTGCCGGGGAAGCATCGGCCGGTCCACCGTTACCGCGGCCTGCGCGCTCATCCACCTGGGCTGGACGCCCCACGCGGCCCTGGCCGCCATTCAAGCGGCGCGAGGCTGCATGGTTCCCGATACGCAGGAGCAGGAAGACTGGATTCTGCGCTACAAGGCAACGCCGTGACCGCTCCGGCCCCCGCGCCCGCTGTGGACCTCAGCTTCCCGCACCACTGGCAAGCCGAAATTCTCCCGGCGCGCCCCCTCATCCTGCCCGCCCGCCGATTCGTATATCCCCGCCAGGCCGAGGAGGTCGAGCGCGGGGCCCTTGAACTCCTCATCCGGCCCGTCGCCGAGGCGGTCGATGAATCCAGTCCAAAACCTCCGCTGGACGCGCCGTCCTCGCCCTTCGCGAGGGAGTTCCTGGCTACCTGCGCGCTCGGCTTCCTCGACCCCGCCGTTCCCAGCGGCATCTGGTCCACGCCGAACCCGGAAGAGATCTGCGCCGTCTCCGGCGGCTACGCCTATCTGATCGACACATCCGATCCCGACCGTTTCACCATGCTCCCCTACCGCCCCGTTCTCGAGGTTCGCCCGCTGCCCGCGCAGGGCCTACTGCTGTTCCTCGGCCATCGCTCCATCCTCGGCTGGGGCCGCGACGGCCAAGCCTGGCAAGCAGAGAAACTCTCTTCCGAGGGCGTCGTCATTGCCTCCATCGAGGGCAGCGTCCTCCACGGCCTCGGCTGGGAACTATCCACCGGAAAGGAATTTCCCTTTGCCCTCGACCTGCGCACGGGTCAGCGCATCGCCTGACCACAGACCCCGCAGCCAACAATTGGCCCTTGCTCCGGCGCATTGACGCGCTGGCCCGGCGGGGTTGAGGATGAAGACTGGGCCAATTGACGTTAGGTGTAGAGAGGAGCCTGCTGCATGTCTAAGGAATCGGTCGCTTCGAACGACAAGCCGGACGACAGCATGATCCCTCCCCGGCCGCTCCCGGGCGGAGCCGATGACTTTTCAAATCGGGTACACGGCCTGCTGGACGGCCAGCCCAAGGACGATGCGACAGTCGCCAAAGCGATGGACGGCATGGACGATATCTTCGACCTGATTGCCACCGGGCTTTACAGTATGGCCTCCATGCTGCTCGGCGAGGGCGAGGAGAGCATTCGGGCGGTGGAGGCGGCGATTGCCAATGCGGAGGTTTCGGCCTGTCACAATCCCGTCGAGGCGCGCCGGAGCAGCCGCAAGGCGCTGTGCGCCGCGGCTCTGGAGACCATCGCGCGGCGCGACCCCGGCGCTCTGGCCGCGCCCGAGGGCCTGGAGCGGGCGTCTACCTGCATCGAGGACGACGACCTTGTCGCGGCGCGGGAGTCGGGCGAAGAGCTGCTGAGGATGCTTGCCGGACCGGACCGGGACCGCGCGCGGAAATGGCTGGCCAGCTTGCCCACCGCGCAGCGCACCATCTTTGTCTTGCGAGCGGTGGCCGGGTTCACCCCGGCGGAAGCCACCATTCTGCTGGCGGCCCACGGCGGCCCGCGGGCTGCCGGATGGACCGAAGATGGGGTGCGCGAGTTCTGCCGCCAGGCGCTCTGTTCGCTGGCCTCGCAGGTGATTCAAGCCTCTACCGCGCGTTA
>JBEKPA010000363.1:0-3452 GCA_049521195.1 Occallatibacter sp.
CTGGCCAAGAACGTCTTCGAGGTGCAGCAAGCGGTGGCGGAGCCGACTGCGGGATCGCTGACCATCCGCGCGCCGGAGAGTACGCTGAACGCCTTCAATGCCACCGTCCGCGAACTTCTTGACGGCCACAACCAGGTGATGCTGGAGGTGCGGCTGATCCAGCTCGCGCACACCAGCGAGCGCAACACGGGCATTCAGCCGCCGCAGTCCGTTTCAGCCTTCAACGTCTATGCCGAGGAGCAGTCCATCCTGAGCGCGAACCAGAGCCTGGTGCAGCAGATCGTCTCTTCCGGACTGGCCGCTCCTGGCGACACCTTGGCGATTCTCGGCATTCTGCTGGCCTCCGGCCAGGTTTCGAGTTCCCTGCTGACCAACGGCGTTGCTCTGTTTGGCGGGGGACTTACGGCATCCGCGTTGGCTCCGGGCGCGGTTACGGCCAACCTCAACCTGAACTCCTCCGACTCGCGGGAACTGGACCAGTTGCAGTTGCGCCTGGGCGACGGCGAGAAGGCTACCATGCGCTCAGGCACGCGCTATCCCATCCAGACCTCCTCGTTCTCGAGTCTGGGGGCCAGCATTCCCAGTATTCCTGGGCTCACCGGCGCGGGAAGCTCCAGCAGCCTCTCTTCGCTGCTCTCTCAGTATGGCGGCAGCGTACCCAATATTCCGATGGTGGATTATCAGGATCTGGGCCTGACCCTCACTGCCACCCCCAAAGTGCTGCGCAACGACGACGTTGCCCTGACCATCGAGATGAAGATCGATGCGCTGGCCGGAACCTCCATCAACGGCAATCCCATCCTCGACAATCGCGCCTACACCGGCGTGGTGACGCTCAAGCAGGGCGAGGGCGTGGTGGTGGTGAGCGAGATCGACAAGCAGCAGAGCCGGGCCATCAGCGGAGTGCCGGGGTTGAGCGAGATTCCGGGCCTGAACGACCTTACCGGCAACGACACGCAGAAGAACTACGCAACCCTGCTGATCGTGATGACGCCCCACGTGATTCGCGGAACCCAAGCCGCTGGCCACTCGCCGATGATGCGGGTGGAGCGTGGGCAGCCGGCGCACTGACGATCTTCCTCCGAACCCGTCCTAGCCGTCCAGGTGCTTGTGGAAGAAGGCGGTTATGCGGCGGCGAGCATCCTGCGTGGCGGGATCGTTGTAGCCGATGCCGCTGAATCGAAGGAGCTTAAAAACGAAGCCGTGGTGGTTGTTCATGAAGGAGTGGCCGGCGTCCGGATATTCCTTCACGTCGTGCGGGACGAGAGCGCGCTGAAGGGCTGCTTCGAGCCGGTCGGCGTCGCCCTGCTCCCATTTGGCTAGAGCGCCGTAGCTGCCGACGACGGGGCAGGCGGTCTTGAGAAAGTCGTCCACGTCCGGGGGAAGCTTTCCGCCGTAGTTGATGCTGGCGGCGGAGAAGCCGTGGCCGGAGACGAGCAGGAGGGCGAATCCGCCGCCCATGCAGAAGCCGATGACGCCAACTTTACCATTGCAGTTGGGTTGGGCGAGGAGCCAGGCGCGGGCGGCTTCGACGTCGTCGAAAGCTGGACCGGTGTGCGCCATGAGGTCGCGGATGACGGAACGGAGGCAGAGCAACAGGCCGCCCCGGTAGTAGAGATCGGGGGAGAGGGCAAGAAAGCCTGCTTCCGCGAGCCAGTTAGCCTGGCTGCGGTGATCCTGGCTCATGCCGAAGATATCGTGAAGGACAACGACGCCGGGCGCCGAAATGGTGGAGGCTGGAGCGGCGAACCAGGCTGGCATCTGGCCTCGCGGGGTAGAAATGAGGACGTTGGGCATGGGCGATCTCCCTGGTCTGGCGGCGGTCTCGCTGCCGACAGACGATTTTACTCCCGGCAATTCGGCGGGTGATGAAGCAGCAACGCAGGCACGCCACTGCGCGCCTGCTACGGCGGCTGAAAGCCGGATCTGGAAATCGATCTGGGGCCGCCGCGCAAAGCAGCGCGTGCAACTATCTGCTCAGCCTGACGCGCAGGGCGCCCGCGCCCGAGTGCGTGATTGTGCACACTGAGGCCTGGTCGCAAATGTAGTGGATATTCACCGGATAGTCCTGCCATTTGGGGTTGGCGATCTCTCCGCTTCCCTTGTTGAAGAGGAAGGTCTTTCCCGCGCGGGTTTCGATGATTCCCCTGGAGATGTCAAATTCGACGATAGCGTCGTCTCCTTCGATGGTGAAAGACAGGAGAGGCGGCGCGGAGATCCGCGGAGCCTTCCTGCGGGGGGCGGGAGTCGCAGCAGGGGGCTGCCCCATGCTGGCCTGCGGCTCGCTCTGGCCCTTCAGCAATGCATCCTGCTCGGCAAGAGATGGAAAATCGGGTGCAAAACTCCAGGAGAATGCGCTCGCATAGGCCTTCTCCGAGCACGGGATTTCGCCTTGAGCATCAATGGCCGCAATCTGTCCATCCGCCCCGATATCATTTTTGAAGACCTCCTTGCCCAACTCCCGTTCCGCTTCCTGCGCAGCCAATAGCTCTTCCACCGCGTGCGCCGGCGGGTTCCCGGCGGCGTTGGCCGCGTCCGCTGGCCCGGCCTGGGGCGCCGGATTGGTTGCGGCAAGAGCCGGCGCACTGGCGGGATCGTATTTAAGCAAGATGTCCCTGGAACACACGACAAAGCCCTGGGCATCCCGCAGGTGGATTTCGATGGCAAGAGGGCGCGGGGAATGGGCGACCGCAAACGCAAACCCGGCCTGCCGGTTTGGATCGCTGGGTTGGAGCGCCAGACGGTATCCCAGCTTCTTGTCCCACTGTGTAAACAGATGGCCCTTCAAGCCGGCCGAGTCCGAAGTGACCGATCCCCAATCGTGCGGTTCCTCCGGGCTTCCCATACGAGACGAGACCACCGCGATTATGCATCCAAAGATAAGTCCGAGGCCCGCCACGGCCCCAATCCCGATATAGAGGTTGGTTCGACTCAGGTCGGATTTCTGGCTCCCTGGAATCGGCGCCTTGGCGACGGGCGGGGGGCCAATTGCCGGTGCCTGGGTGGGAGTCTTTCCTTTCGCGTCCGCGGTCGCGTTCAACGGATTGGGCAGAATGGCCTCTGAAAGAAAGTCGGGAGGAGGCGGGGGCGGTTCAACGATTGCGTAGTGAACGGGCTCCGGTTGCTCCTCTCTTTGCTCGCTGTCAGGGATTTGCTGTCTGGCCTGCGCAACTTGGCCGCCAGGGCTCTCCGGGGCCGGTTCAATGATTGCGTAGCGGACCGGCTCCGGTTCCTCTTCCGTCTTCTCGACCTTGGGATTCTTCCCGCCGGGCTGCGCGAGCTTGCCGCGAGGGATCTCGGCGGGTGGTTCAATAATCGCATAGCGGAGCAGCTCCGGCTCGTCTTCCGCCTTCTCGCCCTTTGGAATCTGCTGGCCGGGCTTTGCGAGCTTGCCGCGAGGGATCTCGGCGGGCGGTTCAATAATGGAATAGTGGGTCGGCCTCGGTTCCTCT
>JBEKPA010000364.1:0-3442 GCA_049521195.1 Occallatibacter sp.
AAGAGCGACCGCGTCGTCCAGGGACCGGGAGAGAACGCCGGCATCATCGACGTGGGCGACGGCTGGGCCTGCGCCTTCAAGATCGAGTCTCACAACCACCCCAGCTACATTGAACCCTTTCAGGGCGCGGCCACCGGCGTCGGCGGCATTCTCCGCGACATCTTCACCATGGGCGCGCGGCCGCTGGCGGTGATGGATTCGCTGCGCTTCGGACCCATTGCCGAGGAGGGGGATTCCACAGCCGACCCTGAAGCGGAAGAGCGGCTGCTCATCGCCCGCAACCACTCGATCGTGGAAGGCGTGGTCAGCGGCATCGCCGCCTACGGCAACTGCTTCGGCGTCCCCAACCTGGGCGGCGAAACCAAATTCGAGGCCTGTTACAGCGGCAATCCGCTGGTAAACGCCTTCGCCCTGGGCATGGTCCGCATCGATGAGATCTTTTACGGCAAAGCCAGCGGCGCCGGCAACCCCGTTATCTACGTCGGCGCAAAGACCGGCCGCGACGGCATCCACGGCGCAACCATGGCCAGCGAAGAGTTCAAGGAAGGCTCCGAGCAGAAGCGCCCCAACGTCCAGGTGGGCGACCCCTTCATGGAAAAGCTGCTGCTGGAGGCCTGCCTGGAGGCCATGCGCACCGGCGCCATTGTCGGCATTCAGGATATGGGGGCGGCTGGGCTCACCTGTTCCACCTGCGAGATGGGCGGGCGCGGCGGCGTCGGCCTGGACGTAGAGCTGGACCTCGTTCCGCAGCGCGAAACAGGCATGAGCGCTTACGAGATCATGCTCAGCGAGAGCCAGGAGCGGATGCTGCTGGTGGCCCAAAAAGGCTGCGAAGACGAGGTCCTCCGCGTCTTCGCGAAGTGGGGTCTCGATGCGGTTATCGTCGGCACGGTTCAGCCCGAGTCGCGCCTGCGCATCCGCCACCACGGCGAGCTGGTAGCCGACATTCCCAACAAGTCTCTCACCGACGACGCCCCGCTCTATAACCGCCCCGTCGGCACGTGGAAGGCCCCCGTCCCGGCTGACCCGCCCGAAGAGATTCTGGCCAAACTGGCCGAGGACCGCGACTACAAAGCCGACCTCAAGAAGCTGCTGGCCAGCGCTAACGTCTGCTCCAAACGCTGGGTCCACGAGCAGTACGACACCATGGTCCAGACCAATACCGTGATCGGTCCCGGCGGCGAGGCCGGCGTGATGCGCATTAAGGGCACGGCAAGTCCAGACGCCGCTGGAGGGCCAGTCGGGGAGATCGGTTTGGCGATGGCTCTGGACGGCAACGGCCGCTGGGCCTATCTCGATCCGAAATTGGGCGCGATGCATGCCGTGGCCGAGTGCGCGCGCAAGGTCGCCATGACCGGAGCGAAGCCGGTCGCCGCCACCAACTGCCTCAACTTCGGCAACCCGGAGAAGCCGGAGATCATGGCCCAGCTCTCAGCAGCCATTGACGGAATCGCCGAAGCCTGTACCGCTCTTGGCACGCCCGTCACCGGCGGCAACGTTTCGCTTTATAACGAAACCCGTGGCGAGGGCATCTATCCCACGCCGGTGCTGGGCATCGTCGGCATCCTCGACGACGTGACCAAAGCCGTTCCGGCTCACTTCCAAGCCCAAGGCGACGCCATTGTCCTGCTCTGGCCCATCCCGCGCGACGTGGAACCGGACCCGAAGCTCCCTGTTCCCGTGGACAACCGAATTTTGCATTGGCAAGTTCCCATACGCGAAGTCTTGCCGGGCGATGAGATCATTGTTCCCGAGGACGTGACAGAAACCCCGGCCGCGGCTGCCGCTGATCTCGCTGTCCTGGGCTCGTCCGAGTACGCCAAAGTGGTTCTCGGCGGCCTCTGGGGCACGCCACCCGCGCTCGATCTCGACGCCGAAGCCGATTTGCACACCTTGCTGGGGATCCTCGCCGGGCGCAAGCTGCTTCGTTCCGCCCGCGACATCTCCGATGGCGGCATCGCTGTTGCTCTCGCGCAGGCGGGATTTCCGAAGGGGATCGGCGCAACCGTCGAGCAGGATCAGTCGCTCCTGGTCCATCCCCTTTTCGGCCTCTTCGCCGAACCGGCCTCTACCGTACTCGTCACCACTCACCCATCGAACGTCTCCGCAATCGAAAAGCTGGCCGGCAAATACAACTTCCTCGCTGCCCGCATCGGAGCCACCGGCGGTCACCGCCTTGAGATTTCCGTCGACGGCGAACCTTTCGTCTCGGCTCCGCTGGCCGATCTCCGCAAGCCCTGGGCCTCGGCTCTCGAAGCCACTCTCCATGGCGAGGTAACCGCATGATCCGGCGGCTCTACCAGGGCATCGACGAGATCGCCGGCGAATCCCATCTGTTTCATGCTGGCTCGGCAGTCTCGTCCCTGATCCCTGATCCCTGTTCCTTGCCGGGGTCCCCAGCGATCGATCTTTGCTCGATGGGGTGGCTGTTCCCTGTCTCTGAAAAGCTTCGCGAAGAATGCGGCGTAGTCGCCATCCACGGCCATCCCGACGCCGCCCGCCAGGCTTATCTCGGCCTCTACGCCCTTCAGCATCGCGGCCAGGAGTCGGCCGGCATCGCCACCGCCGACGGCTTCCATCTGGCCAACATCAAGGGCATGGGCCTGGTTTCGGAGATCTTCACCGACGACATTCTCGCCAAGCTTCCCGGCCAGATGGCCATCGGCCACACCCGCTACTCCACCACCGGCGACTCGGCGTTGCTCAACGCCCAGCCCATCCGCGTCGACTCGGTCAAGGGCCTCATCGCCATCGCCCACAACGGCAATCTGGTCAACCTCGGCAGCGTGCGCGCCCGCCTGGAACGCGACGGCGCCTATTTCCAGACCACCTCCGACTCCGAGATCATTGTCCAGCTCATCGCCCACTCCCGCGCCGGCTCGCTCGTTGACGCCATCGCCGACTCGCTCTCTCAGGTCGAGGGCGCTTTCTCCATCGTCATGATGACCCGCGACCGCATCTTCGCCGCCCGCGACCCGCGCGGCTTCCGTCCGCTCTCCATGGGCCGCATGAAAAACGCCCAAGGCCCCGACTCCATCGTCTTCGCCTCGGAATCCTGCGCCTTCGACCTGCTCCGCGCAGAATTCATTCGCGACGTTCTTCCCGGCGAGCTGGTCATGGTCTCTCAAGACGGAGTCACCAGCCGCCAGTACGCGAGCGGCTTTCCGCAATCGAGCTGCGTCTTCGAGCACGTCTACTTCGCACGCCCCGACTCGCGCATCTTCGGCCGTTGGGTGCAGGAGTCGCGCGACCAGATGGGCCGCCAGCTCGCCCGCGAGTCCGGCGTCCCAGCCGACGTTGTCGTTCCCGTGCCCGATTCCGGCGTCACCGCGGCGCTCGGCTACGCGGAAGAAGCTGGCCTGCCCTTCCGCATGGGCCTCATCCGCAACCACTACGTCGGCCGCACATTTATCGAGCCCGAGCAGCGCGTTCGCGACTTCGG
>JBEKPA010000365.1:0-3425 GCA_049521195.1 Occallatibacter sp.
CTGGAGTCCGCCGTCCGCTACCTGGCTGCGAACCTTGGTCCCCGCAACATCCGCGTCAACGCCATCTCCGCCGGCCCCATCCGCACCCTCGCCGCCCGCGGCGTCGGCGACCTCGGCGACATGCTCAAGTCCCACGCCGACCGCGCTCCCCTGCACCGCAACGTCGACCAGCTCGAAGTCGGCGGCGCGGCCCTTTTCCTGGCCAGCAGCCTCTCCAGCGCCATCACCGGCGAAATCATGTACGTCGATTGCGGCTATAACATCATGGGATTCTGACGCCGGTCCAGGGGCTCCACGGAGGGAGCCGGAGCCTTCAGGCCCCTGAATGCAGCCGCTTTGTAACAGGGCACGGCTTTAGCCGTGCCGCATACGGCCCCAAAATGACGAGGGCTTTAGCCCCTGAGGTGGCCTTTCGTCGTTTTGAAAGGGCACTGCTTCAGTCGTGCCGCAGACCGGCACTTTCCGGAGGGAGCAGGGGCCTTCAGGCCCCTGAATGCAGCCGCTTTGTAAAAGGGCACGGCTTTAGCCGGGCCGCAAACGGCCCAAAAATGATTGGGCTTTAGCCCCTGAGGTGGCCTTTCGTCGTTTTGAAAGGGCACGACTTCAAAGCCTGCCCTGAGCGCGCCGAAGGGTGCCGATCTCATCGCACCGTTCTTTGGAAAATCAATCCACGCGGCGAAGCCGCGCCCGGAACCCGCCTCTACAGCAGGAACCGTCTTGCAGCCGGTCCTTCCCTTGGAGCAGCGTCGAGCCACGGACAACCTTCGCGACGCCGACATTTGAGAACCTATCTGTCTTCAATGAGCGCATCGGCGATTTGGCATCAATCGAAAAGTGTGGACGGGGAGGAATCGACATCCCGCGCTGTTCTTGGGAGATGATTCGTTTCGACCTCGCCGCGGTATCTCATATGGGGAACTCGCCCGAATGACAGTGAAACGCGGTTGTGTCGCCCCTCTTCTGCGAGCTCACGGCTGTTGGATTTTCTCGGCAAGGTAATCGTCATTCGTGTCCGGTATCTTATCCGGGCCGTTGCTCACCAGATAAATCACCCGCTCGCCGAACAACGCACGATACGGCATTCCCCAGCCGTCGCGAAGAGAAGGAAAGTCGATATCGGCCTCCTTCAGTTCCTCGATGAGTTCCTTTTCAGTCTTTGGAAACTTGCCTGTCTGCGCATAGAGCTTCTTCACCGCCGGTTCGATTTGCGCAAGGTTTTCCTTGTCGAACTCTTCATGCCTGAATCTGTAATATCCTACCCACCAGCCTCCCCACGCCTGCGGCGGGCCGAGGAGTGCCCAAGCCACAAGATCCATTCCTTCGGGAAACGGCTTCCCCGGATCAAGACGCAACAGATCCGTCTTCTCGATTCCCGCAAGGCGTCCATGGTCTTCTTCGCCAAGCATTCTCATAAAACGCCGGTTGTCCGGTTGAGCTTGATCCGGCGTCCAGATCTCAGTCGGCCACCGCTCGCCGGTCTTCAGGCCCTCCCCCGCCGGGTAAATGATCTCCTGACTCCACGAATCAACCGGATTGGCATCATCCGCACCGGTTATGGCATAAACATGGACAGTCAACAGTCCACGGAATTGCGGATTGTACGGGAAAGTCAAATCTGCCCGGCCATCCGTTAATCGAGCGTGCTGGGCCCCAACCAATTCCTGCTCTTGTGCTCTTATTTCAACCAAGGCTTCGGCCAACCCTGCGTCGCTTTCAATCCTTACCTGCACCGGATTGCCAGGGCGATAGATTGCATGGTCAGCAGAAATGCGCGTCGCGAAATGGCTCTCCCGCACAACGGCTACCTCATGAAAGAGAGTCCCCGTCTTGCCGTTTCCGTCAGATGCCCGCAGCAGGATGCAAGTCCTCTTCGTTGCCTGCTCGTTGCTGGTGTCCCACCGGCGCACTCGCGAGTACCAGCTATACGGCCCGTCCTCGCGCTGCGGGTACGCGTAGTGAATCCAGCTTTGCGGTAGAGTAAATCGGGCAACCCCGTAGGCGTTGGTGTGAAAGCTCCCCAGACTGAGCCGATGTGCCGCATCGGGCTCTGGCACACACTTCCCATCCACGTCCGGAATTGTCGCTTCCACCACCCCATCGACGGAAGCGGGCGACTTATCGACATAGGAACTGATGATGCCAAAGGTCTTCTCCGAGCCTACAGCTTGCCTATCATCGATGTAGAGGTGGATTTCCTGCTGCGCTAGATGCAATACCACGTTGCGCGATTCGGTTCTTCCGGTCGAACTGTCCGTCAGCAATACGTAAACGGGGAAGTCAAAAGAATGCGGCGATGGCCACCACGGCGCGCCCGATTCCTTGAGCCAATCCCACATTCCCTTCAGGTCGATAAGTGGGACATACTCCCCTGAATCATCCAGGCCGCCCTGCAATTTCGCGGGGGCGTACGCCCCAGTCTCTACGCTGACCTTGCCGTTGCGGATCGGCACGCCCGAAAGCTCCGCGCCGCTCACCCTCAGCTTCGCATTCTGACCGGGCAAATAGTAAGGTTGATCGGGAACAGCGTCGACAAGAAATGCCGGCTGAACCACCTTTTCGATTTGAATTCTCGCCTTATTTTTCGCTGTCCAGTTACCTTGAGGCTCATCGTCTGAGGTTACAAAGATAGAAAGCGTGCCGTCTTTCATATCCTCTGGAATTGTCCAATCCTCTGAGGCCTCGCCCGATGGCGAGGTCACGAGTTTTTCCCGAAGGAGTTCCCGGTCTTTGTACACATCCGTTATCGTGAGAGTGATATTGCCGCCGGACCACGGCTTTCTATCCGTCCCAGTCAGCATGATGTGCGTATGAACCATCTCGCCGGGCTGAAAGGTGGGCTTGTCTGTGGTCAGAGTCAGATGCGGAGGCGCTCTCCGAAAAAGCTCCCCGCCCCAACCCGTTTCATACGGCCCGCGGGAGACCCTCACCTGCATCATCCCATCCAGGTCAGCGCGGTCGGCCGGCAGATCATAGCGAATCTCAGCATATCCGTCCTTATCGGTGATTGCATGGATTGTCGTATCAGGGTTCCCGCAGAAATCGGACTTCACATCGTAGCCCGCCAGGCCGCGCCCGCTGTTTGGCTCCGCTACCCGCACCAGAAACCGGCAATCCAAAGGACAGTGGAAGTGTGAGCTCGGATACCCCTGAATTTCAAATCCATCGACGATGTGCGGACCCAATTGAATAATCCCCTGAACCGGCTCAAAGTCGCCGCTTTGCTGTGGCCTTACTGTGTAGCGAAGACGATGGCCTCCAAAGCCTGTAGGATTGTGGTAGAGAGGTTTCTGACCCAGTTGCAACGTCTCAACCAGGGTTCCAGGAGCAATCTGAAGATCCTTCGCCGCCTGGTCAACGACCTCATTCGAGTCATCGGCCAGTACCTCCACAAGAAGAGTTCCCTGAAGAGGGTGGTCTGAGCGGTT
>JBEKPA010000366.1:0-3418 GCA_049521195.1 Occallatibacter sp.
AGACCTCGGGCGTGGATCCCAGCCACGCGTCGTAATCGAGGTTTGGCGGAATCGGCATGGGCGGCGCATCCGGACCGCTGGGGTCGCCAGGCAGGCCGATCTCCACATGCTTGATTTGGCCGATGCGGCCATTGCGCACCAGTTCGCAGGCGCGGTGAAACTGCTTCCACGACCTTTGCTGCGAGCCGACCTGCAGTATCTGTCCCGAAGCGTTCACCGCATTGCTCATGGCGCGTCCCTCGGCGATGGTCAAGGAGGCCGGCTTCTGCAGATACACATCCTTTCCGGCACGCACCGCATCCACCGCCAGAATCGCGTGCTGGTGGTCCGGCGTGCTGATCACCACCGCATCGATATCCTTATTTGCCAGCAGTTCGCGGTAGTCATGGTAGCCGGTTACGCCGTCGTAGTCCTTGCCTGTCTTCTTGGCATAGTATCCGTTGACCAGCGCCTTTCCTGCCTCCACGCGCTTCGAGTCCAAATCGCAAACAGCCACGATCCGCGCGTTATCAAACTGCCAGATTCCGGGCAGATCGTGGACGCGGGAGATGCGGCCTGCCCCGATCGCGCCCACATTGATGCGGTTGCTTGGAGCTTTCTGCCCGAAGACGCTTGAAGGAACAATCGCCGGAAAGCCGGCCGCGGCAGCCGCACCCGCAGACATCTTAAGAAACGCCCTGCGCGAAGAATCCCCGCTGACATTCACTGCTGTCATGACTCCTCCTCCCGGCCGATTTGCCGTGATCGGTTTCTGCATCCCCGCCTACGCGGTGAAGGTGAGGACCTTGGCGTTCTTCTGCGCCTTCAGCACCAGTTCGGCAGCCAGCAGCGCCTGATCCTGATTTTGCGCAACATGGGTGCGGTTCACAATGTCCGCAACGAATTGCGGCCCGAACGGCAGCTCGCCTTTGGCGCAATCGATATAGCGGGTCTGCTTGCGGTCCACGATAAACAGATGGTTGCCGCCGGGCCGGCCGGCGACATCGATATACTTACGTAGCTCGATGTAACCCTCGGTGCCCAGTATGAACAGCCGTCCGTCGCCCCACACGCCGAGGCCGTCGGGCGTGAACCAATCCACCCGCACATAACCCGCTCCGCCGTTGCCGTGCAGCATCATGTCGCCGAAATCCTGAAACTCGGGATGCGTGGGATGATTCACGTTGGCGATCTGCGACGCCGTCACTTCAGCCGCCGTCGAGCCGGTGTAGTAAACGAACTGATCCGCCTGGTGCGAACCGATGTCGCACAGGATGCCGCCGTATTGGGCCGGGTCCCAGAACCAGTCGGGACGGCTGGGCGCATTCACCTGGTGGGGCGCGATGTTGATCGTCTGCACCACTTTGCCGATTGCGCCTTCCTTGACCAGGTAACCGGCCTGCACAGCCGCGCGCACCTCCAGGCGTTCGGAGTACATGATTGCAAACATCCTGCCCGTCTCCGCCGATACCTTGCGCACCTCGGCAAGCTGTTCCAGGGTCGTCATGGCCGGCTTGTCGCTCAAGAAATCCTTGCCATGCTTCATGACGCGCTTGCCCAGAGGCGCGCGCAGGTTGGGAATGGAAGCGCTCGCCACCAGTTGGATCGATGGATCGTTCAGTATCTCGTCTTCGCTCTTCGCCAGCCGGGCATTGGGATAGAGCTTCTGGAAGCCGGCAATCTCTTTCGGCAGCGTCGAATAGAATGCCGCCAACTGCCCGCCCCCGCGAATGACCGCCGCTGTTATGCCCAGGATGTGGGCATGGTCCAGGCCGATAACCGCAAATTTGATCGAATACTTAGGCGCTAACTCCGCATCGGCTCCCGGCGCGGCGATCTCATGAGCAAGAGGCCCGCCACCCGCATGCAACCCGAAGGCTGCTTCCGGCAATGTCGATAGCATACCCGCTGCACCAACGGTCTTTAGAAAGTTACGCCGGCCAATCTTCTCATATTGCATAAGCTTCATTCCTCCTGCTTTCGCTGATTAGGGGCATTCCAAAGGACAACTTCCGAAACTTCTCCCTACTGTATCAGCAGTTCTTAAGTCCGTCGATATTCTTGAAGTCGACCTGGTGAGTCGTGTTATCCGCCAGCGTGATCTCCGCTCCGAGGACGGAACCGGAAGAAGTCACCTCCATGATCCGGATAACCTTCACCGGATCCAATTCTTCCGGCGTCCATGGGGTGTCATCGGTCTTGTGCAGCATCGCCGTAATCATCAATTCCATCGCCGGGTTCCTGGCGGTGCGCTTGCGATGGACGAACAGCACAGTACTCTCCTCCGCTTCCGCATTGAAGCCGCGGTGAACCTGGCTCTGAATCGTGTCCCAGCCGTCGTAAGCTATCATCGCCACCGATCTGCCCGGAATCGAGGCCGTGATGCCCTGCTTCATCTCGTCCTCGAAAGTGTGCAACGCAGCCTTCTTTCCACCGAAATGCGGCAGGCCGAAATGGCCAAGCGTGAGCTCATGCTCGAAGGCCAGCCGGCAGCGGTCGACGCGGATGACGCCTCCAGGAACCGTGATCTCCGCGAGGTCGATGATGTATCCAACTCCGTTGTTCGGCGGTTTCCGCATGATCAATTGGCGGTAGAGTACGCCGTCGCGCACGCCGTTGAAGAGAATGCTTTGCGAGGTTACATAGGCGGCGTTCTTCGATGCGGCGTTATCGAACGCGCGTCCTGTGAGGTAGAAATTGATGTCCACTCCCCTCAGATCGCGAGGATCCAGGCTCCGGAAACAATACTCCTGCGATGTGCCGCCGTTCGGGTTGTGGTCTTCCCATGGGAAATGGGTGTTGAACACCAGCTTGGAGTAGTTGTGATCGTCGTCGTACACCTTGCCGGAGACAATTTCAGAAGCGCCGCTGCTGCCGTGGTTGACCAGAACGAGGCCCGGCCGTTCGAGTACGGTCCGTTTCGAGCGCTTTCCTAACCCTTCCCACATTCCGTCGTTCTCTTTCGCGGTCCAGAACGGAGAATCTTCCGGCAGCGCCAGGCTGATGAACGGCAGGAACATGATGAATGGGCTGGCCGAACAACTGTAGTTTTGAATCTCAAATTCCCGGTGGGGGTAGAAGCCGAGGCTGGGAATGTCGTTCTCGTAAAAGTCTTCCCGCCCTGTGAATTGCAGAATCGATCCGGAACAGAGCCGCCTTGCCCAACCGGGATCGATCGGAGGTTCCGAGGCGAGCAGAAACGACGCCGGGAAGCCGCCGGAAATCCATAGGCGGTAGCAGATGCTTCTGGCCCACATGTTGATAGAGCCGTCCCGGCCGAAGAAGCTGGTATACGTTTTGAACAGTTCCTGGAAACTCTTTTCAAGCACGCCAGCGATTTCCGGATAGCGCTCGCGGCCGAAGGCGCGACTCCAGATCGTGCCGTAAACGACGAAGAGGCTGATTGTGTAGTAGTTGTAGCTCTGCTCCAGATACCATC
>JBEKPA010000367.1:0-3401 GCA_049521195.1 Occallatibacter sp.
GGCGACCTCTTCGGCGCGCGCAAGATGCAACTGCCTTCGGTGCTCGATTCGGCCGCGGTGATGAAGGCCGCTGTAGCTTATCTCGAACCGAAGATGGAAAAGAAAGATGGCGGCGGCAAGGGGACCATGGTGCTGGCCACGGTGAAGGGCGATGTGCACGACATCGGCAAGAACCTGGTGGACATCATCCTCTCGAACAACGGTTATCGCGTGGTGAACCTGGGCATCAAGCAGCCCTCAGGCACCATCATCGAGGCCGCGCGCGAGCACGGCGCCGACGCCATCGGCCTGAGCGGGCTGCTGGTCAAGTCCACGCTGGAGATGAAGTACGTCTTGCAGGATTTGCAGCGGCTGGGCATGAGTGTGCCCGTGGTCTGCGGCGGCGCGGCGCTTACGCGCAAGTACGTGGAGGACGACCTGCGCAAGGAGTACTCGGGACCGGTGTTTTATGCCGAGGATGCTTTTGCCGGCCTGCATGCAATGGCCGATCTGACCTCGGACGATGCGGCGGTGCGCGAAGCGCGAGAGACCGAAGGCAGAACCGTGAATGCCTTCGTGAAACGAGAGATTGCCACCGAGGAGTTGACGCTTGTGCAGTTGACCGCTGAGGGCCGCTCGCCGGTTGTGGAGCGGGTTGCGGCCGTGCCCAAGCCGGCCTTTTGGGGCGCGCGGGTCTTCAGGAACTACAACCTCGACGAGGTTTTTCCATACCTCAACGAGACGGCGCTTTTCAAAAATCAGTGGCAATTGAAGACCGCCGCGCAGGGCGATTACCTGCGCCTGGTCGAAGAGAAGTACCGTCCCATTCTGCTGGAGCTTGAAGAGGAGGTAAAGGCAGCGGGCTGGTTCGAGCCCAAGTCCATCATCGGCTTCTATCCCTGCGCCGGAGACCGTGACGATCTGGTCGTGTTCGATCCCGAAGACCCGGAGCGCGAGCTGGAGCGTATTGCGTTTCCGCGCCAGGCGCAGGGCCGGCGGCTCTCGATCGCCGATTTCTTCGAGCCGATCAGGGCTGGAAGCGCTAGGCCGGGGCAGCGCGACGTGGTCGGTTTTTCCATCGTGACCATCGGAAGCGAAGCAAGCCGCCAGACCTCGCGGCTCTTCGAGGCCGGCGACTTCACCAAGTATCTATATCTGCACGGGCTTTCGGTGGAGACGGCCGAGGCGCTGGCCGAGCTGGCGCACAAGCAGGCGCGCGAGTTTCTAGGCATCGCGGGCCAGGACTCGCCGCTGGTCGCCGATCTCTTCCATCAGAAGTACCGCGGCTCGCGCTACTCGTTCGGCTACCCGGCCTGCCCCAATCTTGAAGACCAGGCCAAAATCTTCCGCCTGCTCAAGCCCGAGGAGAACATCGGTGTGCGGCTTACCGAGGGCTTCCACCTGGAGCCGGAGCAGAGCACAAACTGCGTCGTCGTGCATCATCCCCAGGCTAAGTACTTTGTGGTGTGAAAACGCAAGGGGGTAGGATCGAAGGGTACGCTTTGGCGCTTGCGCGATGTCGAGCTCTGGCTGGGGCCGAACCTGAACTACAATCCGGCGGGATAGCGTGCGACCTGCACACCCGGCACCCGGTATCCGGCTCAACTACATTCGAAGGGAAACTAGCGGTGATACAATGTATCTACAGGAGGGAATATGCAGGCCCAAGTGCTGAAATGGGGAAACAGCTTGGCGATAAGGATTCCCAAGCCCATAGCAGACGACGCTCACTTGCAACTGGGCGACCCGCTGGAAATCGCGGTAGCTGCCGATGGAGTTGTGCAGGTGCACCGGGTGGGTGAAGTCCCAACACTGGCTCAATTGGTGGCCCAAATCACTCCGGAGAATCGCTATCCGGAGGTATCGCTCGGGCCGGAGATCGGAAGGGAAGCCGTCGAATGGTGAACCAGTATGTTCCGGATGCTGGCGACATTGTCTTCCTGGACTTTGATCCCCAGGTTGGCCGCGAACAAGCCAAACGCAGGCCCGCCCTGGTCTTGACCGATCTGCGCTACAACCGGGCCAGCGGTCTGGCCGTGGTTTGTCCCTTGACCAGCAAGGTCAAACCATACCCCTTCACTTTGCCGATCACCGTAGGGAGCGTGGAAGGGGCCGTGCTTGTCGATCAACTGAAGAGCATGGATTGGGAGGGTCGCGGGGCGGAGTTTCATTCCAAAGCTCCGCCAACTACGATCGCCAAGGTGCGCAAGTACATTGCGGTTCTGCTGCAAATTCCAATCCGGTAATGGCAGGCGAGCGTGAGCGGGCTCTACTTTGCGTCGGATGGCCTGTGCCCCATGGGTAACAAATATGGGTGCCCCAAGTCCGGAGTTTCGGACCTGGGAGAGCACGAACCTCAACGGTCTGGGCCGTAGTCGCCGATTTGCCGCATGGAATACCGGAGCAGGCTTCCGACGCGTGTGCCGCCCTTCCGCCCCTGCGTTATCCTTCTTGCGTCAGCCCATGTCTCCCAAGCCCTCAAGCCGCGTTTCCTCGTCAGCCTCATTATCCCGAGGCTTCGACAAAGAACTCGCTGAACTCGAAGCCCTGGCCGAATCCCTTCGCGCCAACCCGGCAGTTGACGCCGCGACGGTCAAGCGCCTGCGCCGCGCCCTCGCCCACCGCAGCAACTTCTTGGTAGGCAAGGCCGCAAAGCTGGTAGCGGATGCGGAGTTATTTGCCCTGCTGCCGGATGCGCTGGCGGCTTTCGACCGCTTCTTCGTCGACGCGGCCAGGACCGATCCGAAGTGCTGGGCGAAGAATGCGCTGGCCAAGACTCTCGTCAAGCTCGAACACCGCCAGAAAGACGCTTACCTGCGCGGCCTGCGGCATCATCAGTTGGAGGCAAGCTGGGGTCCGCCGGTGGACTCGGCGGCAGCGTTGCGCGGCACGTGCGCCCATGCGCTGGTCGATTGCCCCGGCATCTCCGACGCCGATCTGCTGACGATTCTGCTGGAGCCGCTCACCGACACGGACAAGACCGTGCGCATGGAGGCGGCGCGGGCCATTGGCCAGGTGGGCGGGGTGAGCGCCGCGCTCATCCTCAGGCTGCGCGCGCTGCTGGGCAACGACGAGCCCGAGGTGCTGGGCGCGGTATACTCGGCGTTGCTTTCGCTGGAGGGCGCGCAGGCCATCCCGCTGGTTGGCGGCTACTTGAAAGAGGGCGGCGATCTGGCCGCAGAGGCCGCCTTTGCGCTGGCCGATTTGCGCACGCCCGAGGCGCTGGCCGCGCTGATCGAGCGCCTGCGCGCCGGGGCCGATGCGTGGTTCGGCTCGGTGCTGCTGAGCGCCATCGCCCTCACCCGCCTTCCAGAAGCCATTGACTTCCTGCTCGCCCTCATCGTCCGCGATGTGCGCGAAGCCCCGCAGGCTATCGAGGCCATCGGCCGCACCGCGCCCAACGCCGAGCTGCGTGCCCGCGT
>JBEKPA010000368.1:0-3391 GCA_049521195.1 Occallatibacter sp.
GATCTTTTGGCCGATGAAGGTCAGATTGCCGTCCACATCCCGGCTCCGGTTAGCGGAGTGACCGGAGTACGGCGGATTTCCGAGCACCACCATGATCTCATCTTTGTTCTTGATTTCGGCCGCTTGATCTGCTTCATCCGAGATGGCCTTGGCGACTAATCGTTCGCTCCTCTTTGCCGCCTCCTCAAGCGTATTGGTCAAATAGACGCCGATTCGTTCGTCCGGCTTGAAAACGTAGCCAGTCTCCTCAAGCTCTAATGAGAGCTTGAGGTGGGCGATTGCGTAAGGAGCCATCAAGAGTTCGAAACCGAAGATCCGCCGGAGAAGATGATCGGCAACGTAGCCAGGCCAAGCCCCCAGCTGGCTGGCCATCTGCGCATGAATATGCTGAATGATCACGTAAATGAATGTCGCCGTGCCGGTCGCTGGGTCCAGAATGAGCGTTTGCTCGTCCGCAAGCCCCTTCGGCTTTTTGAAGCGCGTCCTCAAGAGATGGTCCACCGAGCGGACGATGTAGCCGACGACCGGTTCGGGCGTGTAATAAACACCGCGTTTTTCCCGTAGCGCAGGGTCGTAGGCTGCAAGAAAGGTCTCGTAAAAATGCACGACGGGGTCGTCCCGTCCCGTGACGTGCCCAATGTCGCGCAGGACACCGCCCATATCCGCAAATTCCAGCAGGCGCACAAGGTCGTCCACGGCCCAGGCGAAGACATCCGGCATATCCGCCCCGGCCATCTGGGAGAATATCGACCGTAGGAACGGGTTTGAGCGAGGAACAGCGAAGGCGGCCTGCTCACGGCTGAAGTTCGCGCCAGCCTTCGCCGTCTGAATCCGGGCGGCAAACAGGCCGTAGGCGAGCGTTTGCGCGAAAATGTCCGCGAACTCGCCTTCCTTCAACTCGGGCAGGAGGGTTTCGCGGAAACTGGCAAGCCATTGGTAAAGCCAACCCTTTTCACTTGGGGTCCCCGACTGGAAGGCTCGGTCAATCACCTCCCGCAGCAAATGGGTGGTTCCGGCCATTCGGGTTGCCAGCTCCTTGGCCGTCTTAACCGTGATGGCTTGCAGGTCCAGAAAGCCACGGAGCAGGCAAAACACTTGTTCCGCTCCTCCGGGCTTTGCCTTCAGTCTGTTTCTACCGTCGAGCGTGGCCAAGGTCGCAATCAGCCGCGGCTTGGCGTCACCAGCAACGTACCAGCGAAACTCCAGATAATCGGTGAGTACCCAATTGGATAACCCGGCAAGGTAGCGCTTGAATTGCTCTCCGTGGGGGCCTTTTCCGCGTTCTACCTCGTCGAGATTGGTGCCAATGTCCTTTGTTTCGATATGGCCGACAGGAACCTTCCCCTTGCGCAGGCTGAGGTCCGGCGCGCCGCAGGCGATCCGCTGCGCTTCGTTCACGGCAACGTAGCCCTTGAACTCGGATTCGAGCAAATGCTGCAAAGCTGCCCGATGCGTGTGCTCGGTGGAGTCGCCCTGCGCAAGGTTCGCCCGCAGCGCAGAAAGGTAGTCGGTGAAGGATTTCATTTCCAGAGAAGTCTATCAGGGCGCACCCATGGCCGGACGCCCCAGAATTCGCTCTGAGACCTCGGACCGGCCCCGCATGTCGCCCGGCGTTCCTCGATTTGCCTACTGAAGAATCCCGGTTGTTGCCAACAGCCCCCGCCCGCACCGATTTGAGTCTTTCCGCAGCCTGTGAAGTCGCGCCATCGGTCCTTCCTCGTCTCTCGCGCGTCAGCCGGCGCTGGGCGTACCGAAACCGATCCTGCGCCGGGGCTTTTCCGGCGGCTTCATCAACGCCCGAATCGCGTCGAATACCGCTCTAAACTGTGCGTCGTACCGGCTCTCCATCTCCTCCAGCCGCCGTGCCAGTTGGCGATGGGAAGCAATGATTTCTCTCAGCTTGACGAACGCGCGCATGATGGCGATGTTGACCTCGACCGCGCGTGGGCTGCGCAGCACGCTGGACAACATGGCCACGCCCTGCTCAGTGAAGGCGTAAGGACGATAGCGGCGCCCGCCCCACGAACTTGAGGTGACAGATTGAAACCTCAAGTTGCGGAACTCCAGTGCGCTCAACTGGAACATAAAGTCTTCCGGAAAGCGATCTGCGTTGCGGCGAACCGCCAGGTTAAGCTCCTTGGTTTCAACCTCGTACAGTTCCGCCAGATCGGCATCCATCATAACGTTCTGCCCGCGAATCCGCAGAATGCGCCGCTCGATGCGCTCGGGCGGAATGCCCGAACTTGAAGTCACAATTTGTGATTTCAAGTTGCTCATCGACCGGCTACCTCACCCTGATTTCCAGCGTCTTGGTCGCGTCGTTCCCCAGAATGATGGTTTGAAAAGGCAGCGCCACCCGCACCGGGCTTTGCCGCTTGCCGTCAACGTACTTTCCGTCCCAGATCAGTTCCGTCATGGCCCGCCTTGCATCCCAGCGCCGGATTGGCTGGCACAATTGTAAGGCCGCGGCGGCATCCCATGTCGCGATGCATTTCCGGGCTTGCAATGCAGCCCGCGCCGGTTGGCCGTACAATAAGCGTTGAGGTAGAGCCAGGCTCCCAATGTCATCGAACGGTTATCCATCCCGCTCCGCGCGGTCGCACGGCTGGCGTTCGCTCTTCAGCATGTTTTCGAGCGATCTGGCCATCGATCTTGGCACCGCCAACACGCTGGTCTACGCCGCCGGCAAGGGCATCGTGGTCAACGAGCCCTCGATTGTGGCCATCAACAAGAACACCGGCGAGGTGGAAGCGGTGGGCAAGGAGGCCAAGGAGATGCTGGGCCGCACGCCCGGCAACATCGTGGCCATCAAACCCATGAAGGACGGCGTGATCGCCGACTTCAAGGTCACCGAAAAGATGCTCAACTACTTCATCCAGAAGGCGCACAACCGCAAGATGCTGGTGCATCCGCGCATCGTGATCGGGGTGCCCAGCGAGATTACGCAGGTGGAGAAGCGGGCGGTGGAGGACTCGGCCTACCGCGCCAAGGCCAGCGAGGTGTACTTGGTGGAGCAGGCCATGGTGGCGGCCATCGGCGCGGGGCTGCCGATCACCGAACCCTCGGGCAACATGGTGGTGGACATCGGCGGCGGGACGACGGATATTGCGGTTATTTCGCTCTCCGGCATTGTGTACTCGCGCTCGGTGCGCATGGCCGGCAACCAGATGGACGAGGCCATTACCAACTATTTGAAGCGCAAGTACAACCTGCTGATCGGCGAGCGGACGGCGGAGCACATCAAGATCGAGATCGGCTCGGCGTACCCGCTGGACAAGCCGCTGCATCTGGAGATCAAGGGACGCAACCTGATCGAGGGCGTGCCCAAGACCATCACCATCGACGACAGCGAGATTCGCGAGGCGCTGGGCGAGTGCATCGCGGTGATCAT
>JBEKPA010000369.1:0-3339 GCA_049521195.1 Occallatibacter sp.
GCGGCCTTCGACCTGGCCGAGCGCGTGCAGACGCCGGTCTTTGTGCTGACGGATCTCGACCTGGGAATGAACAACTGGATGTCGGAGCCCTTCGAATATCCCAAGACGCCGCTCGATCGCGGCAAGGTACTCACGGCCGAGGACCTGGAACGGCTGGGTGGCTTCGCGCGCTATCGCGATGTGGACGGCGACGGGATCGGCTGGCGCACGCTGCCCGGAACGCCGCATCCCAAGGCCAGTTACTTCACGCGCGGCACGGGACATACCGATGCCGGCGTCTATACCGAGAATCCGACCGAGTATGTGGCCCTGATGGAGCGGCTGGCGCGCAAGTTCGAGAATGCCCGCAAGCTGGTTCCAGGGCCGGTGACAGTGAGGGATGGAAGCTCGAAGATCGGTTTCCTGGCTTACGGCACCACGGATTTTGCGCTGCGGGAAAGTCTCGATCAGATCGAGAAGGAATATTCGCGTAAGGTGGATTACATGCGCATCCGGGCCTATCCCTTTGCGCACGAGATTCACGACTTTGTGGCCTCGCATGAGCGGGTTTACGTGGTGGAGCAGAACCGCGACGCGCAAATGGCCAGCCTGCTGAAGCTGGATCTTCCCGGCGAGCAGGTAGCCAAGCTGCGGAGCATTCTGCACTTCAACGGATTGCCGCTCGACGCGCGCACCATCAGCGAAGAATTTGCGGCCAGGGAGGGCCTCTAATGGCGACCGCGACAGCCAGTCCAAAAGTGAACCACATCGGCCTTCCGATCCTGGAATACCGCGGCGGCAAGAGCACGCTCTGCGCCGGCTGCGGCCACAACGCCATCTCCGAGCGCATCATGCAGGCCATGTGGGAGATGGGCGTGGAGCCGGAGCGGGTGATGAAGATGAGCGGCATCGGCTGCTCGTCGAAGAGCCCGGCCTACTTCATGAGCCGCGCCCACGCCTTCAACAGCCTGCATGGGCGCATGCCGTCGGTCTCGACGGGGGCGATCCTGGCCAACCACACCATGACCACGCTGGGCGTCTCCGGCGACGGCGATACGGCGTCGATCGGGATGGGCCAGTTCGTCCACCTGCTGCGGCGCAACCTGCCCATGATTTACATCATCGAGGACAACGGGGTTTACGGACTGACCAAGGGCCAGTTCTCGGCCACGGCGGACATCGGCTCCAGGCTCAAGACCGGCGTGGTGAACGACCTGCCGGGCATCGATACCTGCGCGCTGGCCATCCAGTTGGGAGCGACGTTCGTGGGCCGGTCGTTCTCCGGCGACAAGCAGCAGTTGCTTTCCATGCTCAAGGCGGCCATCGCCCACAAAGGCACGGTGATGCTGGACGTGATCAGCCCCTGCGTCACCTTCAACGACCACGAGGGATCGACCAAGAGTTACAAGTTCATGCAGGACAACGACGAGCCGATCAACGAAGTGGACTTTGTGGCCAGCTTCGACGACATCGAAGTGGATTACGGCTCGGGCGAGATCTACGAAGTGGAGATGCACGACGGCTCCAACCTGCGCCTGCGCAAGCTGCTCGAGGACTACGACCCCACCGACAAGGCGAACGCCGTGCGCACGCTGATGGAGGCGCACGACAAGGACGAGATTCTGACCGGAGTGTTTTACATCGACACCGAGAAGCCGACCTTCCTCGACCTGCTGAACGTGGTGGATGAGCCGCTGGGAACGCTGCCGGAGTCGATAACTCGTCCGCCGAAGTCGGCGCTGGATGGGCTGATGGCGAGCCTGCAGTAGCGGATGCGGACTTGCGCAGAGGGTTCTGGAGTACTCAAGGAGTTGATTGAGTGAGCTGGTAGGGATCCTCTCGATTGCGGCGACAGGGTGTCGCTTCGGGAGACGCTTCGGTCGCCGTCCCATATTGCGACATGCAATCCTGCCCGTGAGCAACATCACATCTCAAAGGCAGTCAGCGATCTACCATTTTAAGCATGACTGCTGCGACCCTTGTTCTGATTGCGCCTTGCTCACTTCTTTTGGGCGCGGCGCTGCAGATTCTGGTTGCGCGGCTCTGTTCGGCGCGCACCAAGGGGATTCTCGCCGCTCTCGCCTGTCTGCCGGCTGTGCTCGCAGTAGCCGGCACGGCGCCGTCGGTCTGGGCAGGACAGGCAATCGAAGTCAATCCGCTGCGATGGGATGGACCCCTTGCGCTGGTCCTCCACGTGGACGCGCTCAGCATCCTCTTCGCGCTGATGGGGACGGGGCTGGGTGGCTTCGTGCTGCTGTATTCCATCGGCTACATGGCGCACGACAAGGCCGCCACGCGCTTCTACGCCTCGATGCTGGTTTTCATCGCCGGCTTCGTGGGCCTGGTCTATAGCGCCAACCTGTTCTTCTTCTACCTCTGCTGGGAGGTGGTCGGGCTCTGCTCCTTCAGCCTGGTGGGCTTCTGGTACACCAATCGCGAGGCGGTAGCGGGCGCGCGCAAGGTGCTGCTGATGACCCACATAGCGGGCTACGGCCTGCTGGCAGCCATCCTGACGATCTACTACCGCACCGGCAGCGCTTTGTGGACCGACCCCAAGGTGGCGCAGGCCTTTACCGGCGGGATCTTTGCGCTGATGCTGGTGGCGCTGGTGGCCAAGAGCGTGCAGTTTCCGCTGCATACCTGGATTCCCGAGGCCATGGCCGCGCCGACCCCGGTGAGCGCCCTGCTGCACGCGGCCTGCTACGTGAAGGCCGGCGTCTACCTGGCCGCGCGTATGCACAGCTTTGGCGCGTGGCCGCCGGCCTGGGGCGGGAGCCTGGTTTGGGTGGGCACCGTCACCATGGCCGTGGGCGTGATGTACGCCATGGTGCAGACCGATCTGAAGCGCATGCTGGCCTTCTCGACGGTGAGCCAGATCGGCTACATGATGATGGGCATCGGCATCGGCACGCCCCTGGCTATAACCGCCGGGCTGCTGCATTGCCTGAATCACGGATTCTTCAAGGGCGGGCTGTTCCTGACCGCAGGCTCGGTGCAACACGCCTCGGGCACGCGCGACATGAACAAGCTGGGCGGCCTGGCGCAGAGTATGCCGCGGACCACGCTGTCGTGGCTGATTGGGGCGGGCAGCATGATGGGCATTCCGCTGATGAGCGGCTTCGCCAGCAAGTGGATGCTCTACGCGGCGGCGTTGCAGGCCGGATGGGCGGTTCCAGCCATGGTGGCCTGGGCGGTGAGCCTGGGCACGGTCTTCCTGTGCGCCAAGGCCACCAGCGCGGTCTTCCTGGGGCCGGTAACCGAGGCCACCAGAGACGCCCACGAATCTCCGCCGACGATGGTTTTGGGGATGGGCTTCATGGCCGCGGGCAGCATCGTGCTGGGCATCGCGCCGCAGTTGGC
>JBEKPA010000370.1:0-3330 GCA_049521195.1 Occallatibacter sp.
CGGGATTCAACTGCAGGAGACGCAGTTCCCTGACAAGCTGACGGTGGAGGAGACGCTGCGGCTCTTCCGCAGTTTCTTCAAGCACGGGATCTCAGTGGAAGAATCGATCGAGACGGCGCAACTGGAAGAGAAGCGCCGCTCGCGCGTGGCCGGACTGTCGGGCGGTCAGAAGCAGCGGCTGGCCATGGCCTGCGCGCTGGTGGGCGATCCCGAGTTGCTCTTTCTGGACGAGCCGACGACGGGCCTCGATCCGCAGGCGCGGCGTCACCTGTGGGACCTGGTTGACCGGCTGAAGCAGGCGGGGCGCACGATCATCCTGACCACGCATTATATGGAGGAGGCGGAGCGGCTGTGCGACCGGGTGGCGATCATGGATCACGGGCGGGTGATTGCGCAGGGGACGCCGAAGGAGCTGATTGCGACCCTGGGCGGGGAAGACATTGTGGAGTTTGCGGTGGGCGGCTCGATCGATTCCCTGGTCTCAGAAGCGAGACCGGGGGCACCCGGCTCTGGGGTGGCCGGCTCGAATGATTCCCCGGTCTCAGAGGCGAGACCGGGGGCACCCAGAACAGTGGTGGACGCGGGGCTGCTGAGGGCGATTCCCGGCGTGCAATCGGCCACTGTGGATGCGGGGCTGCACCGGCTCTCGGTGAGCGAGCTGCACATTGCCGTGCCGCGAATCTTTGCCGCGCTGCGGGGCCAGGGGCTGCACCTGAGCGAGTTTCGCACCCACTCGGCAACCCTGGACGACGTGTTTGTGAAGCTGACGGGAAGGAATCTGCGCGATGAATAAGCTGGAGCTAAGCAGCCTGTATCAACTGACGATGGTGCGCTTCAAGCTGATTCTGCGCGAGCCGGAGGCGATCTTCTGGATCTTCATCTTTCCCATTCTGCTGGCGGTGGGGCTGGGCATTGCCTTCCGCAACCGGCCGGCGGATGTGCTGCCCGTGGGCGCGACCACGCCGCAACTGGCGCAGGCGCTCACCCGCGAGAAGGGCCTGACGGCGGCCACAATGGACGAGGCCGCAGGCACGCGGGCCTTGGCGACGGGGAGCATTCTGCTGCTGGCGATTCAGAGGCCGGACGGGGTGGCGTACAAGTTCGACGATACCAATCCCGATGCGCGGACGGCGCGGCTGCTGGCGGATGGAGCGATTCAGGCGGCGGCGGGGCGGAGCGATGCGGTGCGCGCCGGGAACGAGCCGGTGCACGAGACCGGGGCGCGGTACATCGACTTTGTGGTGCCGGGCCTGCTGGGAATGAACCTGATGGGGTCGGCGATGTGGGGGCTGGGATTTTCCATCGTCGAAGCCCGGCAGAAGAAGCTGCTGAAGCGGATGGTGGCTTCGCCCATGCCGCGCTGGGAGTATCTGGCCTCGTTCCTGCTATCGAGGCTGGCGATGCTGGTCGTCGAGGTGGTGGTGTTTCTGGGTTTTGCGCGGCTGGCCTTTGGAGTGCCGTTTCGCGGGCCGCTGTGGCAGCTTGGATTGCTGTGCGTTCTGACTTCGCTGGTATTTTCAGCGCTGGGGCTGCTGGTGGCTTCGCGGGCCCGAACAATGGAAGCTGTTTCGGGGCTGATGAACCTGGTCATGCTTCCGATGTGGATTCTCTCCGGAGTGTTCTTTTCGGCTACGCGCTTTCCGGCGGCGATTCAGCCTGTGGTGCGGGCGCTGCCGCTGACCGCGGCCATCGATGCTATGCGCGGAAACATGCTGCAAGGGATGAGCATGGGACAATTAACTGCGCCGGTGGGGATACTGCTGGCGTGGTTCGTTGTTCCCTTTGCGGTCTCTCTGCGGATCTTTCGCTGGAGATAGGGACGGAGAGGCCGGACAGTCATCTCCTAGCATCCCGACGATGGCGGTGAGTACACAACTCAACCCCGCCTGATGCAGACGTGTGTGCTGCGCCAAACGAAAACTTCACGAGACTCAGCGGCGGCGGGCGCGAACGGAGCGCGGCACCCTCGGCTGGCGAGAATCCTTGCGGACGTCGGAATGAGGAAACTCGCGGCGTCCAGCCTCCGCTTTGGCCGGAAGTGAGGGATGAGGCGGAGGCTGAAACTCAGGTGAGTTACGGGCCTCCGCCAGCCCCCGATTGCATGGTAGCTTAGCCGATTACTTGGCCGCGGCAGCCTTCTGGGCAGCCTTCTGAGCCGCCCAGCGCCGCTTGACAGCCTCGGCGATGCGCGCCCGTCCTTCAGGAGAGAGATTTCTCTTTTTCTTTTTCGCGGGCTTCGCGGCCGGTGCAACCTTTGCCACCTTCTTGGGCGCGGCCACAATCTTCCTGGGCCTGCCAACCTTTTTCTTCGGCGCCGGTGCGACAGTACCGCTCAACAATGCGCGTGCTTGCTGCAAGAGTGCGATCTCACGGTCGACCGATGCCAGAATCTCCGATACTCCCATTTTTCCTCCCTGACTGATTCCGCTAAGTGGTCCGATCCCCGCGCGTCCAGATTGCAGCGCCGGACGGAGTCGGCCATTTGCCTTAACTTAAGATACTCGACTATTGTCTCTTTGACAAATACTCCCGTCGATTTCCGAATTATTTTTTGAATTTTTCCCGCAGGCCGGCGCGTTGCGCATGGGACAATCGCTGACGAGATAGCACAAGCGGATAGCTATGTTATTGCGGTTCTTTCGGCCATTCGTTAGGCCGTTCTATAACCGTTCCGCCTCATCGCCCGCAGCGCGCCACGATCTGCGTTCCAGGCGCGACCATGGCGCCGGGAGCCGGAGCCTGTTCCCGCACGGTGCCGTTTCCGGATACTTGCACCTCCAGGCCCGCGCCGGCGGCCAGCTCGACGACCTTGCGCACCGGCAGCCCTATCAGCGATGGAACCCGCAGGCGCATGGCCTCGTCGATGGTGACCGCGGCCGCCGCCTGCTGTTGGCGCTGGTTTGCCTGCTGGGGAGCGGGTTGCGGCGCTGCAGCGGCAGCCCCCGGCGTGCCGCCCGGCTTGGCGCCTGCATCCGCGCTCAGGTTCGGAGCCGGGTTGGGGGCTTGACCGGCAGAAGGCGTGGATGCCTGGCCGGGTGTGGCCGCCGGGCCTGACGCCGCGCGCAGCGGATCGTCGCTGGGCAGGTCGTTGGCCGCCGCGTAGAGCGCTTCGATGTTAGCGGCATCTTCGCCGCCATCGTCTTCCGTCACCGGCTTGTCCGCCTTTGAAGGCTTGGGCGGGCGCAGGTCAATGTCGTGCGCGACTCCCAGATACTCGAGCACCTGCTGCGCCACCTCGGCAAAGACCGGCGCGGAGACGCTGGCTCCGTAGTAGGCGCCCTTGGGGTTGTCCATGACCACGGCCACGGCGATCACCGGATCGTTCACCGG
>JBEKPA010000371.1:0-3300 GCA_049521195.1 Occallatibacter sp.
GGCGGCATGGTGCTGCACCAGGGCAAGATCGCGGAGATGAAGACCGGCGAGGGCAAGACGCTGGTGGCCACGCTGAGCTGCTATTTGAATGCGCTGGCCGGCCACGGGGTTCACGTAGTGACGGTGAACGACTACCTGGCCAAGCGCGACGCCGAATGGATGGGCAAGATCTACGAGTTCCTGGGGCTGACCGTGGGGGTGATCGTCCACGACCTGGACGACGCGGAGCGCCGCGCGGCCTATCTAGCCGACATTACTTATGGAACGAATAACGAATTCGGCTTCGACTACCTGCGCGACAACATGAAGTTCGAGTTAAAAGATTGCGTGCAGCGAGGCCATTATTACGCCATCGTCGACGAAGTGGATTCGATCCTGATCGACGAGGCGCGGACGCCGCTGATCATCAGCGGGCCGACGGACCAGACCACGGACAGTTATGCGCGGGTGAGGAAGATCATTCCCGACCTGGAACTGGGCGAGGAGATTGAAGCCAGCGATACCCGGCGCGTGGCGGAACTGGACCTGCAACTGAGCGAGGGCCAGAAGTTCCTTACCGGCGACTACATTGTGGACGAGAAGCAGCGGACCATCGGGGTGACGGACTCGGGTTGGGAGACGATCGAGAAGCTGCTGGGGATCGGCAACATCGCCGACGCCGAGAACTGGGAACTGAAGCACTACGTGGAGACGGCCATCAAGGCGCACGCGCTCTACAAGCGGGACGTGGAGTACGTGGTCAAGGACGGCGAGGTGATCATCGTGGACACCTTCACCGGGCGGCTGATGCCCGGACGGCGCTGGAGCGACGGACTGCACCAGTCGATCGAGGCCAAGGAGGGAGTGAACATCCGCAAGGAAGACCAGACGCTGGCCACCATCACCTTCCAGAATTACTTCCGCCTCTACAAGAAGCTGAGCGGAATGACGGGCACGGCGGAGACCGAGGCGGCGGAGTTCGAGAAGATTTACAAGCTGGAGATTGTGGTGATTCCCACCAACAAGCCGATGCGGCGGTTGGAGAATCCAGACGTGGTCTACCTGTCGGAGAAGTCGAAGTTCAAGGCGGTGGCCGAGAACATCGCCGAGCTGCACGAGAAGAAGCAGCCGGTTCTGGTGGGCACCACGTCGATCGAAAAGAGCGAGCGGCTGTCGGGGATCTTGCAGCGCAAGGGCGTGCGCCACGTGGTGCTGAACGCCAAGTTCCACGAGCGCGAGGCGGAGATCGTGGCCCAGGCGGGGCGGCTGGCCACAGTGACCATCTCCACCAACATGGCCGGGCGCGGCACGGATATTCTGCTCGGCGGCAACCCCGATTTCATGGCTCGCCAGGAGCTGGTGAAGAAGGCGCGGGCGCGGGCCATCAGCGTGGCCGAGGGAGCCATCAATCCCATGGCGCCGGCCGGGTTCCTGCGCTTCTATTACAACGGCCAGGAGTTCGAGATCGCCGAGCCGGAGTGGACTGAGGTCTTCCGGGTCCACGCCGAAGCGGCGCGCGAGGATCACGAAAAGGTGATCGAAGCCGGCGGGCTGTTCATTCTGGGCACCGAGCGGCACGAGTCGCGGCGCGTCGACAACCAGTTGCGCGGGCGCGCCGGCCGCCAGGGCGATCCCGGCGAGTCGCGCTTCTATCTGTCGCTCGAAGACGACCTGATACGCATCTTCGCCAAACAGTGGATGAGCAACATGATGCAGCGCATGGGCATGGAAGAAGACGTGCCCATCGAGTCGAAGATGATCACCAAGCGCATCGAGGGCGCGCAGAAGGCCGTCGAGGCGCAGAACTTCGAGGCGCGCAAGCACCTGCTGGAATACGACGACGTGATGAACAAGCAGCGCGAGGCCGTCTATGGCGTGCGGCGCAAGCTGCTGGAAGGCATGGACCAGCGGGAGCTGATTCTGGAGGACTATGCCGGCGGGATTCTGAGCGGACTGCTGGACGAGTTCGCCGGCGCGAAGCTGCATCCCGATCAATGGAACCTGAAGGGTCTGGAAGAGAAACTCGTCGATCACTTCGGCCTGAACCTTACTCGCGCCGGGATCAGGCCGCTGGAACTGGGGCGGCATGAGCTGGGCGAGGCGATCTTCGCCCGGCTGAAGGCGGATTACGCGGCCAAAGAGAAGATTCTCAGCGCCGAGACCATGCGCTATCACGAGCGGATGGTGATGCTGAGCGTGATCGACGGACTGTGGAAGGAACATCTGCTCTCGATGGATCACCTGAAGGAGGGAATCAGCTTACGCGGCTATGCGCAGCGGGATCCGCTGGTGGAATACAAGCGCGAGTCCTTCGACATGTTCGAGGCCATGATGATGAAGTTCCAGGAGGACACGGTACGGTATCTCTTCCGGATGCAGATCCTGGGGGCGGATGGGCAGCCGGTGAGCGCGGCGCCGGAGGTTCCCCGTCCAAGAGGCACGGTTCCGCCGGCTCCGCCCGTGGCCAGCGCGGCCCGGCCGCTGACGCCGGATGCCGCGCCACGTGAGTTTGCCATCCCCACGCGCCAGCCCTCCACCACCATCGACGCGCTGGAGAAGGAGTTCCAGCGCAAAAAGCAGCGCGAGATGGCGGCGGCCAGCTTGGCCGGAGCGGGCGCATCGAGCCAGCCCACGCAGCGCCGCACAGGCGAGAAGGTGGGCCGCAACGATCCCTGCCCCTGCGGCAGCGGAAAGAAGTACAAGAAGTGCCACGGGGCGGAGAAGTAGAGCGCGGATCCCTCACCCTCATTGGCCAAGGGCGGGGCACCCGGGCTCCTTTGAGGGGCTGGCAACCGTAGATCCTCCTATGCCGGAGGCTACTTACATCGCTATCCCCGACAGACTCTTAAATCAGGTCGGCGACGGGGGGAAATGTCAGCAGAAAGCTCAAGAGCAGCAGCGCGAAAGCGATCAGCGCGATACGGCCCAGAGCGACGGTCCTTCCGCCCCAGCGCCATTCAAGAATGCCCCAGCCCAAGATCCAGACGAGAATGGCGGCGGTGGTGACGCCCGAGAGGGGTCCCGTCGGCCGATAGAAGACGAGAATACTCTTGATGTGAGCCGACTTGTCGGCGGCCAGGGCCAGGACGGCCAGTGCGAAAGACCCGATGGCGGCGGAAAGAATGGCGGCCGCGCCCGGACCGTTGGTCAGGGCTGGAACTTTGGGCGAAGTTACGGGATCCACGGTATTCATTTTTCAGCTCCCAGGCTCAGTTGAATGGTATGGCCGCCCTGGACCGGGGCTGCCTTGTCGATCATCGCTCCGAAGAAGCCCGCGATTCCCGCCGCAAGAAACGACGCCGCGGCAAAGCCGAGCACGGC
>JBEKPA010000372.1:0-3298 GCA_049521195.1 Occallatibacter sp.
CAGTGACCAGCGTTTTGCAGACGGCCAGCGGAAAGATGATCTTCGGCAAGCTCGACGAGATCCCAAGGAGCGGCGAGCCGGGGCGGCCGGGGCCGGTGGAGTTGCTTCCCAGATAGACGAATGGAGATTCCTCAATGAGCTTTCTTCACTTCAATCACATGCACGTACTCATTGCGGCCCTCGTTCAATGGGTTCTCGGTGCGCTATGGTACTCCCCTGTACTCTTCGCCAACCCGTGGACGGCCATGGTCGAGGTGCGCCTGGAGGCAAAGGGAAGCCGCATGGCGATTGGAATGATTGCGTCCTTCATCGGGAGCTTGGTCGTATCCTTCCTGCTGATGCACGTGGTTTGGTGGTCCGGCGCGTATGGCTTTAAACAGGGCGCGCGCGTGGGCTTCATCCTCTGGGCCGGATTCATCTTTGTGCCGCTCGCCGCTCAGTATCTCTATGAGGGCCGGCCATTCAAGCTCTTCGCCGCCAACACCGGCTACTGGCTGGTTGCGCTCATGATGAGCGGCGCGCTGCTGGCGCACTGGGGGTGAAACGCACCCGCCTATTACAATCGAGCCATGAGCAAAGAAGTCATCGCCACCGCCAAAGCTCCCGCCGCCATCGGACCCTACTCCCAAGGCGTGCGCGTGGGCAACCTCCTCTTCACCGCCGGCCAAGCCGGTGTCGATCCCGCGACCCAGCAGGTGGTCGCCGGCGGAATCGCCGAACAGACTGCTCGCACCCTCGATAATCTGGAAGCCATCCTGGAAGCCGGCGGCAGCAACCTCGCTCAAGTGGTCAAGGCCACCGTCTTCCTCAAGGACATGAACGATTTTGCCGCCATGAACGCCGTCTATACCGAGTATCTGGGCCCGACCGGCGCTCTTCCCGTCCGTACCACCGTCGAGGCCGCCCGGCTGCCCAAGGACGTGCTGGTGGAGATCGACCTGATTGCAGAAGTTCCAGGTCGGCTGCGAACAACCGACGGCGATTTTGTTCAGTTTGCCGCCATCTAGTTGGCGCCACTGGAGAAGAATTCTATGAGCGAATCGCCCCAGAAGGTTGTGCGCAGCGAGGCCGAGTGGCGCGCCGCGCTCACCGAGGAGCAGTACCGCGTACTGCGCGAGAAAGCCACCGAGCGGCCCTTCACCGGCGCGCTGACCCAGAACCACGAGACCGGCAACTACCACTGCGCCGGCTGCGGAGCGCTTCTGTTTCTGAGCGGGGCCAAGTTCGAGTCCGGCTGCGGCTGGCCCAGCTTCATGCTGCCCGCCGACTCCAAGGCCATCGAGGAACACGAAGACCGGAGCTATGGAATGCGCCGCGTCGAGGTAACCTGCGCCCGCTGCGGCGGCCACCTGGGCCACGTCTTCCCCGACGGGCCCGCCCCCACCGGCCTCCGCTACTGCATCAACTCCGCCTCGCTCTCGTTCACCCGCCAGCAGCCGTGATCCGATCCGAATTCCTTCCGGCAGCGCATCTTCAGGCACAACAAAACCCCTTCCGGCGTTGGACGGGGTTGGTGTCGATCTTGAATGAAGCGAGACCTGCAACGGGGGTGGCTTGAGGGTGCCCCATCCTTGCCGTCCGCCTTGGCGGATTTCTTGCGGCAAGGGTCGGAAAGCAAGAATCCCTTACGCCTTGGCGATCTTGCCGCTCTTGATGCAGCTGGCGCACACCCGGAGCCGCTTGGGCGCGCCATTGACCAGCGCCTTCACCGCCTGCAGATTCACGCTCCAGCGGCGCCGCGTCACGTTGTGCGCGTGAGAGATGTTATTGCCGAACTGCGGGCCTTTCCCGCAAATATCGCATACCTTTGCCATGACTCAGCTCCAGATCTTTAGTTTGGCGCCCGTACTTGCCCCTTTTGAGCGCCTTCTTGAAGGGCTCTCAGGCCGGGCCTGCCAGCCGGCGCCACCATCGGCGCCCAGGAAGCACGCGCCACCGGCAGCTTGCCGAATCTTCAGTATACGCGAACCAGCCCCCGCTCCAAGACTTAGCCATTCCGGGTGTCGTTCGCTGATGGTTGCAATCTTCGCCACGGGGTGTAAGTCTCCTTTCGAATTCGGCTTTAGCTGGTCAGGCCACAGCCGCCTTACACCCTCCTGCCTTTAACACAATCGAATTCACGTCACTCCCGGAACGGCTGGGTTTGACCCGAAATCGGAATCCCCTTATGATGAACAGGTTGGCTTCTGGCGCCCGGCGACTTACCGCGGCCTGGGCTGGCATGGCCTCAGGATCGCCGCGCATCGCGCTTGTTGCCCCCTCGTTCAATGGTAGGACAGCTGACTCTGGATCAGCATATCGGGGTTCGAATCCCTGGGGGGCAGCCAAAATAACTAATTTATAATCAACAACATAAAAGCGAATCGAAAACGATCGAAACTGAACTTGTCGTCTGTGTCAACACCATGTCAACACTTATTCTGGTGGCTGTCTGAGTCTTGAGGCTACGAGCGCAAGTCTATGGCCTCTGAATGGTGGCCGCTATAGGTAGCTGTATAAATAATGCGATGCTCTAGCGCAAAGAAAAGGGGAGCTCGGACTGGGCAATGCAGCCGCGCAGCTTTTCCGGAGAGTTGCGTATAGCTTCGATGGAGAACAGGACATCTTCCATCAGTTCCTCCACATCGATCGGGCAGCTCTTGGCCACTTTGCGTTTGGGCAAGGACCAGACGCCTTCATCGGGGTTCAGCCGCGGAGCGTACGAGGGGAAGTGCTCCACGCGCAGGCGGCGATGTTGGCGGAGAAGTTCTTCGCGGGGCGCTCCTTGATGCGCGGAAGAGTTATCGAGCAGGGCGATGACCGGGCCGCGCATGTGGCGCAGCAACCGACGCATCATCGTGGTGCAGAGGTCGCGCGTCTGCGCGGTCAAAAGCACCCCCATGCCCGGCGTCACCACCATGACCGGCGATCTCTACGACGCCGACGGGACGCGGGTCGCCAAGGGTACAATATCGACCATGAGCTGCGACCCCACCGCGAACGGTTTCCAGTTCACAGAAAACTACGTCCTTGGTCCCGGAGGCGAGCAGGTGACAGAGCTGGCGCAGGATGCGAACGGCAGCATGAACTGGCAGCGGACGTATGTGTACGCGGGCGGCGCGCTCATCGCCACCTACGGCCCGGTGCCCAATCCTGCTTACAGCTCCACGAACACCTCCGTGCCCCAGACCCTCTACCTGCCGTCTTTCCGTTTCACGGACTGGCTGGGCACGATGCGCGCAACCACAGACTCGACGGGCGTGGCCCAGGGCACATGCACCGGGCTACCCTTCGGTGACAGCGTCACTTGCCAGGGCGA
>JBEKPA010000373.1:0-3277 GCA_049521195.1 Occallatibacter sp.
CGCCTGGGCCTCTCCGAGCTGATTGCCTTCGCGCGCCACAAAACCGTGCCCGTCCACGCCCAATCCTTCTGGTACTACTGGGGCGGCATCACGCTCTTCCTCTTCCTGGTGCAGTGTTTCACCGGTGTGCTGCTGCTGGTCTACTACCGGCCCGGAGCGGACGCCTTCGAATCGGTCCGCCAGATCACCTTTGTGATGAACTTCGGCTGGCTGATCCGTTCGGCGCACGCCTGGTCCGCCAACCTGATGATCTTCTCCATTCTCGTCCACATGTTTTCGGTGTACTTCATGAAGGCCTACCGCAAGCCGCGCGAGTTCGGCTGGCTCAGCGGCATGGCCCTGCTGGGCATCTCCGCGGCCTTCGGATTCTCGGGCTACCTCCTGCCCATGGATGAGCTCAGCTACTTTGCCACCAAGGTGGGCCTTGAGATTCCCGCGGCCATTCCGTGGATTGGTCCCGCAGTGGCCAACATGCTGCGCGGCGGCCCGGAGGTGGGCGAGTTTACCGTGCAGCGCTTCTTTGCGCTCCACGTCGTCGTGCTGCCGGCCCTCTTCGTGCCTCTGCTCGCCTTTCACCTGTGGCTGGTGCAGCGCCACGGCAACGCCTCGCCGCCCAGCGTTGAAGCCCTGCCGCTTTCGGAGCGCAAGACCATGCCCTTCCTGCCCAACTTCCTGCGCAAGGATCTGGCCATGTGGCTCATCTCGCTGAACGTTCTGGCCTTACTGGCCTCAGTCTTTCCGTGGCCGCTGGGCAGACAATTTGATCCGCTGGCGCCCGCTCCGCTGGGCATTCATCCCGAGTGGTACTTCATGAGTCCCTTCGAGATGCTCAAGCTGATTGGCATGGTGTTTTCCAGCAAGTATGCGGAGATGGGAGAGATTGCCGGGATACTGCTGTTCACACTGGGTATCGTGCTTTGGATTCTGATTCCCTTCTACGACATCCGGAAGGAATCTGGCCAGCGCGCCCGCGCCGCGCACTACTTCGGCCTGCTGGCGGTCTTCGCCCTGCTGGCCACAACCGTCATTGGCTACTGGACCATTCGGTAATAGCGCAGTGGTCAGGGATCAGTTGTCAGTTGTCAGTCGCTCGTTAATGGAGAGCCTCGGAGCAAGTCGATGGCGTCGTCGACACTCACATCAGTTCCCGCATCGCCGGCTCTTAACTGACAACTGATCACCGAGAACTGACAACTGTTTGGAGAGCTAGAAAATGAACTATCCATTCTGGGACATTCCTTATCTCGGCTCGGGCTGGGTGATCGGCATCATCGCCATCTTCCACGTCATGATCTCGCAGTTTGCCGTGGGCGGCGGCTTCTACTTGCCCATGGCCGAGCGCAAGGCCCAGCGCATGACCGACCCAGCGATGCGTTCGGCATGGCTCGCCCAACTCGTCAGTCACTCCAGGTTCTTTCTCATCCTCACCGGTGTCTTCGGCACTATCTCCGGCGTCGGCATCTGGTTCGCCATCGGCCTCACCCATCCCGAGGCCACCAGCACGCTGATTCATAACTTCGTCTTCGGCTGGGCCATGGAGTGGGTCTTCTTCTTCGTCGAGCTATCCACCGCCGCCGTCTACTACTACACCTGGAACAAGATCGACGACAAGCTGCACCTGACGGTGGGCTGGGTTTACGCCGGCGCCTCGGCCGCCACGCTCATCATCATCAACGGGATTCTCGCCTTCATGCTCACCCCCGGCGACGCCTGGCTCGCCGTCGCCGGAACCGGCCAGGAAGCGAGCAGATTCTGGAACGCCTTCTTCAATCCCACTTACTGGCCCAGCCTGTTTCTGCGCGCCGGCGTTTGCATCTCCCTGGCCGGCGTGTGGGCGCTCATCACAGCGAGCCGCATCGATGGCGACAAGCAACCCGCCCTCAAGGCGTCGCTCGTGAAGTGGAGCGTCAAGTGGCTGGTGCCCTCCTTTGTGGCCACGCCCTTCCTCATGATCTGGTATCTCTACATGGTTCCGGCGTCCCAGCGCGCGCTGCTCACCCTGGGCATCGATACCATCGGCGCCGGAACCTTCTCCACCGTTACGCGCATCGCCCTCATCATCGTCGTCACCTCGGCCACCATCGTCGGCGTCGCCTACTACCTGGCCTATCGCAATCCGGTGGAGTTCAATCTCTCCCACGCGGTGGCCGTGCTGCTGCTGGCGCTTATGGCTACCGGCGCAGGCGAATACTCGCGCGAGATGCTGCGCAAGCCCTACGTGATCGGCCGCTGGATGTACTCGAACGGCGTCCGCGTTCCCTACGTCAGCCGCATCGACCGCGAGGGCTATCTGGCCCGCTCGATGTGGGTCTGGACCAGCCAGAAGACGGACGACCCGCCCCTGCCGCCATGGTTCAGATTCAACTCGGCCGATCCCGCATTCAGTTACTCCCGCGGCGAGGCCATCTTCCGCGGCGAGTGCGGCTCCTGCCACACGCTCTCCGGCTATCGCCCGCTCAAGCAACTGCTTGCCGGACGCGACCGTGCCAACATCGGCAGCTTCATCGCCATGCTTCACGAGTACAAGCCCGACTCGCCCTACCGCCGCTTCATGCCGCCCATGGTGGGAACCAAGCAGGACGTGGACGACCTCACCAATTACCTGAACGCGCAGGTGAACTCGCCGGTGCCGGTCGCGCAAAAGGGCGTGCTGACGGCGGACGCGAAGAAGTGAACTGTCAGAGAACCTGTACGCAGGTCTGCCTTGTGTCAGGGCATGACTTCAGCCGTGCCGCAAATGCAACAAAATAAACGCGGGCTTTAGCCCCTGACGGGGATGCCTGAGGCGCAACGCGCACTTGTGCAGGGGCTCCTCAGAGCGCTTTGGCCGCTTCGGCGACCGTGATCATCAGGGTCATGGGATCGATGGGCGAGGCGATGAAACCCGATTTCGCCCCGGGCTAACAACTACGCGACACTCGTCATTTCAAGACCAAGGTAATGAATAAGCCCCTCACACCGCGAAATCGATAAACCCGCGCTGCGGATCGGTCGAGACCAGCTTCACGGTGACCTTGTCGCCCACGTCCAGGCCTTTGCCGCCGCTGACCACCATTCCATCTACGTGCGGGTCGAGGGTGCGGACGAAGGTGCCGTACTTGTTTACGCCGGTGACGATGGCCGGGAAGCTCTGGCCGATGCGGGGGCGCAGGACTACGGCGGCGATGCGCTTCTGCATCTCGCGCTCCACCTTGCGGGCGCCGTCTTCCATCAGCGTGCAGTGGACAGCGATGTCGTTCAGATCGCCTTCAGAGTAGGGCTGCGGGGCTTTGGCGAG
>JBEKPA010000374.1:0-3259 GCA_049521195.1 Occallatibacter sp.
CTCACGGTGAAGAGCTATCTCTTCGCAGTTGCAAGGAATGTTCACCGCGACTTGCAGCGGCAAGGCTGGCGAAGAGCGGGGCTGGACGAAAAGCACACGGACCCAGGAGCTAGTGTGCACAAGCGCTTGGAACACAGGCAGGAATTGGAGACGGTGTTGGCAGAGCTGCAGAAACTGCAGGAGACCGATCGTGCCGCGCTTCTGATGCGTGCGCTCGATGAAATGCCGTATGAGGAGATCGCTGCTGCGCTGGACATCACGCTGGCAGCGGCCAGGGTGAAAGTGCACCGCGCGCGGGCAAGGCTGATGGCGGTTCGAAATCCGATCCGCGAAGAATTTGAAGTTTCGGGAGAAAAGCGATGAATATCACACGCGAAGTGATGACCGATTTGCTGCCGGTCTATTTTTCTGGTGAGGCCAGCGAGGATACGAAGCAACTGGTGGAGATATATTTCCGGGAGAACCCGGACTTTGAGCGGATCGCGCGAAGGGCGGCGATGCCTCTCGAACAGTTGCGCAGGACAGCGCCGGTTGCAGCGGAGGCGGAAAGAGAAAAGTGCGAGTTACAGTGGGCTCGCAAGGAATTCTTCCGGCGTCGTATGTTCTTTGGAATGGCTCTCTTTTTCACTTGCGCGCCATTAATAACCGTCTACAGAAATGGGCGGGTGGATTGGACGACGTTTCTAAACGACCCCGCGTCGCCGGCACTCTTCTGGTGTGTCGCAGGGCTTTTCTGGTTTCAGTATGCCGCCCGTCTAAGCAGACGAGCAATGGCGATGACTTCAAGCATCTTCGTCGCTCTCCTGCCAATGGTGTTTGTATTCCGTCTATTTCTGCCTGGCTGGCAGAATGGCCTTAGCGACAGGTTGTGGCTCGCTCTGGCGCTCTGGCTTGGCGCAACCATCATCTGGGGGGGGTACCTTTGGGGTAGCATCTGCAAGCACAGGATACGCATGCCGTGAACGGCAATGCGCATACCTCGATCGCAGTTGTTGACTTCAGGCCAAATCGCATTTCGAGGGGCTGATTGGGAATTTGAGCGCCGAGGATTCAGCAGCCGCCCAGTGACTCCAGGCGCTTTCAACCTGGAGATGCCGGGACCACCCAAATCCGCCCGGTCAATCGGGAGCGACCCGAACGGGCTACTCCTTCTTCTCCGCGTTCCGCGCCCGCACCTTGAACCAGATGGGCGTTCCTTTGAAGCCGAAGGCCTCGCGAATCTGGTTTTCGAGGAACCGCTCGAAGCTGAAGTGCAGCTTGATGTCGCGGTCGGTGAAGAGCACAAAGGTGGGCGGCGCGACGGCGGCCTGGGTCATGTAGAAGATGCGCACCCGCTTGCCCATGGGCACCGGCGCGCGCTGGAAGTCGATGCGCTCGAGGAAGCGGTTCATCTGCCCGGTGGATACGCGCTTGCGGCGCTCTTCGGCCACGGCCTTCACCTCATGCAGAACGCGGCCCAGGCCGGTCCCTTCGAGCGCGGAGAGAAAGATCACCGGCGCGTAGCTCAGGTACTTGAGCACCGTGCGCAGTTGCTTCTCGAAGATTTCGCGATCGGCCGCAGGCTTGTTATCGGTGCGGCCCGTGGTCACCGCGTCCCACTTGTTTACCAGAATGATGACGCTGCGCCCGCTCTCGTGGGCGTAGCCGCCGATGGTGGCGTCGGCTCCCGTCACGCCATCGGTCGCGTCGAGCACCAGCAGGGCCACATCCGCGGCCTCCAAGTGCCGCCGCGCCATCACCACGCTCATCTTCTCGGCCATCAGGTGGGTCTTGCCCTTGCGCCGGATGCCGGCCGTATCCACGAAGCGGAACTGGCTGCCCTCGAACTCGACCACCTCGTCCACCGCGTCGCGGGTGGTGCCGGGGAGGGGCGAAACGATGGCCCGCGAGGTTCCCGTCAGCGCATTCAACAGCGTGGATTTGCCCACGTTGGGCCGCCCGATGATGGCCACCGAGGTCTCGTGCTGCTCATACTCGCCGTGGGTGCGATTGAGGGACTGCGAGTCCAGCGGTTCGTCTTTGCCGAAGTCTTCGGCTTCTTGGGCGGCCTGGACCTCATCTTCCGACGGTTCAGCCTCGGGCGGCGACGGAATCGCATCGGAGATGGCATCCAGCAGGTCGCCGATGCCCAGGCCGTGCTCGGAGCTGATAGCGAAGACGTTGCGCAGGCCGAGGCGGCGGAAGTTCTCCGCGGCAATGGCCATGGCCTCGCCCTCGACCTTGTTGACGGCCAGAAAGACGGGCTTGCCGCCGCGAATCAGCAGCTTGACCAGGTCGTAGTCGGGACTGGCCAGCTCAGTGCGCGCGTCCACCACGAGCACCAGCGCGTCGGCCTCTGCGAGAGCCACCTTGGCCTGCGCGTAAATTTCGGTGGGGATCAGCTCGGGGTCGTCGGGCACCATGCCGCCGGTGTCCACCAGCCGAAACTGCCGGCCGGCCCACTCGTATTCGCCATAGATGCGGTCGCGGGTGATGCCGGGCTCATCGCCGACAATCGACCTGCGGCTCTTGGTGAGGCGATTGAAGAGCGTGGACTTGCCCACGTTGGGCCGGCCCACAATGGCCACCAGCGGCAGCCCACCCCGCAGACGAAGACCTGTCTGCGGGGACCCCGGGGGCAGAGCCGCCGCGCCGGGTCTGCCGGGCGACACCGATCTGCGATACTTTCCCAAGACTTGTCTCCAATCCAGGTTCAGGCGAAAGACGAACTAACCCCACGCATTCCATCATCGCTTTGCGCGGTGCATCCTGTCGCTACATCTGCGGCGCAAAGATGCAAAACCTCGGACTGGCAGGCAGCAATCCGGTTTTTGGGATCCTCGATCACTATGTGGTTATCGAGCGGGCAGTTCATTCTTTGGCGGCGCAGGCAGTTTGATCGCCACGATCCTTGCCACCGGCTTCTTGCCGCGCAGAACAATGACCTCTTTGCCCGCCTCGGCCTCTCTCAGCAACCGTGACAAGTGGGTTCTTGCCTGATAGGCAGTATGTTATAGACTACTGGAATTCCCCGTCCGATGGAGGTTGTACCGTGCCAAAGTTCGTGATTGAACGCGAGATTCCGGGAGCCGGCTCATTGTCTGCTCTGCAGTTGCAGGGCGTGGCAGAGAAGTCCTGCAGTGTTCTGCGCAACCTTGGGCCGCAGATTCAGTGGCTGCACAGCTACGTCACCCAAAACAAGATCTACTGTGTCTACATCGCTCCCAACGAAGAAGTGGTGCGCGAACACGCGCGCATGGGAGGGTTTCCCGCCAACAGC
>JBEKPA010000375.1:0-3241 GCA_049521195.1 Occallatibacter sp.
CCGGCGGCTGGTTTGCCCTCATGGCCTGCGAAATGTTCACCATGGGCGACCGCAACTTCCAGCTCCCCGGCCTCGGCAGTTACCTCCAAACGGCCGCGGTTTCCGGCGATATGCGAGCCCTCAGTGCCGGATTCGCAGTCGTCATCCTCATCGTCGTAGCTACCGATCAGCTTGCCTGGCGTCCCCTCATCGCCTGGAGCGACAAGTTCAAGTTTGAGCAGGTCGAATCCGCCGATCGCGTCACCTCTCCAATCCTTGAGCTGCTCCGCCGCTCCACCCTGCTCACTTCCATGCCCGGGCGCGTCTTTGCCCGCATCGAGGAACCCATCTACCGCCGAATGGCGCGCACTAAAGAGTGCCGCGTCGTCCATCCCCTCGACGAGGAGCGAAATCTCGGCAAGCCTTCCGCGGGGCTCTGGACCCTCGCCATTTGCGCGCTCTGCGTCATCATCTGGGGAGCCACCCAGGCCGTCCTCATGTTGCGCACCGTCACCTGGCCAGACCTGCAGCTCCTTCTCGAAGGCGCGGGCGCAACCTTCCTGCGCGTCAATGCGGCCCTGCTCATCTCCGCCCTCTGGACCGTCCCCGTCGGCGTCTCCATCGGCTTCAATCCCAAACTCGCCCGCTTCGTGCAGCCCATCGCGCAGGTTCTGGCCTCCATTCCCGCCACAGCCTTTTTCCCCATCCTGCTCATCGGACTGGTCAAAATCGGCGGCGGACTGGGCATAGGATCCGTCGCTCTCATGCTCCTCGGAACGCAGTGGTACATCCTCTTCAACGTCATCGCCGGAGCCATCTCCATTCCCTCCGACCTGAAGGAAGCCGCCGCGGTCTACCGCTTCACCCGCTGGCAACGCTGGACCAAGCTGATTCTTCCGGGAATCTTTCCCTACCTCATCACCGGCATGGTCACGGCATCCGGCGGCGCATGGAACGCCTCGGTCTTTGCCGAGTACTCCCACGTGGCTGATCGCACGCTGCAAACCATCGGCCTGGGCGCGCAGATCGACGCCGCCACCGACAGCGGCCGCTTTCCCATTCTGCTGCTCGCCACTATGCTGATCTCGCTCATGGTGGTCACCATGAACCGCCTGGTCTGGCGGCGGCTCTACCGGCTGGCCGAAACCCGCTACAAACTCGAAGGCTGAGCAGGCCGGGCACGCCGCCGAAAGATCTGGCTTTGTATCAGGGCACGACCTCACAGCCTGCGCAAAAACCAGGCTTTGTAAAAGGGCACGACTTCAGTCGGGCCGCAAATGCAACAAAACAAATAATGGGCTTTAGCCCTTGCGGGTCCGCTAACAGATTCTCTTCAGCTTCTGAACAGCACTTCCTGTTGTAAAATAGTCACCTGTACGCACGGGAAGAGAGCCTCATGAAAGCACCCGCCTCAGAACCTACACGATTTGGTACCGGACGATATGACTATGTTGTCTCGTTCATTGTGGTGGTTTTGCTCATTGCTGTGGGATGGTTTTCTAGTTCAACACCGACTACGCAGACACAGGCAAAATCCGACTCGACTTCCAGCCAACAATCTTGGGAAAAAGCGCAGAGGAATTTCCAAAGCCAGGCACATGACGGTTTTCAATGTGCCAATTCCACGGAGAATCAACCAATCGTTTCATTCGACGGCGGAAAATACTGGTGGAAAGACGATGGTCGATGCATAGAACGACTGCAGAAGAAAAGAGACGAAGACGCCCAAATCTCAAGTTATTGGCCTACAACTATGCGTGTGAACACAGACATGGACTCGTTCTGGCTTCCCAGCGAAGAGCGCACCTGCCAAACCTTTCCCGACGAAAAGGGAACAGTGGCAATCGTCATTTGCGGTTCAACAGCGCACGCGAACCACAATATCCCAGTCAAATTCTGGGGTGGTGTTGACCGGAATACCGTTTCCGACTGGAAGTGCCGTCGAGAGACGGAGGAATTTGTTTGCCGTGCAATTGACTAAAGGGCGTTACGCCGGGTGCCCCAGTTCCGGATTCTCGGACCTGGGATAACTCGAACCTCAACGATCCAGTCTCAAAACACCCAAAGCTCCGTGCCCCATCCTTTTCGCATCCTTTGCGAAAAGGATGGGAAGCCACGGAACTCGGCCCTCCCTCATTCGTCCGGCGCCGGGCGCCCCACAGGCGGCTCTTCGTCAGTAGCGTGGGGGGTCTGCTCTGAGCAAGCCGAAAGCCTGCCCTGAGCCTGTTGAAGGGGGAGCTCGCTCCGGAGACTCGGGATTCCTCACCCGCCAATGGTGAACGTACCCGTAGCGTTCAATCCGCGTGCTGCCGATAATAACCCTCCGTCGGCGCATAATGGTTCATAGAGGATGAAGGGAGATGCCTCAGCCCCGCTATGCCGTAGGAGTGCGAATCGTCCAACTCATTGCCAGGCGCTCCCGGTCCAAAATGTCAGGTATGTGCCCGGTCTGTACCCCCCCAGTCGTACCCCACCCCCCTCCCCCCTGTGGAGGCCTGTTTGTGGGCCTTGGACTCGATGCAACTCGCGCGCAATCAATAGGTTGTAATTTCTACCCATTAACTGACCGGTAAACACAAACGGCTGATTTTGCCTCTTTTTGGGGCCGAAAATGCCGCATCTGGGGCTGAAATTCAGCCCTTTTGAGCCTTTTGAGCAAGGTTCTCAGTCCTTGAATCGCTCCAGCTTCAGGAGTAGGAAATGAGATTCTCGCCGCCTCTCGAAGGCGATCTTTCCTGCGCCGTCGCACAAAGGATACAGTCAGGAGAGCGCAATTAAGCTGATCACTGACCACTGACCACTGGAAAGGTCCTCATGATTCGCGTTGGCTTAGTGGGCTTCGGCATGGCGCGTGGCCCGGCTGCTGGAGTGGGCAACGGAAAGCTCCGAGCAGCGCCGCGAGATCCCCTGCGACTGGACCGAGGAGCCATAGCAGAGAGGATTGCGATTACACCCGGTCCAACTCTTCAGGCGGGGTGTCGCTCACCTTCAAAGCGCCGGAGTCACTCGCCGGCTCCTTTTCCACCAGCGGCACCCAGAAGCGGAAGTTCGCTCCCTTGCCTGGAACGCTGGAGGCCTCGATGGCTCCGCCGTGCGCGGCCAGAATGGCGCGCGTGATCGCCAGGCCCATGCCCGATCCCTTGCCTTGAATTGCGCCTCGCTTGCCGCGGTAAAACTTCTCAAATATCAGCGGCAGATCGAGGACGTCGATGCCGGGGCCATTGTCTTCGACCGAGAACTCCAGCCGCTCGCCCGCCCTGCG
>JBEKPA010000376.1:0-3238 GCA_049521195.1 Occallatibacter sp.
CCCGCTCCGTGCGCATGGCTGGCAATCAGATGGACGAAGCCATTACCAATTATTTGAAGCGGAAGTACAACCTGCTCATCGGTGAGCGCACCGCCGAGCACATCAAAATCGAGCTCGGCTCGGCCTACCCGCTGGATAAGCCGATGCATCTGGAGATCAAGGGCCGCAACCTCATTGAGGGCGTGCCCAAAACCATCACCATCGACGACAGCGAGATTCGCGAAGCGCTGGGCGAGTGCATCGCCGTCATCCTGAACGCCATACGGGTAGCTCTGGAGCGCACGCCGCCCGAGCTTTCCGCCGACATCAGCGACCGCGGCATCGTGCTGACCGGTGGTGGCGCGCTCATCAAGAACCTGGACAGGCGCATTCGCGAAGAGACCGGCTTGCCCGTCTCTGTGGCCGACGATCCGCTGGCCTCCGTGGTGCTGGGCACCGGCAAGATGCTCTCCGACTTCCGGCTGCTGCGCAAGATCAAGATCGACTAACGAGGGGTCAGGGATCAGGGATCAGGGGTCAGTTTGTTTCCCATGCCTGAAAATCCAGATATGGGAAACTTGGCAACGGGCAACGGAAAACCGACAGCTGAAAACTGACAACTGAAGACTGTCTTTAGGCCATGGAATCGTTCTTCATCCGCTATCGGAACCCGCTGGTGCTGCTGGCCGTGCTGCTGGCGCAGGTCATCGGGCTGGCCGTGCAGGTGCGCCACACGGGCAGCGGGCCGAACACCTTCGATTCCCCGGACACGTCGGGCGTGCGCCTCATTCGCCTGTGGGCGAATGTGGTGGTCACGCCCCCGGAGCGGATTATCCACGGCGCCAAGCTCGGCGTCGAGAGCATGTGGCTGAACTACATCGACCTGCGCCACGTCCGGCAGCAGAACCGGGATCTGCAAGAGACGGTCGACCGGCTGCGACTGGAGCAGGCCGCCCTGCTTGAGGATGCCCGCCAGGGCCAGCGCTTGCAGGCTCTCGTCGCCTTCCAGGAGAAGTACATCTACAAGACGGTTGCCGCACAGGCCATCGGCACCAGCGGCAACGACCAGTCGCGGGTCTTCTATCTGGACAAGGGCTCGGCCGACGGCCTGGGCCGCGATATGGCGGTCATTACCGCGGAGGGCATCGTCGGCAAGGTCCGCGAGGTCTTCCCGCGTTCGGCGCAGGTGCTGGCCATCAACGACCAGACCAGCGGCGCCGGGGTGATTCTTGAGACCACGCGGACTCGCGGCATCCTGCGCGGCAACGCAGCCGGCCAGCCTCAAATCGTGGGCATCCTGGCCGACAACCGCATCCAGCCGGGCGAAAAGGTTCTCACCTCCGGCGGCGATATGATCTTCCCGCGCGGACTGCCGGTGGGCGTGGTCGAGAAGGTCGTCCGCGACCCGGAGCGCGACTCCTTTATCGAAGTGATCGTCAAGCCGAGCGCCCGTCTCGACCGCCTGGACGAGGTTCTGGTCATTACCGATAGCGAGCCCCGGTTCTCTCCCGAGCAGCAGCAGGACCTGACCGCAAGCGAGGCGCTGAAGGGTCCGGAAGCCGCGGCCATCGCGGCGCAGAAGAAGGCGACGGAGGAGATGGCCGCGCGGCTTCCCGGCCTGACTGACCCCAATCTTCCACCGGACCAGCAGCCGCTGCTCGACAACTCCAATCCCAATCCCGTGGCGCACCCGCCCCAGGCGCTGCATCCGGACCGGTTCACGCCGGGAGCGGCGGCGGAGATTCCAGCGAACGCAAACCCGGCCTCGTCCGCGGACGCGAGCCCCGTCTCGCACCCCGCCGCGAAGCTAGGCCATGAAAACGGCGCCTCGCAATCGGGCGGCGCCGCAACCAAACCCGCTCCCAAGTCTGAATCCAAACCTGGCCAGCCAGCCGAGACCCAGCAAGCCAACCCGGGGAGGAATCCATAGGCATGTCCTTCCTGGGCGCAAACCTCCGCCGCGATCTTGAGATTCGCCGCTATCCGATGCTGGTCTATGCCCTGGCGCCGCTCAGTGCCCTGGTGCTGCAGGCCTGGCTGCCCCGGCTCCTCGGCCCTTATACCTGGTTCGACCTCCCGCTGGTGGTCACCGTGTACTTTGTTCTGGGTCGCCGAAGCCCCATCCAGGGCACGCTTATGGGCGCGGCGATGGGCCTCTTCGAAGATGCGCTCACCCAACACCCCATCGGCGTCAACGGCATCGCCAACACCATGGTGGGCTTTCTGGCCTCGTCGTTCGGCGTTCGCATCGACGTGGAGAACTTCACTATCCGCATGATGCTCTGCTTTCTGCTTTCAATGTTTTCCGGTGCGGTGTATCTCTTCGTCTACCGCATCCTGCTGGGCATGGAACTGGAGTTGCCCTGGTTCACAGAACTCTTCAAGGCAGTGGGCAACTCGCTCATTGCCCTGGCGCTGTTTCCGGCGCTGGATCGCCTGCGGATCAGGGACTAGGGACTAAGGGACTAGGGACTAAGGGATTAACGGACTGGGGACTAAGGGACTAGGGAAAGAACCTGAATCGGGACGGACGACGCCTGATTGAAGTGCAACGAATGCACATGGCACAGGCGGAAGTGAGACGGCGTTATCCTAAGGCTTAGGCAAATGGATTCCGGCAGGATCAATCGCGGCGAGAAACTCTCCACCCTCAAGCTGACCGGGGTGCAGTACGGCATTCTGCTCATGATGCTGGCGCTGGCCGCGGGGCTGTGGAGGCTTCAGATCCTGGACACGGAGAACTTCCGCGTCCAGGCCGAGCAGAACCGCGTCCGCAAGGAGCCGGTGCTGGCCCCGCGCGGCAAACTCTTCGATCGCGAGTACCGGCTGGTGGTGGACAACTATCCGTCGGTCTCCTGCTTTCTGGTCCGCGAACAGAACCGGGACGTGGACGCCGATCTGCCTCTGATCGCCAAGGGCCTCAACCTCGATCTGGAGCAGTTGCGCGCCACTCTGCGCCGTTATCGCGCCGCACCCGGCTACCAGCCCATCCCCATCAAGCTTGACGTCACCGACGACGAGAAAGCGTTCATCGAGGCACACCGCAACGAGCTGCCTGAGCTGGAGACCATCGACGAGGAGCGCCGCCTCTATCCCCGCGACGGCTTTGCCGCCCATCTGATCGGCTACGTGGGCGAGGTCAGCGAGGAGGACCTCAACAGCCAGCGCTTTGCGGCCTATGAGCCGGGCGATGTGGTGGGCAAGGCCGGCGTCGAGGAGACCTACGACCAGTTGCTGCGCGGCCAGGACGGCTCCCGCG
>JBEKPA010000377.1:0-3237 GCA_049521195.1 Occallatibacter sp.
ACCACGCTGAAGGTCTCCCGGACGACGTTCTTCACGCCGCAAAATCCCAGAACGCACGTCTTCCAGAGCCCGTCGAGAGGGTCGCCGAAGACTTCCATCTCGCGCTCCGGCGGAGTGTTCGAGGTGTTGAAGACGACCGCGGTCCGTGCCCGCAGCAAGCCCACCGGCACTCCTTCGCCGTTATCGCCCTCCTGAAACTCGTAAGCCACGCCGGGGCGAAAGACCCGATCGATCCATCCCTTCATAGCCGCCGGGGGCTGGCCCCACCAGTTGGGATGAACGATGACCAATCCATCCGCGCGCCGCAGCTCTTCGCAGTAACCGGCAATATCCGCGGACGCCTGAGCTTTCATGTCCAGCTCGGAGGCGGGCAGCAGCGGATCGAAGTCCTCTTCGCACAGGTCGTGGAAGCGGACGGTGTGCCCGCCGCGCTCCAGCGCGCGGCAGGCGGCATGGGCGATGGCGTGATTGAAGCTGCGAGGGTCCGGATGAGCGAGAATGACAGAGATTTCCATAGGCAAACGCCAGCATAGCAGAGGGGGTTCACGGATTGCGGAGAAAGCCCTCAATCTGGGCGGAAGACCCGAAAGGCGTCCCGCAGGGGCTGAGGCCCCCCGTTGATTTTGCTGGCTTTGTGCGGAGGTTGAGACCCCCGCCATCCTCCGGAATTGGGCAGCGCCGGGAGCAAATCACCTTCTTGGAGAGGCTATCAACCCGGACAACGCCAACCATAGATGTGTGATGTAGCTCACAGCGCACCGTTGTTTCCGATGAGTACCGTCGCTCTCATCCGTCGGTGAACCCAGCGGGGGGCACGTCGATCCCATACCTCCGCCCCCCGGGGTTCCCACCTGGCGGCTGCGCACACGGAGCGAGGTACTCATGGGTCAGTCAATTTGGAATTCAATGCAGCAAAAGGGCTACAACCGCAGAGATTTTCTTCAATTCTGCGCCGCGGCCGCAACCGTGGCCGGACTCGGGCAAACCGGCGTGGCCCAGGTGGTTTCCGCCTTTGAGAAGAAAGAAAAGCCGGCCGTGGTGTGGCTGCACTTTCAGGAGTGCACCTGTTGCAGCGAGTCCTTCATTCGCGCCTCCCACCCCATCGTGTTGGATGTGCTGCTGGATGTGTTGGATCTGAACTATACAGAAACCCTGATGGCGCCCTCCGGGTTCCAGGCGGAGAAGAGCCTGAACGACACCATCGAGAACAACAAGGGCAAGTACATCGTGCTGGTGGAGGGCGCGGTGCCCAAGGGCGACGACGGCGTCTACTGCATGATCGGCGGCAAAACCGCGGAGTCGATTCTGCAAACCGTCACCAGGGATGCGTCCGCCGTGGTGGCCTGGGGCAGTTGCGCATGCAACGGTTGCATTCAGGCGGCCAAGCCGAATCCGACCGGCGCCACGCCAATCTACAAACTCATCGACAAGCCGGTGATCAACGTGCCCGGATGCCCGCCCATCGCCGACGTGATGATGGGTGTGGTAACTCACCTGCTGGTGCTTGGGCAGGTTCCGGCGCTGGACAGCCAGGGCCGGCCGAAGGAGTTCTACGGACGCCGCGTTCACGACACCTGCTACCGCCGGCCCAACTACGACGCCGGCCTGTTCGTCGAGTCGTGGGACGACGAGGGCGCGCGCAAGGGGTACTGCCTCTACAAGATGGGCTGCCGCGGTCCGGTCACCTACAACGCCTGCTCGGTGACCAAGTGGAACGACGGCGTCAGCTATCCCATCCAGTCCGGCCATAATTGCATCGGCTGCCCCGAGGCGGGCTTTTGGGACAACGGCCCGTTCTACCAGCATCTGGCCTCCTTCCCCGGTTTCGGCGTCGAGAGTACGGCGGACACGGTGGGCGCGGTGGTCGGAGTGGCCACGCTGGCCGGCGTGGCAGCGCACGCGGTGGTGACCAACATACGCAAGCGCAAAGTGATTGCGGAAGTACACGCTGAAGATCAAAAGGAGTAGTGAGGGACTATGACACGCGTCGTCGTCGATCCGATAACTCGTATTGAAGGCCACCTGCGCATCGAGGCAGTGGTGGAAAACGGCGTCATCACCGACGCATTCAGCGCAGGCACCATGGTGCGCGGAATTGAAAAGATCCTCATCGGCCGCGATCCGCGCGATGCCTGGGCCTTCACCGAGCGCGTATGCGGCGTCTGCACCACGGTTCATGCCCTCGCCAGCGTGCGCGCCGTGGAAAATGCGCTGGGAATCACCATCCCACCCACCGCCGAACTGATCCGCGACATCATGATGGCCACGCAGTACGTGCAGGACCACGTGATTCACTTCTATCACCTTCATGCGCTGGACTGGGTGGACATCGTTAATGCGTTGAAGGCCGATCCGAAAAAGGCCGCGGAACTGGCGCAGTCGTTTTCCAAGTGGGACAAGAACACCGCGGCATATTTTTCCGGGGTGCAGGACAAGATCAAGGCTTTCGCCGCCAGCGGGCTGGGCATCTTCGCCAACGGCTATTGGGGCCATCCGGCCTACAAGCTGCCGCCGGAAGTGAACCTGATCGCGGTGGCGCACTACCTTGATGCTCTCGAATGGCAGAAGGAGATTTGCAAGATCCACGCGGTGTTCGGCGGCAAGAATCCGCATCCGAATTACCTGGTGGGTGGAGTTCCCTGTTCCATCAACGTGAATGAAGTGGCCGCCATCAACTCCGACCGGCTGAACCTGGTCGCTCGGCTCATAGGGCAGGCGGATGAGTTCATCAACCAGGTCTACATTCCCGATCTGCTGGCCGTGGCTTCGTTCTACAAGGACTGGGCAAAGTACGGCGGCGGGTTGACCAACTACCTCAGCTACGGCGAGTTCCCCACCAAGGGCTACGGCCAGCCGGAGTCGTTCAAATATCCCCGCGGCGTGGTGCTCAACCGCGACCTCAGCACCGTGCATCCAGTCAACGCAACCGATTCGCAGGAGATCAAGGAGTACATCGCGCACTCCTGGTACAACTACGACGGCGGAGACGCCGCCGGGCTGCATCCCTGGGCCGGCGAAACCAACATCAACTACACCGGGCCCAAGCCGCCCTTTGAAACGCTCGAGGGCCACGAGAAGTATTCCTTCCTGAAGACTCCGCGCTGGAAGGAGAATGCGATGGAGGTGGGTCCACTGGCGAGGTTGCTGGTGGCCTTTGCCTCCGGCCGCACCGACGTGCAGGAGTTGGTGAAGGCGACCCTGGGCAAGCTCAATGTCCCCGTCGCCGCGCTCTTCTCC
>JBEKPA010000378.1:0-3219 GCA_049521195.1 Occallatibacter sp.
CAGAACGAAGTAGGGCATGGCCATGTTGATCTCGCCGGCCAACTCGATGAAGCGGGTGCGGAGGTCGAACTCCCGCGCCTTCCAGGAGAGATAAAAGGGATCGATGGGGATGCAATGGCCGCCGAGGCCGGGGCCGGGATAGAAAGCCTGGAAGCCAAAGGGCTTCGTTTTGGCCGCGTCGATCACCTCGTGAATGTCGATGCCCATTCTCATGCACAACTGCTTCAGCTCGTTGACCAGGGCGATGTTGACGCAGCGGTAGATGTTCTCCAGCAGCTTGCTCATCTCCGCAACCGCGGGGCTGGAGACGGGTACGATGCGCCGGAAGATGCCTCCGTACATGGCCGAGGCCAGCTCCACGGCTGCCGGTCCGCACCCGCCCACCACCTTGGGAATATCGGGCCGGGCCACGGTCTCGTTGCCGGGATCCTCGCGCTCGGGCGAAAAGACGACGTGGATGCCGGACTCATCGAGCGCGCGCGCAACCTTCAATCCCAGGGGATTGCCGGCCTCGAGCAGCGGAACCACCACCTCTTCCGTCGTGCCGGGATAGGTGGTGCTTTCCAGCACGATCAACTGGCCCTCGTGAAGGTGAGGAGCGATCGACTTGACCGTCCCGACGACATAGCTCAGATCGGGTTCGTGGTGCTCATCGAGCGGCGTGGGCACGCAGATGACGACCGCGTCCATCTGCGCGATCTCAGCGTAATCGGCCGAAGCCCGGAAGCCGGCCTGCTGTGCTTGCTGAATGGCGGCGGGAAGAATGCGAACGATATACGAGCCGCCGGCGTTGAGAGCTTTCACCTTGTCCGGCGCAATGTCAAAGCCCGTCACCCGGAAGCGTTCGCCGCTGAACAGCAGCGCCAGCGGCAGCCCGACATATCCCATCCCCACGATCCCGATGCGAGCCTCGCGGGTTTCCATCTTGGCTTTCAGAGCAGCTAGCTGGCTGGGAGCGGAAGTTACCATAGTCTTCATGGTAATGCTTCGCGGAGCGCGACCGCCCGCCTGGGGATGAATGGGCCGGCTGGCTGTGGTTACGGAGGGATCAGGGCGGAGCACATCCTTTGGAGTGCGCCAGCGGACTGGCCTACTATAGGCTGGGGGTGCGGCCCCTTGTGAGGATGCCGTGTATTCGGACCGTATCGGAGGGTGTTCTTGGGAAAGTATCTTGTCACCGGAGTGGCCGGCTTCATCGGCCGGTCGATCGCCGCGGAGCTGCTCAAGCGCGGTGAAGCGGTGCGCGGCATCGACAGCTTTATCACCGGCAAGCGGGCCAATCTGATTGGCCTGGAAGCGATGGAGTTCATGGAAGGCGACCTGGCCGATCCGGCTGCCTGCGCCCAGGCCTGCGCGGGCGTGGAGATCGTCTTCCACGAGGCGGCGCTGGCCTCGGTTCCGCGTTCGGTGGCCGATCCCGTGGCCACGAATGTGAACTGCGTGGACGCGACCCTCAATCTGCTGGTTGCCGCGCGGCAGGCCGGGGTGCGGCGCGTGGTCTACGCCGGATCCTCTTCGGTGTACGGCGATTCGCCCACGCTTCCCAAGCGCGAAGAGATGCTGCCCAACCCCATCTCTCCGTATGCGGTCGCCAAGCTGGCCGGCGAGCATTACATGCGCGTCTTCTCCCGCGTCTACGGGCTGGAAACGGTGGTGCTGCGCTACTTCAACGTCTTTGGCCCTTACCAGGATCCCACCTCGCACTACTCCGGCGTGCTGGCCATCTTCTGCCGCCGGATGCTGGCCGGCGAGCAGCCCACCATCTATGGCGACGGCGAGCAGAGCCGGGACTTCACCTACATCGACAATGTGGTCCACGCCAATCTGCTGGCCGCGGCGGCGCCGGCCGAAAAGGTCTCCGGGCAGATGATGAACGCGGCCACCGGCACGCGCATTACGCTCAACGAGACGTTCGGGATTCTGCGTGAGCTGACGGGTTACGACGGCAAGCCGGCTTATGCTCAAGCGCGCGCCGGAGACATACGCGACTCACTTGCCGATATTGGGCTGGCCGAGGAACTGCTGGGCTACCAGCCGATCGTCGATTTCCGCGAGGGGCTGCGCCGCACCGTCGAGTGGTATCGCGCCGGCGGCGGAGTTGAATAGGGCTTTGTTCGCGGCTCGTCCGCCAGGCAAATCGGGCCGCTTTTCCACGCCGCGATTTCTTGAATATTGGGATCTATTGACGAAATGTTCCCAATGACGCACACTGTTTGGGATTTCCTCATATGCGGTTTTTCGTCTGGAACAGCAGGGATAACCTGCGGGAGAGATTCTGAATCTTGATGGGATTGAGGTTCACATCCTTTGCCGGACGCTCGCCCTCTCCAGCGCGATTCGCCGTACCAACCCGATGAACGGTCCCCAATCGACCTGAGCCGGAACCGCTCCACGACTTCCCTGCGCGAGCTTTGGGAGGTTCTGGTCCGACGCCGCCGTCTGGCAGGGTCCACGGTTGGAGGATTGCTGCTGCTGTGCCTCCTCTATTGCCTTGTGGCTCCCAGCCAGTACGAGGCCAGCGCCAAGGTGGCTTTGCGCCAGGCGCCCGCCTCCTCGCTCAGGCTGGAGGCGGCCGATCCACTTTCCACAATTTCTCTGCTCTCGGCGCCGTTGCAACTGGAGACGCTGGCCGATGTCTTTCGCAGCGACCGGCTGGCCTGGAAGGTAATTACCGGGCTGAAGCTCTACCGGGAGCCGGGCTTCGTGCGCCGGTTTGACCACCGCTTTCCCGGTTTCAACCCGGATGCGCCGGCCGCCGATGCTCAGGACTATCTGCTGGTGAGGTTCCAGAAGCAGCTCCGCGTGCAGACTTTGCCGCGCACCCTGCTGATTCAGATTCGCTTCCGGTCGCGCGACGCGGCTTTGTCGGCGGCGGTGGCGAACGCTCTGATTCGCGCCTACGACGAGCAGGAGACCGAGTCCAGGGTGGAAGCGACCGTTCAGGAATCAAGCTGGCTGGAGAACCAGCTCAAGGACATGAAGAGCCGCATGGAGCGCGATCGGGAGCGCCTGACGGCCTTTGAGAACGAGCACGGCATTCTGAGCGCGCCGGCGGCCTCAGCCAACACCGGGCAGCCCGCGCCCGAACACAACCCCACTCTGCTACAGATCGACGAGCTTGGCCGGCAGTTGGTGGCAGCCAGCACCGATCGCATTCTGCGCGAGGCAGAGTACCGGGCCGCGTCGCAGGGCGATCCGGAGGTTGTGATCGCATCCGAT
>JBEKPA010000379.1:0-3209 GCA_049521195.1 Occallatibacter sp.
AGGGGTCGAGAGTTTCAAGGATTTCAAGAACCGTCATGCCCGCGGGCAGCACATGCACCAATCGGCCGGTAAGCGCCTCTTCGGTACAGTTCAGGAACACCGGAAGGTTGCCGGTGAGCCTTCCCAGCCCGAAAAGCACCGTGTTGTCGATCATGGTGCGGGTGGCCAGGTCGCCATCGCCGCGGAATACCGCCCGGGGGCCATCGCGAAACAGCAGTTCGTACGCGTGCACCTTGCCATGCAGATCGAGGATGGGCTGGCGCACGACGTAGCGCATGCCAATCGCCAGATCCGGTTCCGGTACGGCGGTGACGGGCGGGGCGTCGACAGGTGTTTCGAGGTGCGTCGCCATGCGTACCCCTCCGAAACGTCTATCGGCGGGGCGTAGAAGCTCTTGAAGGGTTGTCCGAAAATGCGCCGGGTGCCCCATCCAGTCTCTGCCGGGACGAGCGAAAAGGACCTCCCACCCTCACAGGGCCCGTGAAGGCGTCTTATCCACCCATGAACATGCCGCCGTTCACATCCAGCACGTGGCCGGTAATGTACGCCGCGGCGTCAGAGGCCAGGAACTTGACCGCCTGTGCCACATCCCTGGGCGTGCCACGCCTGCCGAGGGGAACCGTCGCTAGCATGGCCTTGGTCACCTCTTCGCTCAGAACCGCCGTCATGGGGGTTTCAATGAATCCCGGCGCTACCGCGTTCACGGTAATGTTCCGCGAGGCCACCTCGCGCGCCAGCGACCGCGTCAGCCCGATCAAACCTGCCTTCGATGCCGCGTAGTTCACCTGGCCGGCCTGGCCCGCGCGTCCCACCACGCTGGCAATGTTCACAATGCGTCCCCAGCGATTCTTCAGCATGGGGCTCAGCAGCGCCTGGGTCAGCAGGAAAGCGCCCGTCAGGTTGATGCTCAGCACCAGGTCCCAGTCCGCGGGCTTCATGCGCAGCATCAGGTTGTCGCGCGTGATGCCGGCGTTGTTGACGAGAATTTCGACCTTCCCGAACTTCTCCAGAATCGCCTTGGCTCCGGCCTCGATCGACTCCTGGTTCGACACGTTCACTGTGAACGCGGAGGCATCGATCCCCTGGGCCTTCATCTCGGCCACCGTCTCCGCCAGCTTGGCCTCGTTCACGTCGGCCAGTGCGATCACCGCGCCGGCCGCGGCCAGCTCCTCGGCAATCGCGCGCCCAATGCCCTGCGCCCCGCCTGTTACCAGCGCAATTCTTCCCTGCAAATCAGCCATGTCTGTTGTTGACCTCTGCGCGGAGAAGGCCGCGCCTTTCCACGCCCGATTATAAGGGAGCGAGGGAGCAAGGGAGCGAGTCAGCTGGACATCGAGGGCGCGGTCTCCCACCCTTTCCGCAAAAAACGCGGAAAGGATGGGGCACGGACGCATTTGCGGGTTTGCCACGAATAGCTGAGAGCTAGAAGCTGAAAGCTGATAGCCGTATTCTTGTTCCCTTGGTCCATTGCTCCCTTGGTCCCTGTCTTCCTACGTCGGCGTTGCTGCTACCGTCACCGGCCGCGTCGCCAATGCGGAGTGCACCAGCTCCGCCGGCCAGATATAGACCGCCAGCCGCCGCGAGTAGTGCAGCACCAGCTCCCGATTAGGCAGCTCGATACCTACCGCCGTCCCCAGATCGTTGCGCTCGATCTCGGCCTCCGCATCCTCAAGCGGCCAGGGCACATGGTGCAGATTGGCGCGGATCGGCTCTCCGGCCCGGTTGATGCTGAACACGCAATTGCGCTCGGAAAAGAAATATTCGAACGATCCCGGCCGTATCTCTGCCGTTTTATGCGTCGGTCCCAGTCCCCGGTAGCGCGCCTTGAAGATGACTTCCGGCCGCGAGAAGCGGCGGCGGCTGTAAAACGCGAACTCCCGTTCCGATCGTTGCTCCATGCGCATCTCCGCCAGCTTGTAGGGCAGGTGATAGGCGACATGCGCCACCGCCACCGCCAGCAGATTGCTGGAATCGACCGAAAAACAGTAGATTCCCGGCGTTCCCGTGAACCGGTCGCGCACATAGGTCCGCAAATTCAGGTCGGGAAAGCTGCGCAGCCCCGGAATGGGCGGTACGCCGCGGATTTTAATGCGGTCCAGCCAGAAGGGCACTGCCCCCAGCCATGCCGATCCCTGATACGAATCGACTTCAAGCCACTCCGGAAGCATCGGCTCCATCATGGAGCCCGCAATCGGCCAGTGCGCAAAAAGCAGATCGTTCCAGCGCTGGGTCATGGCCCAGCGTCCCGGCGGCAAAGGCCGCGGTTTGTGCGATGTGCGCACTAAGAACTCCCGCACAAAGAACTCCTATCCCAGGACGCGTGGATCGGCGCTCCCGCGCGTTTCCGGGGTTGCGCTCTTGCGGCGCTTCGCCTTCCGGCTACGGCTCTATTATTCACCTTCGCAGGCGCGAAAGTGAATCACACATTCGAGGCAAACATACCCCGCCGCGCGCGGTTGCTCCCTCATGACGTATTCTGTCCGCGAGACGATCCTCATGTCCAGTGAAACTTTTCTGCCTCCCGGCGCCCGCACGCAATCCGAAGTTTTCGCCGTCCATGGCGCCGATCCCGAGATCCTCGCCTTCGCCATGGCCAAGTACTCTCGCTCCGCGCTCTCCATGCGCGAGTCCCTGACCGAAATCAGCGCCCAGCGCGCCGAACAGTTCCTGAATACTTTCTACTTCCAATACGGCCATCGTTCCATCGCCGATCTCGCCCACATTGCCTTTGCCGTGGAGCGGCTCAGTCTGCTGGCTGCTATCGTCCTGGTCGACGAGGCTCGCTGGGACGGCCAGGAACGGTCGACCCGTTATCAAAATTTCCTCGAATCCGGTTGGTATTTTCCTGGTTTTGGAGAAGATTCTGCCTCCGCGAAGCTTTACGGCGAGACCATTGAGAATCTTTTCGGCGCTTACCGGCGCGTTTCTGCCGCGGTTCTCGACCTGCTTTGTGGCCGCGTCGCCCGCCCCGAGACGCTCAAACCCGAGGCCTATGAGCGCACCCTCCGTGCCCGCGCTTTTGACGTCGCGCGTTACCTGCTGCCTCTGGCCACCAATACATCACTTGGCCAAATTGTGAGCGCCCGCACGCTCGAAACTCAGGTCTCGCGCCTGCTCTCAAGCCCCACTGCCGAGGTGCGCCTGCTCGGTGAAAAACTGCGCGATGCCGCCATTGGGCCCGCATGGAACCTGAACGCCCGCGCCGCGCA
>JBEKPA010000380.1:0-3193 GCA_049521195.1 Occallatibacter sp.
GTGCCGCTGAGGCCGAAGGGATTGCCGATGGCGTAGACCTTCTGGCCCACGGAAATTTCGCTAGAGTCGGCCAGCGTGACCGGCTCCAGATTGGGCGCGTCGATCTGCAACAGGGCGAGATCATGCACACGATCTGTGCCCACCACTTTGGCGGCGTAGCGGCGCTTGTTGCTGAGCGTCACCTCGATGCCGCGGTCGGCGCCCTCGACCACATGGAAGTTGGTGAGCACGTGGCCGGTCTTGTCGAGAATGAAGCCGGAGCCCTGGCCATGCTGCGGGACGACTCCCTCGAAAAAGTTGAAGACCAGGGTGGTGGAAGTGATGTTGACCACCGAGGGCAGCACCCGTTTATAGACAGCGATATTGTTCTGCTCCTCGGCGTCGAAGGCGGGCGCGGCCTCAGCCTCGGTAAGCTGGAGCGGGGAGCCGGAGCTCTTGGCCCCAGTGAGCGAGAAATGGCTCCAGGCCGGACCGCCAGGATTGAAAGAGAGATGCGTGGTGAGATACCAGAATCCACCCACCAGCAGAACAATCAGCAGAACGCGGCGCATTAGCTTCATAGCTCCTAAACCTGAAAACCTTCCTTGAGTCGCCCGTCATCCGCGGCTAGCCTTCGGCAAGGGCCGCCTGAGGCAGAATCGAAAATCGCGGACAACTGACAACTGACCCCTGATCCCTGATCCCTGACAACTGGTATACGTCGGCTGCGCGCCGAGGTTCCGCAGGGACCAGGCTGCTGCCACTTCCTATTCTAAAGACGGCTTCCCAGCAGAATTGTTGCTCTCCGCCTTCAGGCGCTGCCAAAGCTCGGCCACCCGGGCGCGGAGTGCGGATGGATCTCCCACATTCTCCAGCACGTAATCGGCGCGGGCGGCTTTCTCGGCATCGGGAATCTGGTGGGCCAGGCGACGGCGCGCATCGGCTTCGACCGCCTGGCGGCCGGGGCCGGATGGGCAGATCCTATCGGCATAGCGGGCGATCTTCAGCTCGTCGGGCGCAGTGACCACGATGACGCGATCGATGCGCCGGCGACCCAGCACGGTCTCATTTTCGCCGCGGGCGCGGGCATCGCGCTCAACCTCAAAGATCAGCGCCGACTCGATCACGGCCACGGCCGCCGGATCGCGGGCAAAGACCGAGTCCACCCAGCGCCTCTGCGCCGCGATCACGGCCGGATGCACGATCGCGTTCAGCTCGTTGAGACGACCGCCCTGAAAAGCCAGTTCCGCCAGCCGCGCGCGGTTCAGGCGGCCATCGGGGCTGACGGCCTCCGGGCCGAATGTGCGCACAATTTCGGAGTAGACCTCCTGCCCCGGCTCCATCAGCGCCCGGCCCAGCTCATCGGCCTCGATCACCTTGGCGCCAAGCTCGCGCAGGTAGCCCGCGACGGTGCTCTTGCCGCTTCCCAAACCGCCGGTGAGGCCGACGCGCAGCATAATCTAAAGCCCCCTCCGCATCTTGGCGGCGCGAACCGTGTTGGCCATCAGCATGGCAATCGTTAGCAGACCCACGCCGCCGGGCACAGGCGTGTAAGCCTCTGCCCGCTCAAAAGCTTTGGGATGCACGTCGCCCACCACGACCGAACCCCGCTTGGCAAACGCGGCCTCGCGTCTGGCGTTGCCCGCAAAGAAGCGGTCGAACTCGGCCCGATCCGTAATGCGGTTCATGCCCACGTCGATAATCACCGCGCCGGGCTTTACCATCTCCGGCGTAATGAAGCCCGGCTGGCCGATCGCAGCCACCAGAATGTCGGCCTGGCGGGTCATCGCGCCCAGGTCGCGCGTCTTCGAGTGGCAGATGGTGACGGTCGCGTTCTGGTGCAGCAGCAGCATGGCCGCGGGCTTGCCCACAATGTCGCTGCGGCCCACCACCACGGCGTGCCGGCCGGCGATTGGAATACCGCTGCGCTTGAGAATCTCAATGATCCCCGCCGGCGTGCAGGGCGCAAGCGCCGGCCGGCCAGCCAGCAGGCGGCCCGAGTTGATCGGGTGGAAGCCGTCCACGTCCTTGGCGGGCGCGACCGCATCGAGCAGCGCCTTGGTATCGACCTGAGGGGGCAGAGGCAACTGGATGAGTATGCCGTCGATCTCATCGCGGCCGTTGAGCTGGGCCACCAGTTCCAACATCTCTTCCGTGGTAACGGTCTCCGGCGGCGTAATGAGGTCGCTGAAGATGCCGAGTTCGGCGCAGGCTTGCACCTTGCTTCGCACATAAATCTCCGATGCGGCCACGTTGCCCACCAGCACCGCCGCCAGCCCTGGCCGAATGCCTTGGGCGGCCAGCAGCCGCACCTCCTCGGCCACTTCCTGCTTGATCTCCGCCGCAATCGCCGCCCCGTCCAGAATTCTTGGCATCTTGCGCTCCCAAGATTCATCGTACCAAGGGCATGCCGTTGCTGGCGGCCAATCTCGCGGAAGACGCAATTCCACCAATTCTTCGATCCGCCGAAGAATGTGGGGTTCTTCCAATAATCAACGAGCAGATAAAGGCATCAGCGAGAAGTTCAAGTCGAAACCGGCCCATTGCACCATCTCCGCTGCCGGCTCCGATCCGGTCGCGGCGGTCTCCCCCGGGTCTCAAGGCGGGGTTGTCAAAGCGGCTCTAAAAGATGGTTTTCTCGGCAGCGCCGCCGGAGGCGACGACCAGCTTCTTGATTGCCTTGGTCATGTTGTAGGTAAAGTCGGGAATCGAGTTGGCCTTGTTCTGGGCAAAGACCAATCGAACCCGATTTGCGGAGATGCTCTTGTCGACCTGGTTCTCGGTGTCGTAGCAGGTTCTGGCCTTCTTCCCGCTCGTCGAAGTCATGGTGAGCCGCAAAATCTCACCGCGGGGATGGTAGGAGTCGCTCGGATCCATGACCTCCCAAATCGCGCTGTTGGTGTCGAGCGCATTGACAAAGATGTCGCAACGGCCGTCGGGTTGAGTGATCGAGAGCACCGACGTGGTTGGATCGAACGCCACTTCCAGATTGTCGTTGAACCCGTCGTTTGGACTGAGGGAAAGAAGTTTTCCGCGAATGTACTCGAAGAGTTCCTGTTGAGTAGGTTCGGGCTTGGGCTCGCGCTTGTTCGCATGGTGGGCGGAATTTGCCGTCTGCGCGGCCTGCGCCACTTGCGTTGAGTGGGCTGCCTGCGTGGACTTTGCGGACTTTGCGGGCTGTTCCGGCTGTTGGGGCTGTTCGGGCTGTGAGCTC
>JBEKPA010000381.1:0-3188 GCA_049521195.1 Occallatibacter sp.
CCGCGGCGAGCGGGCCTGGCGGCGGGCGCGGCGGACGCGGAGGCGGCGCGGCGGACCCTGGCGCTACCCGCGATCCTGAGTCCGATTCAGTTTCCGGGACGCTTGCTGCCCAAGCCCACGCCGGTCAACCTGCGCCGGTTTGCGGAGACCCCGCTGGTGCGGCGGGCGATCAATGTGATCAAGGACCGGATTGCGGCCATGGATTGGCAGGTGCGGGTGCGGCGCGGGGTGCGGCGGCAGGATGTGGCCTTTGCGGAGCGAAGGCTGCGGGCGCTGCGCCGGATGCTGGAAGAGCCGAACGCCGCGGACAGCTTCAGAACCCTGATCGAACAGGTGATCGAAGACGCGCTGACGGGCGGCTTCGGGGCCATCGAGATGGAGCCGACCGGCGACGAGGAGCGGCCGGCGATGCTGTGGCCGGTGGACGGCGCGTCGATCCGCATCAATGCGCGCTGGGACGGGCAGGCGGAGACGCCAAGGTACGCGCAGGCGCTGCCCGGCCAGCTGGAGTCGGCCGCGGTGGATCTGCGCGACGACCAGTTGATCTATATGCGCATGAATCCGCGCAGCTTTACGCCTTTTGGGCTGGGACCTCTGGAGGTGGCCTTCGAGACGGTGAACCAGTTTCTGAGCGCGCACCGGTTCGCTGCCAAGCTAGCGTCGAACGCGGTGGCGCAGTATGCGCTTTGGCTGAACGAGGCCACGCCGGCGCAGCATGATCGCCTCATCCGGTGGTGGCAGGATGAGATCGAAGGAACGGGGCGGGTGCCGCTGATCTCGACCGAGCAGAAGCCGGAGGTGCTGCGCTTCGCCCAGGGTACGGATGCGGATATGCGGCTGGCCTGGCAGGAGTTTCTGATCCGCATGGTGGCCAACGCTTTCAATCTGCCCCCGCTGCTCCTGGGGTTAGAAAGCGATGTGAATCGCTCGACCGCCGCGGAGATGACCGACGAGGCCTTCCGCGGGGCGATCTCGCCGCTGGCGCTGCTGCTGGCCGGTCATCTGACCCGGGATCTATTCGGCAAGTGCATCGGATGGCGGGAGTTCGAGTTTGTCTTCAACGATTTAAGCGCAAGGGACGAAGAGACGGAGCTGGCGGTGCAGGTGCAATTGCTGGAGGCCGGCGTGCTTACGGTGAACGAGGTGCGGTCGATGCGGGGACTGGGACCGCTTGAACCGGGACCGCTGGGACAGGAAGGGACGGCGCCGCTGGCGGGCGAGGCGGCGGATAACGGGGACTCGGGACTGAGGGACTAGGGACTGAGGGGCTAGTCCCTGGTCCCTAGCCCCTCGTGAAGCGGAGAGCGCATGCGATTGGAAGCGATGGCGGTAAGGATACCCCGCGTGGACGGGCACCCCAACCGGGTGGCGTTTGAAGGGGTATTGACGACGGTGAATGCAGCCAGCGACAAGGCTCCGGCCGGGGCCCGCGGGCACCGGGTGATGCTGACGCGCGATGCGGCCGAGAAGGCGCTGCCTTCACTGCTGGGCATGGCGGTGGACTACCGGCCGGGATGGGACGGCCACGATGCGCGGCGCAAGATCGGACTGCTGACGGAGGCGGACCTGATCGGGCAGCGGCTGGTGGTGCGCGGCTACCTATATGCGCGGGACTTTCCCGAGGTGGCCGCGGCCATCGTGGCGCAGTCGCCCGAGGCCATGGGGATGAGCTACGAACTGGCCGATGCGCGGGTTGAGGATATGCGGGCCGAAGTGTGGAAACTGATCCGGGTTACTTTTACCGGAGCGGCGATTCTGTTGCGGGAGAAGGCGGCCTACCGGGCGACCAGTTTCCGCATGGCGAGTTAGTCCGCCGCAGCGGACAAGTCGGCGAGTTAGCAAGTCAGCAATGAGGCTCCGCTTCCGGAGCCTCGTCTGTCAGTGGGCCGGCGAGTTGGCCCACGACGCCATTTACGAACGGCATTCAGTGCAAACAAGGAAGGAGCGGCATGGAAATGGAAGCGAAAGAGATTGCAGAACGGCTGGAGGCGGCGACGGCTCATCTCGAAAGAACGCTGAACTTGCTGGAGGCGCGGGTCGCCGCGGAGACCTCGCTGGCGGGCGAGGTGGAGAGGATTTCGGCAACCGTGGAGCAGAGCCGGCGGGAGGCGGAGCTGGCGGAGAAGCTGGCGGAGGCGGAACGGGAGCTGGCCGAGGTAAAGGCCGCGAATGCGCCCACGGTGCTGAATCCGCTGCGCAGGACGGTGCCCGCGGTTACCTCGGAGATGCTGGCCAAGCATGGAATCGGCGAGGGTCCGGTGGACGTGCGCACCCTGGACGCGGCGCTGGCCGGATTGAGCCTGGAACAGCGCATCGCGGTGAAGAGCCAACTGCTGCGGGCGGGGTCGATCGCCTGAAAGCAGTTTTCAGTTGTCAGTGATCGGTGGTCGGTCGCTTGTGACCACTGCCCTGACTGCTGATCGACGTTAACTGATCACTGATCACTGACCACTGATCACTCAAGAAACGGCCCCATGGAGGGGGCGGAAAGAGCCTATGAACGCAACCTTTGCAGACATTCACGCGGCAGCGGATTTTATCGGGCCGGGCGCTATCGAAGTTCCCCTGTATCAGACCGAGATATTCGACATCTGCCGGCGTTCGAGCCCCTTCGGGCAGCGCATCAAGCAGGTTCCGGCAACGGGTCATCCGTCGCGGTTCTTCGAGGAGACGGCGATTCCCAATCCGGGCACGGCCGGCTTTGTGAATCCGCGCAGCATCGTGGCGCCAGTGGTAAGCCCGACGCGCGTGGAGCGAAGCGTGCCGCTGAAGGCGATCGTTTCGCAGATCAATTACAACCTCTTCGACATCGAGCTGGGCGACCAGCAAAAGCAGTTCGCCTATCTGCAGGCCAAAGACCTGGTGGATACGGTGAGCGGCGTGATGGTCACGCACGATGTGGCGCTGTGGAACGGCAACGACACCAGCCTGAGCACGCCGACGACCACGCAATACATGGGCGTGACGGCGCAGATTGTGGCCGGCGGCAACACGGTAACCATTCCAACCACAGGTCTGATCGTGGACGGGTTGAAAACCGCGGTGGCGGAGATGGTGGCCAGCAACGGCTACTATGTGCGGCCCACGGCGATCTATGCCAACCCGGTGTTGCTGGACTTGATCGACCGGGAGATGAAGACCGAGTTCAACGTGGTATTGAACACGGACAACATCACGGGTGGAATCAG
>JBEKPA010000382.1:0-3157 GCA_049521195.1 Occallatibacter sp.
CTCGGCCACGGACATGGCGCTGGACAGGCTCCCGCGGTCCACAAAGATGGTTCCGTTGCTGCGCGCGGCCTTCCCGAAGAAGGGCCAGCCTCCTATCTCGATTTTGGCGACGAAGAAGCAAGGCATGGCCGCCGCAAGGACGAGAATGTCAATGTAGCTGAGATGATTGGAGACCACCAGGCCATGCGTGGGCGGCCGGCCTTCAACCCGGTAATGGACGCCGAGGGCATTCAGGACCAGGCGGCCGGCCGATTGGGACCATCCTGCCTGGCGTTCCCAAGTGAGCGGCCCGCGCAAGCGGAGGAGCCAGAACCGGAGAACGCAGAGTACCAGAGCAAAAGCCAGCGCCACAGCGCGCCGGTATCTGCGCAGCCTCATTGGACCAGCGGAGCGAGGAACCGGTTGCGCGCCGAGTGCGAGAGCAACTTGAGATCGAGCAGCGTGAGGAAATCGATGGTGCCAAACTCGCGGTCCCAGGCCGGCGGGGCGGCGATGCGCGCGCCGATGGCCAGGTAGGTCTTCAGCAGCCGGGGAACCTTGGCTGGCGTTGGAACTGGGGCCGGCAGCGGCGATGCCGCCAGAGCCGGCTGGACCGGATTCGATTCCATGAGGCAGGGCGACGGCTGTGCGTGTGCGCTCTCCCGCTCGATGGGACAGGCGTAAGCGGCGGCCGGCGCGGTTTCAAACTCCGGAGAAACCCGGTATTGCTCAAGCTGGCGATACGTCTGCCAGCCTTCCGCCGGGTCTTTCGAGTTCAAAGATGAGCAGCCGATCAAGTAACGCAGCCCCATGTCGGTAGCATACTGCGCGATCCCCCTCCATAACAATGTCAGCACCTCCGGAGTGCGGTGTTCGCGATCAATGGAGGCGCGGCCCAGCTCCAGAATGCCGGCCCGGAGCGGCTCATAAACGGCAAAACTGAACTCCTGCTCGGAGTAGTAGCCCAGATGGCGTTCGGCCATGGTTCCGGATTGCATCCGGTAGGTGCCCACGATGCGCCGGGCCGGATTGTCCTCAAGCTTGTCTTCCACCAGCAGGTGCTCGCAAATGGGGTCGAACCGGTCGATGTCCAATCCCGTCCGGTAGGAGCTCTCCAGCCCCTCGCCCAGTTCGATATTGAAGACCTTGAAGCGCAGCCGGCAGGCGGCATCGCGGTCTTCCGCGGTCTCGGCAAGCCGCAGCCGGTAGCGGCCCACCTCGGCGCGAACGCGCGGCGCGGCTGTTGCCGCGGGCAGGGATGGAACAAAGGTTGGAAAGGAGAGTTCCACCAGAGGCGTGGAACCATGTGCGAGCTTCAACGGAACCTGCTGCCGAATGTGCGCAATCACGAGAGTAGTATCCGCCCTGAATTGTAAAGGGACTATCAAGCAGGTGCAAATAGAGTGCGAATATCTTCTTCAGTTTGTAACTTGGAAGTAACAATGCATTCTCATTGTTCCTGCGATACGCGATTCGTGTTATCCCGCCCCAGCGGTTCGCCGCGGTGAACAGGGACGGCTGCCGCAAGGGCTCGCGGAGCGCATCCGAAGGCGCGGGCCGTCCACGGCCGCATGCTATCCGTGAGATCGCTTCAGTTGGTATAGATCCGCACGTAATCGACCACGACCTGCGAGGGAAATACCGTAGTCGCATCGGGTGAACCCGGCCAACTTCCTCCGACGGCAAGGTTCATGATCACAAACTGCGGGCCCTGATCGAAAGGCCATGTGCCGGACTGGGTGCTCGGCGTGAAAGTGGCGTAGACGTTTGTGGGAGTGTCAACATAATACTGAATCTGCCCCGGAGTCCAGATCATGCCGTAGGTGTGAAAGGCCGCGGCGGAAAACCCCGCCGGATGGTATTGAATGCCGCCATTGAGGTTGGTCCCATGGATCGAACCCTGCACCCAGTCGTAGCCCTCGTTCTCCGGGTCGCTGCCGTTGATGTGCTCCACCACGTCGAGCTCGCCGCAGGCTGGCCAGGGGTTGGTCGTGATGTTGTCGCCCAGCAGCCAGAAGGCGGGCCACAAGCCCTGCGATTCGGGCAACTGCATTTTCGCCTCAATGCGGCCATATTGGAAGCTGAACAGCCCTTGGGTCTTCAAGCGCGCCGACGTATAGACCCCGGCCGAGGGCTGCTGGGCCACGATGTGCAAGGAGCCGCCGGCGCCGGCGTAGGCGTTCGGGCTCGCCGTGCTGCACGGAGACGCCGACGAGCCCCAGGCGCAATAGTCCTCAAGCTCGCTGTTGCCGAAGCCGCTGTTGCCCGTGTCGTAGGTCCAGACCAGGGGGTTGGGCTGGGCGTTGGCGCCGGTGGAGTTGGCAAACTCGTCGGACCACACCAGCGTTCCAGAGGGGATGTTGGGCGCAAAGCTCTGGCTGATAGCGTCGCTGGCCGCATTGCCTGGGGCAATGGCAACGGCCTTGACCGTGAGATTCGAGGCCACCAGGAACGGCGCCTCATAAGTGATTGTTTCCGACGAATATTGGTCGGGTAAACTACCGTCCACCGTATAGAGGATGGTTGCGCCGGTAGCATTCGAGGTCAAGCTCACGATAACGGCGCCATTCTGCGCTGCCACCGTTGTAATGTTTGGCGTCGCCGATGGCGGCGGTGCTCCTCCGCAGCCCACCTGGCATTGGGTGACGACTGCGCCGCCGCCGCATCCGCACAAAGAAGCACCCGACAAAAAGACCGCTGCCACTATCTCCGCACCCGTCCGCATTGCAAGTCTCCCAAGCCGCAAGGATTGGGCGCGAAGCCCATCCCGCCGCGAATATCAGAGCATTTCAGGGATGCCGGCGTCAAACGCGGTGGGACCGCATCGACGCAACCGGCAGGCGAACCAGGCAGATCGCGCATTCGCCGGCCGTGCCTATCTTTCGGGATGTCTTCCACTTCGATGGAGAACGGAACATATATCTAAAAAGCGAACGGCCGGGAGAGCCGCTGCCGTCAAGCAGTTGCACCCCGGCCGTTCGAGGAGATCCCACATGCTCTCATTTGCCTGATTCCAATGTTGCACAAAGGGAGTAAATTCTACGCAAATCCGCGTGGATTCAATCCCGGTCGGGCGGCGCGGGCAAATGCTCGCGGAGGGCCTGCTCCAGCCGCTGGCTGCCCGTCTGCTCGACGGCGCGCTGTACGCGGGCACGCAGCTCGGCGTTGGGCGCGGTGC
>JBEKPA010000383.1:0-3144 GCA_049521195.1 Occallatibacter sp.
GAGCAGCGTGGCCTGCGCCAGGCCCAGGCTGGCGACAGACCAGGAGAGCGCGGGAGCAGACGGCATCCGCCAGCCGCCCGTGGCCGACGCATGGGCAAAGCCGGAGACGATCACCCCGGCAATCGCCGCCAGCACACCGGCAAAAAGCAACCAGGCCAGGCGCGTGATCGAGCTCAGGTTGCGGTAGAGGAGCGCCGTCACCAGTAGGCAGGCTCCGGCGGCGGCAAGGCTCGCATAGCGCAGGGCCGGAAGAGCAGCGATGGGAGCGCCGTCGAGCCCCGGCCAGAACCAGGCCAGAAACCCCGCAAGCCCAATGCAGCCCGAGGCGATCGCCAGCGGCGCGGTGAAGCTTACCTGCCAGACGTAAAGAAAGCTGAGCCAGTTCCCTGCGCCCTTCGGGCCGTAGATCTCTCGGAGAAATGCGTAGGAACCTCCAGCGCGAGGAAACGCCGCGCCCAGTTCGGCCCATACCAAGCCGTCGGCCACGGCGATGGCCGCACCCAGCACCCACGCCCACGCCGAGAGCCGGTAGCCCGCCGCCGCAATCACCAGCGGCAGCGTGATGAAGGGGCCGACGCCGATCATCTCCAGCATATTGAGGGCAACGGCGGAGCGCAGGCCGATGCGGCGCTGGAGGGAATTTGTCTGAATGTTCATCACGTAGTATTTCGGAGCATCGGATGCGGTATTTCGCTAAGCTCCGCTCGGAATCTTACATCCTGTTACAGCACAGACGGCGGCAACGAATGCCTCAAGAATTTGTTCGTCAGGCAAGTCAGAAGAGATTGGAAAATCTGTTGCCTGTCCAGCAGGGCCGCTATCTTTCCCTGCCGTCCTCACGACATTGAGATAGCGTCCCGTTCCCGCCCAATCTTTTTCTTCCGCATCTTTGTGCTGAATCCAGGCTCTCTTGAATCCGCCGGGCGCTTGTTCCCATTGGATGTATGGCTGGCCCTTTTGATCTTTGCGAATCTCGATCATCAGTTCCCTCGCTTCTTCCTTCCAAAGTTTTGTTGCAACGACCCATTTAGCAGAAGTAATACCGCTCCACGGATTGTACACTGACGGGAAGTATGGTTATCACCGGCAAAGCTCGCAGAGTTTACGGACTGGCGCTGAGCGCGGTCCTCGTTGGTCTGATTATGCTGGGCGCGCATCGCCTGGCCGCGCAGCAACCGGCCCCGCAGCCGGCAACCGCCACCGCCGAGCTTGCGGCCGTCCCCTTGCCCGAGCCCAGCGACGTTGCTCTGCCCATCGCCGAGGACCGGGGCCAAGCCGCGCTCGAACAATCGCTGAAGCGCCTGGGGACCACCGCCAGCGTGCTGATGATCGTGGCTCACCCGGACGATGAGGACGGCGCGCTGCTGGCGTATCTCTCCCGCGGCCTGGGCGCGCGCTGCACGCTGCTCACCCTGACCCGCGGCGAGGGCGGCCAGAACGCGATGAGCGCCGACAGTTACGACGCGCTCGGCCTTATCCGCACCAATGAACTGCTGAAGGCCGACGAATACTACGGCGCCAAGCAGCTCTGGGGCACGGAGGTGGACTTCGGCTTCTCCAAGACCCAGGAAGAATCCTTCACTAAATGGGGCCATGATCGCGTTTTATACGACGCCGTGCTCGCCGTCCGCCGCGAGCGGCCGCAGATCATCGTCTCCACCTTTGTGGGCGGGATTACCGACGGCCACGGCCATCACCAGGTCTCGGGCGAGATTGCGCAAGAGGCCTTCAAGGCAGCCGGCGACCCCAAGGTCTTTCCCGAGCAACTGAAGGACGGCCTGCAACCTTGGCAGCCGCTGGCGGTTTACTCCCGGACCCCCTTCGCGCCGGTCAACGACGGGAAGATGTTCGACTACGCCACCGGCAAGTGGGCGCCGGCGCGGTTCAAGAACTACGTGACCGGCGAATGGAGCACGGAGGTGCCCTCGACCGACGTGAGCGTCCCGGTGGGCACGCTCGACCCCGTGCTGGGGCGCAGCTATATGCAGATTGCCCGCGAAGGCTGGGGGGAGCAGAAGTCGCAGAACGGCGGCGCGAACCCGACGCTGAGCGGCCCGGCAAGCACGGAGTATCACCTGTGGGCGGTTGCGCCTGGTGCAAAGGCCGAAGCGCCTGCGAAAGCGAGCGACGCCGCCAAGCCGGATGCGGACCTCTTTCACAACAGCAAGGTCAACATCGATACTAGCGTCGCCGACATAGCGCGTCTTGCCGGCCCCCATCCGCCTGCCTGGCTTGTCGATGGCTGGCGGGAGATCGACGAGGGCCTGAAGCAGTTCGAAAAGGACCGGCGCGGGATCAGCTCACTCGAAGCGGCGCACCGACTGGCCGCACTCTATCGCAAGACAATCCGACTTGAGCACTACCTCCTTCTCAGCAGTGACAAGGAACTCTGGGGGATTCAGAGTGAGCTAGACCTGAAGCTGGAGCAGTTCCAGGAAGCGTTCAAGAACCTGCTCGGTCTCGACTTGGCAGCGTTCAGAACAGGCGCATCTGGCGCACAGGCCGGCGGTCCGTTCCGGGGCGGCTCGCCGGACGAGACCCCCCAAAGCGTTTCTCCTGGCGAGGAGTTTCGGGTGCGGGTGCATACGTCGCAGGCCACGGTGGAAACCCGGCTCAACCGAGTCTGGTTGGAGAGCCGAAGCGGCGACCCGTGGAAGAACGCGGACATCTCCGGCGCCATCGACCCCACTGCGCCCACCGCCGACCCGGCCTTCCGTGTGCAAGTCGCGGAGAACGCCGAGCCCACCCAGCCCTACTTCACACGGCCCGACACCGAGCAGGCGTACTACGACCTTGCCAAGCCTGAATACCGCGAGCGCTCTTTCGCGCCCTGGCCGCTGGAGGCGTGGGCGGAGTTCACCTTCGACGGACTTCCCATCCGGGTCGGCCAGGTGGTCCAGACCATGCATCGCGTCCCGGGCGTGGGCGGCGTCTATGAGCCGCTGGTGGTCACGCCGGCTATCGGCGTGCGCATCGACCCCGAGGCCAGCATTCTGCCGCTGGACGGCTCGGCGCTCCCGGTCCGCGTCACGGTCCATGCGCAAGCCGCGGCAGATGGGACGGTGGAGCTGAAGCTCCCCGCCGGGTGGCGCTCCGAGCCGGCGGAGGCGCATTTTCACCTTGAGAGCGCCGGCGACACGGAGC
>JBEKPA010000384.1:0-3133 GCA_049521195.1 Occallatibacter sp.
CCAGGATGCGCATGGGCGGGAGCGGCTCGTAGCACACATTCAGCATTCGTAGCACCGCCGCGCCGGTGGGCGTAACCCGCTCCATGGGCTTGCCGGCGGCATAGACGGGCGCATCGCTCAGCAAGGCCAGCGTTGCCGGCGCGGGAACAGGCAGCGTTCCGTGCTGGCATACCACCGTTCCGCTACCTACGTTCAAGGGCGACGAAAGCCAGCGGGCAACACCGAGCGCTTCGCATCCCGCGGCCGCGCAGACGATATCGACGATGGTATCCACCCCGCCCACTTCGTGGAAATGCACGCTCTCAATGGGGATGGAATGAATGGCGGCCTCGGCTTCGCCCAGCAGTTGGAAGGCGCGCATGGAACGCTCCTTGACGATCTCGGCAAGCGGAGCTGAGCGAATGATTTCGAGAATTGCAGACAGGGGCCGATGAGCGGCGTGCGTGTGGTCTCCCACCCTTTCCGCGGAAGGAAGCGGAAAGGATGGGGCACCTAGTGAATGCTTTTCGTGGGTGTGAATCGGATCGATTGCCTGCCGGTCCGGAGCAAGCACGTCCACTTTGGTGGCGGCCAGTCCGCCGCGGCTCACCTTGCGCATCTCCAGCCGCGCGCCAACATTCAGCGCGGCGGCGGCTTCTTCAAGGCAGGAAAACGGAACGCCCGCATCCACCAGTGCGCCCAATAACATGTCGCCGCTTATGCCGGAAAAACACTCCAGGTATCCGATTCGCATCGCTTTGTGATTCTAAACGTTCGGCACCGAATCGCGCTTCACGCGCCGCGCTTGGCCAGCACTTCCGCCGGCAGAATGGCATTCATCGATCCGGAGCGAAAGCCGGCGCAATCCAGGGTTACGTACTGGAAGCCGGCCTCCTTGAGCGCCGCGGAGATCGAGTCCAGCATCTCGATGGTCAGGGCGTGGGGCAGCTCCGCGCGGGCAATCTCCACGCGGGCCAGCTCCCCGTGGTGGCGGACGCGCAGCTCGCGAAAGCCCAACTGGCGCAGGCTCTCCTCGGCCTTCTCCACCTGCTCCAGCACCTCGCGGGTTACCGCGCGGCCATACTCCACGCGCGAGGACAGGCAAGGCGCCGCGGGGCGATCCCAGAGCCCATAGCCGGCAGCCTTGGCCAGCGCGCGCACTTCCTGCTTCGTCAGTCCCGCCTCCGCCAGGGGCGCCAGCACGGCGTGCTCCTCGGCGGCGCGCTGGCCGGGGCGAAAATCCATCTCGTCGTCGGCGTTCATGCCGTACGCGATGCGGGCAAATCCCAGCTTTGCGCCCAGCGCTTCCATGGTGGCGAACAGCTCATCCTTGCAGTGAAAGCAGCGGCTGGCGTCGTTGCGCGCATACTCGGGCCGGTCCAGTTCTTCGGTGGCCACCACGCGCAGCGGCATCTGGAGCCCGCGGGCAAAGGCGCAGGCCTGCTCCATATCGCGTCGGGCCAAGCTGGGCGAATCGGCCAGCACGGCGAGCATCCGCGAACCAAGGATTCGATGCGCGGTGGCCGCCAGAAATGCGGAGTCCACGCCGCCGGAGTAAGCCACCATCAGGCTTCCCAACTCTTCCAGCCGCGCTTCCAAGGCCAGCAATTTGGACGCCGTGCCGGCGAGCGCGTCGTCCGGCGCATTCCGCGGGAGTTCCTCTGCCGGGAAATCAGTGTGTGCAGACGCCGCCATAGGGCAGATTATAGCCCCGTATCGCTCCTGGATGGCACCGGCGCTTGCCACCAGTCGGCCAGGCAATCGACCTCACGTCCAGAAACAGTACGGCCCGGCATCTCTGCCGGGCCATCGCTGCCTTGCTGCCAAGCGCAAAGCGTGGTTCAGCCTACCGCCTTGCTCATATCCGCATGGGCATGAGCACATACCGGTATTTGTACTCCGCATCCGGATCCTCGGGCCGCATCTGGCCGGCCGACTGCGAATCCTTGAACTCCAGCCGCACCTCACCCTCGTTGCCCAGCGCCTTGAGAAAGTCCAGGATGTAGGTGGAATTGAATCCGACCATAATCGGATCTCCCGAATAGGGCGTATCGATGGTGTCCTCGCTCTCGCCGGATTCCGTCGAGCTAGAGCTGATCTTCAGTTCATTTCCCTCCAGCCGTAGCCGGATGGCGCCCGACCGCTCGTCGGCAAACTGCGCCACTCGCTGGATTGCCGCCGACAGTTCGCTCGAACGAACCACCGCAAACTTTGTATTGTCGCGCGGCATCACCGCCTCAAAGTTCGGGAACTGCCCCGACAGCTTGCGTGTACTCAGGGTGCGATGGCCGAGGCGGAAGAAGAGGGTGTGCTCGTCGTCGGCAAACTCCACGGTCAAGGGCGGAAAGCTCGTCTTGGGATTCTTCTTCTCTTCCGCATCTCTCTCGGCTTCAGCGGCAACCAGCAACTGCTGCAGCTCCTGCAAGGCCTTGCGAGGAATCAGGACGCGCTTTTCGCCGCTAACGCCCTCCAGGATCTCATTCGGCTTCTCCACATAGGAGAGCCGGTGGCCGTCGGTGGCCACCATAGCTAGCGACTCCGCTTTGATCACCAGCAGAGCTCCGTTCAGCGTATAGCGCGATTCCTCATTTGAGATGGCGAAGATGGTGCGCGTAATCAACGTTTTCAGGGCCTGGGCTGAAATGCTGGTGGTAGCCACGGCGGGGAAGTCGGGCACCTGAGGATAGTTGGCCCGCGCCATGCCTACCATCTTCGTATTCGAGCGCCCGGAGCGAATCTGCACCCAGTGGTTCTCCAGCAATTTAATCGAGATGTCGCCTTCCGGCAGCAGCTTCACGTAGTCGTAGAGCTTGCGTGCCGGGATGGTGCAGGCGCCAGGCTTCTTCACCTTCACCTCAGTGCTGGTGCGAATCGCCTGATCGAGGTCGGTCGCGCTGATGTTCAATCGGTCGTCCTCAACCTCGATGAGAAAGTTGGATAAAATCGGAATAGTCGTCTTGCGCTCTACCACGCTCTGTGTCGCGGTAAGCTCCTTCACCAGATCCTGGCGGCTTACGGTAATCTCCATCGCTGCCCCCTGCGCGGCTGGTTTCTCCACTTCAGCTTCTACGATCGACATCGACTTACCCTCGTTGTCCACTTACGGGAAAAACCTGAATCCAAGACATTCCGCGCTGGCCACACTCTACAACAC
>JBEKPA010000385.1:0-3118 GCA_049521195.1 Occallatibacter sp.
GCGCCCGCGCCTGCGCCGCCCGCGCCGCCACTGGTGCCGCCGGCGCCCGCTCCAGCGCCGCCCCCGAATGCCGCGCCTGCGCCGCCGGGCGTGCCTGAGACGACCCCTGTATTGACTCCGCGCACCGAGCCGCCGGCCCGCGTGCGCAGAATATCCATCTGCGCGATGGGCAGGTTGTAGCGCGCGATGACCATGTCCAGGTTGTCTTCAAGCGCCAAGTCTATGGCGTCGCGGAGCGAGAGGTAGATCTTGCCGTCGCGCACCATCGAGTCGAGGCGCGGGGAGTTGGCCATGCTGGGCGGAGGAACGATCAGGCCGCGGTAGGCGTTGACGGGGTTGCGGGAGGGCCGCAGCATCTGGTCGAAGGGAATCTGGCTGGCCGGAGTCCGAGCCGCTTCTGCTGCCGGCGCGGGCGTCTGCACGGAAGGCGCGGCCGCGGGCTCGACGGCGAAGGTCAGACTTGCCTGCAAAAGCAGGATCGCGGCGGCAGCCCGTGTGAGATTGAACCGGTGTGTCAGTGAATGCATCACTTGGCGGCGGCCTCCGTTGCCGTTGGCGGCAGAATCTCGTCGCGCGTGAGCCAGCCGTCGCGCAGCTCAACGATGCGCTTGCCGTAGCGCGCGTTCTGCTCCGAGTGCGTCACCTGCACGATGGTGGTGCCGGCGCGGTTCAACTCACAAAAAAGCTCCATGATCTCGCGCGCCTGCGTGGAGTGCAGGTTGCCGGTCGGCTCGTCGGCCAGCAGCAGAGCGGGCGCATGGACCACGGCGCGCGCGATGCCCACCAGTTGCTGCTGCCCGCCGGAGAGCTGCGAGGGAAACAGGTCCTTCTTGGCGACGATCTGGAAGCGGTCGAGAATGTCGGCCACCATTCCCTGGCGCTCTTTGGCGGGCAGATCCTTGTAAGAAAGCGGCAGGTCGATGTTCTCGGCCACGGTCAGATCGTCGAGCAAGTGATAGCTCTGGAAGACCATGCCGATGCGCTGGCGGGCCAAGTCGGCGCGCTGCTTGCGGTTGAGTTTGTGAGCCGGCGTTTCGCCAAACCAATACTCCCCCAGCCAGCCATCGTCGAGCAGGGCAAGCACGTTCAGGAGGGACGACTTCCCTGCCCCCGATGGCCCCATGATGGTGACAAAGTCACCTTCGCGGATAGAAAGACCGATGCGGCGCAGCACCCAGGTTTCGGTGGGTCCGGTCTTGTAACTGCGTTCTACGTTCTTCAGTTCGATCATGGAGTTACTCCGATCTCAAGGCAAGTTCTTCGGCCGGTTCTACTCGGTTCTCAGCGCCTGCATGGGTTCAATGGAAGCCGCGCGCAGCGCGGGAACCCAGCAGGCCAGGAGTGCGATGGCGGCGAGCAACGGCGGAACTAGCGCGAAGGTGAGTGCATCGTGGGGTTGAATGCCATAGAGAAAGCTGGAAGCGAGTTTGGATAGCAACCATGCGACTGGCCAGCCGAGGGCAATCGATATGAGCGTCAACACCAAGCCCTGACGCAGGATGAGGCGTTCTACGCTGCCCGGTTGCGCGCCCAATGCCATGCGAATGCCTATCTCGCGGGTGCGCCGGCTCACCGCGTAACTCATCACACCGTAAAGTCCCACCACCGCCAGCACCAGACCGATGCATCCGAATGCGCCAAACAGCGCGGCCGCGAGACGGGGCAGAAAGAATGCAGTCTGGATGTGCTCTTCCATAGTCTCTTCGTTGAAGATGGCCATGGATGGATCGAGCGCGTGAATCTGCCGCCGCACCGCCTCTTTGAGCGTGGCTGGATTTCCCGCCGTGCGCACCACCAGCGAATAGCCCATCAGGGAGGGATCGCCTGCGATGCTCTGGGCAAGCGAGCGATAGAGCACCGGACGCACCTCCTCGCCCAGTGTGCGCGACTTGACGTTGCCGGTTACGCCGATAATTTCATAGCGAACGCCACCGCCGGAAACAAGCTGCCCAATCGGGTTTGCGCCACCAAAGACCCGTTCGACAAAAGCGCGATTGACGATTGCGACTTTTTGGCCAGTTGCGACTTCACCGCCGAAATCGCCTCCGGAAATGCGCGGAATGCCCATGGTCTCAAAGAAGCCTGGCGCCACCATGAAGAGTTCGGCGTTGGTGTCGGACTTGCCCTGATCAGACCCTCCTTCGGCGTGAAAGCTGTTGCTGCGGTCGCCTCCCGATAGCGGAACCACATCCGTCGAGGTTACAGAGACAACGCCAGGCAGAGCCGCAACGCGCTGCTGCATCTGCCTCAGAAACGCGATCGTGCGTTCCGGCGTGTAGCCGTGTACCCGTGGGTCGACGGACATTGTGAGCAGATGTTCCGGACGGAAGCCGATGTCGATGCTGGCTGCACTCTGAAGGCTGCGAAGAAAGAGTCCGGTGATACAGAGCAGAACCACAGACATGGCGATCTGCGCGACTACGAGGAGATTGCGCAGGCTCATGCGGCGGCCCGGACGGGCCAGCGCATCTTCGCCCTTGAGTGCGTTAATCTGCTGCGGACGCGATGCGGTCCAGGCCGGAACCAGCCCCAGCATCAGCCCGCTTACCACGCTTAATGCGAAGGCGAAGAGCAGTACACGCCAGTCCACGTCAATACGCACATCGATAGGAACTGGCGCGGGCAGATGGAGCGCCGAAAGCGACCGCGTAGTCCAAAGCGATAGAACGACGCCGAGCACGCCGCCGCCCAGGCCCAGCAAGACGCTTTCTTTGAGCCGTTGCCTCAGCAGTTGGCCACGGCTGGCTCCCAAGGCCAGGCGTATCGCCATGTCGCGCTCTCTGGTGGCAGCCCGCACAAACAGCAGGTTGGTCACATTGGTGCCGGCGATAGCCAACACCATTAGCACCACCACCGACAGCGCGGCCAGGAAGATGACCACTCCGGTCCGTTGACTGGGCGGCAGCGAGCCCGCCTGATCGATCGAGAATCGGTTTCCTTGGTCGGTCTTGGAATTGCTTAGAGCAAAGCGTTCAGCAAGCGTATTCAACTCCGCCGCGGCCTGCGCGCGTGTCACGCCCGGCCTTAACCTGCCGATCACCGCCAGCCAATGGGCATCGCGGGAATCCTGAGGAGGAGCGTTAACCGCCAGTTGGCGCGTATTACCGAGCGGCACCCA
>JBEKPA010000386.1:0-3927 GCA_049521195.1 Occallatibacter sp.
GCCGCTGGTTGGATTGCTGCTCCCCACACTGACGATTTGTCCAGTCGGAGCGCTGCCCCCGACGCTGTAGTTGAAAGCCAAACTGGCCGGCGTTGCCGAGATGGTGGGCGGGACCCCCGTTACCGTCAGTGTGACCGGCACCGTCAGCGGGCTGTTCGACGCACTTGGGGAGCTGATTGTCACCGCGCCGCTGTAAACGCCCGCCGCCAACCCGTTCGGGTTCACCGATACGTTCACGCTTCCGGGCGTCGTACCGTAGACGGGGCCGGCCGACAGCCACGTTCCCACGAACACCAGCGCGTTGAAACTTATCCCGCTGCTCGGATTGCTGCTCCCCACATTAATGGTTTGTGCAGTCGGAACGCTGCCCCCGATTGGGTAGGTGAACGACAAGGACGCCGGAGTAGCGGAGATGGCGGCGCTGGAAGTGGCGCCTGAGACGACGATTGAAAAAGGCTCAAAAGCTGTTGTGCCAGCCCACGAGCCATCCGAGTCCGTCACCTGCAGCGTAAAATCAAAGGTGCCCCCGCCACCAGATGGCGTGCCCGTAATTGACGTGGTTGAGCTCGAAGAAGTTAAGCTCAGCCCCGGTGGTAGGGACCCGGCGATGGCGACCGACCAGTAGTAAAGTTGGCTGAAACCAGGAAAGGAGGGCGTTCCTCCTGCTGCTTGAAGCTGAACATTGTAGGGAACCCCTAGCTGAGCATTTGGCAGACTGGTAGTTACAATCGACACATCGGGCGCCACTTCGAATGTGATCGACTGCGTTTGACTGGCGCCAGCGTGGTCGACAACCTCTGTAGTAAAGGTATACGTTCCTGTCGTCGTCGGGGTGCCGGTAGCCACGCCGGTTGAAGAATTGACAGATACCCAGGATGGGGCGCCGACTGTTGAATAGGTGTAGGGCGGTGTCCCACCAGTAGCGGACAGGGTAAAAAGAGTATAAAGGACGCCGACATCTCCCCCGAACACACTGCCACTGGGCGGTGTTAAGGCGAGCGATTGGCCGAAGGCAACCGACGCCAGACCTAACAGGAAAATGGCGCGGAGCCTCCGGATGAATCCAGCACGCCTGGAGCAATATGGCATCTGCGAATCTCCCACGCCCTGCCGTTCCGGTGCGGCCTAAACCGAACTTTCCGGCAGGGATCGAAGTTCGGCGATATCGTTACTGGTTTGGGCTCACCGCGAAATCGAAGATCTGTGCGGCACCCGCCGCGCCACCTCCGAAAGCGCCCATATTCGCCTGCGAAGCGAGGAAGCAGTACTCGCCAGACTGCATCGGTCCGTTCGGTACCACCTTGTACAGCCCATCTCGCAGCTTTTCCGATTTAAATGAAGCGCCAGGATTCCCACTGTGGGAAACCTGGCAGGATCGATTATACATCCAAACGGTACTAATCAGAGCTTGTTATCTTAATAGTTCAATCCCAAACGGCTCTGGTCTAGCTTAGTACACCGTTTCATAAATACAGCAACGGACTTCCGAGACACCCTCGTGGTCGCGGCTCCGAATGGCGGCATACTGAGCCGCGACTGCAAGGGAGTCGCAATATGGGCCTTCGCTTTAGGCTTCGGCCCACAGAAGCCGATGAAAATGGGCGCGACCCGCGGTAGGCTGTAACACGGCGAGAACGGAAGAGGTCGTTTTCCGCTCTGGAGAAGTTGAGACCGTAAGGGAGTCTGACCCGGATCGCGCGTTTTGAACCGATCATTGAGCATTGCCCAACCGACGAGGGAGGGCGATAGCTCGTAACTGTGCGTATGGTAGTTGCCGCGCTTTCCACCGCTTCCTCGCCGGAAGGAAGGTATGACTTACAAGGTAGCAGGAATCGATATTCACAAGAAGGTGTTGATGGTGGTGGTGGCGACTGCGGCTGCCGAGGTAAAGGACGCGGCCGGAGAAGCTCTAGAGTTCGAGTGCCGGCGTTTCGGAGCTGGGGCGGCGGAGCGAGCGGAGCTGGTGAGATGGCTGCAGGAACGCGGCGTAAGCGAGGTGGTGATGGAATCGACGGCGCAGTACTGGAAGCCGGTGTGGCTAGATCTGGAGCCGCATTTTGGAAAGCTGCATTTGGCGCAAGCCCAGTCGAACCGGGCGCCGAAGGGGCGCAAGAACGACTTCCGGGACGCCAAGCGGCTCACCCGGCGCCTGTTAGCTGGGGAACTGATGTTAAGTTATGTGCCGGGGCCGGAACAGCGGAGTTGGCGGACGTTGACACGGGGCAAATGCCACCTGGTGAGAGATCGGGTGCACCTACAGAACCAGTTGGAGGCTCTGTTGGAAGAGATGCGGATCAAGCTTTCGAGCGTGATCAGCGACCTATTGGGGGTGAGCGGCCGCAAGATCTTGGAGGCTCTGTCGAAGGGTGAGACGGATCCGGGCAAGTTGGCGGATCTGGGCAGTGGGAAGCTGAAGTGTAGCCGGAAGGAGCTGATAGACGCCCTCAACGGGAGCTCGTCCCCCATCCAGTTGACCCTATTGAAACAGCACCTGGACCGGCTGAAGATGCTCGACACGCAAATCAAGGAACTCGACGAGTCGGTAGCCGAGGCCATGCGCCAGCACCAAGCCGCGGTGATCCGAGTGGCCGAGATACCGGGGTTCGGGGCGGATTCGGCGCAACAGATCATCGCCGAGATCGGCGTGGAAGCCGAGGCCTTTCCCTCAGCGGACGAATTTAGCTCTTGGGTGGGCGTCTGCCCAGGGTCCAACATTAGCGCCGAAAAAAACGGCAGTTCGCATTCTCCTAAGGGAAACCCTTTCGTGCGCCGTCTCCTCGATCAGGCGGCGCAAGCCGCGGTGAAAAAGAAGGGATCGCGTTTCCAGTCTCTGTTCCGCCGTTTCTTGCCGAAGCTTGGCTACGCAGGGGCGATCTGGGCGGTGGCACACGCCTTGGCCAAAGTGGTCTGGCTGATCCTCCATAAAGGGGTCAAATACATCGAGCAGGGCACCGAACCCAGCTTAAAGGCAAAGAAACGCCGTGCCCAGAAACTGGCGCAAGCCCTGCGCAAACTTGGCTACAGCGTCATCCTTACGCCCGTTGACGTCAAACCCGTCACCCCCATTACCGAAGACCCGGCCTGGGACCCAGCGTGATTTTCAACTGAGCGGTGCTCGCTCCCCAGCTTCGCGGTCGCGGCTCGGAAAACTAAATCTGCCGACACTGAGCCACGACCGTTAGGGAGTGGTCGCGGGCGCGAAATGGGCCCAAGCCCCCCGACGGCCTCAAAATCAGACATAATAGTCCCAATAGCGGACAGCCGCCGGAAGGCTCTAACCTCCCGGCCCGTTCTAAACAGGGCGTGTCTTCATTGGCACGACAGCTGCTTGATGACAATCAACGTGCCGACCGTTTTGCAGGATCTCAGGTACGGCTTTCGCATGTCGCTGCGGAATCCCGGCCTTACACTCGTGGCGGTCTTTACGTTGGCTATCGGCATCGCCGCCAGCACCACCGTCTTCAGTTATCTGAACATGATGATCCTGCGGCCCATCCCCGGCGCCGCCAGGGCCTCCGAGCTGGTGTCGTTCGAATCGATGGCCGCCGACGGCGGACCCCTCCCCACCTCCTACCGCGACTTCCGCGACTATCGCGACCGTCTCACTCTGGTATCCGATCTCGCCCTGACGTATCCCAATTCGCTGAACGTCGGCGCCGGCGACCATTCCGCCCGCGTTTGGACGGAGTTGGTCTCGGGAAACTATTTCGCCGCTATGGGAGTGCGCCCGGCATTGGGCCGGGTATTCACTCGGGACGAATATGGCGACAAGCCAGGCGCTTATCCGGTGGCGGTGCTCGGGTACCGCCTGTGGAAGGATCGCTTCGGGGGCGATCCACGGGTCATCGGGACGACCTTCATCGCCAACCGCCAGACGTTGACCGTCATCGGCGTAGCGCCGCCGGACTTTCACGGCAGTATGCCGGG
>JBEKPA010000387.1:0-3102 GCA_049521195.1 Occallatibacter sp.
CCTCTGCTCCACCGTGGAGCCCACCACTACCGCGCCGAACTGGCCGTCCTTCGCCAGCCGGATATGGGTGGTCGCAGGCTGGTTGCCCGATCCGGAGCCGGTGTCGGATCCCTGGGCAGAGCCGGTCTTCGCTCCGTTCGGTCCGCCCGGTCCCGCTCCCGTTCCACCAGCCTTGCCGGCCGAATCGCCATTCCCCGGCTGCGAAGAGCCGTTGCCCGGTCCCGCTCCCGTTCCACCGGCATTGCCGCCGGGATTGCCATTCCCCGGCTGCGAAGAGTCCTTGCCCTGGCCCGGCGTCAGCCCTCCCGGTGAAGTCGAGGACGCCGACTCGTTTCCGGGCGGCAGATAGACCGGTCCCGAAGTCATCTGCAGGTCGGAGAGCGACAAAACGGCGGTGGGAGTCGGCTCCCCCGACCCGGCCGAAGTGGTTGCCGGAATCTTCTGCGGCAAATCCGGCCCGTGAACCACGATCGGCGACGTGTTGCTGGGGAGCATCGGCAGCTTCTGGGTGGCAAAATCGGAGGCCGAAATGCGAATGTCCGCCGGGATGACTTCCTGATTCGGCGGCTCAATCGAGGGCTTTACTTCAGCGGCCGTGGGCTTGTCCGGCGGGGGCGGAACAATCGTCTTGACCACCGTCTTCTGCTTGGTCCAGATCAAGAGGGAAGGAACCGGGATTTGCTCGGGAAGCGTGAGAGGGTTGGTAATATCGGGCTGCAACAGCGTCTGGCGTCCCGGCGGCGCCGGCGTCATCTGCCGCGCTGTTGGGCTTCCATCCAGCTGAAGCTCGCGCGCCTTTGCTTTCGGGGCAGGATAGCCAATTTCGCTCTCGGCGGACCGGCGCTTCTGCGGTTCCGGCGCCTGCAGATCCATATGCCGCACTGCATATCGCTGGGTGGGAAACCGGCTGCTTATTCGCGGCGAATAGATCATCCCGAAAGCTACCAGGCCGATCACCCCGCCATGCACCAGAATCGAAGCCACAAAAGAGAATGGCCGCTGAACCAATTCCGGCCGTTCCGAAAACAGGGTTATCGTATGGGAAGACCTCATGAGCCGATGTACACCCTTTCTGGCGCCCCCTAGTCCCTCGTGGCGAATTCATCACCCTTCAGCTGCCCCAGCAGGATCGAACCCCAAGCCCTCCCCGACATTCAATTGTACCCTCTTTCGGAAACCTCTGGACCGAGGCTCCGCACATTGGCTCAAGCGAAGTGGAACCGGCCCATGCGCCCCAAGATGCCGATCATACCCCTTATGCCTCTCTTGATACCCCCTCTTTGAGGCAATTTGCTCTTTTTGGACTATCGATGAGACTTTGCGGTAGTATACTGGATTCGCGTTTGAACTTGTTCGGCTCTCTGGCGGCGCAATCGCCGTTCGGCGTGAAATCGCAAATCATTTCCTCGGGCCCAGCGTTTGACTCCAGGGACAGAAAGGCGGAGCTGGCCGGATAGCCAGTTCAAACAGGTTTCTCAGATGAACCGAAGATTACTGACGATCCTTGTCATCGCATTCGTTATTGCCGGCCTATGCGCCTTCATGGTCGCGCGCATGTTAGGCAGCCGCCTGCAGGCGACTAAGCCGGCAGCGACCAGATATGTGGTTGCCGCTAACGCGGACATCAAGCTTGGAACCATCCTCGCCCCCGGCAACCTGACATCCGTCCAGATTGTCGGAGATCTCCCTGAGGGCGCCATTCTCAAGCCCGAGGATGCCATTAACCGCGGCGTCATCTCAGACCTCTATAAAGGCGAGCCCATCCTTGAAAGCCGCCTGGCCGCTAAAGATGCCGGCGGTGGCTTGGCAGCCGCTATTCCCCTGGGCTTCAGAGCCTGCGCGATTAGGGTCGATGAAGTGGTGGGCGTTTCCGGCTTCGTGACTCCAGGCATGCGCGTGGACGTTCTCATCTCCGGCAATCCTCCCGGGCAGCAGAGTGGCGAGCAAGGCACTCAGTCCAGGACTCTCCTGCAGAACATCCGGGTTCTTTCGGCTGGCACCGACATTCAAAAGGACCAGGAAGGCAAAGCCAAGCAGGTGCAGGTGGTCAACGTTTTGGTCACCCCGGAACAGGCGGAGAGCCTGACCCTGGCCCAAAACCAGGGGGTGAAGATTCAGCTCGTGCTGCGCAACCCGCTGGACACGACAACCGATCCGGTTCCGGGAACGGGCATGGGCCTGATCTTCGCCGATAAGACTGCGGCAAAACCTAAGTCCGTCGTGGTGGCAAAGAGTTCTAAGAAGCCTGCATCCGAGGCCTTTTCTATCGAAGTCATTAATGGTTCCAGCCGCAGCAAACAAGAATTCGGATCTCCCGAGGTAAAGCCGTGAGAACAAAGTTTGGCATTACCATCGCATGTTGCGGTGCATTGTCCTTTCTCCTCTGCGCCGTGTCGCCTCTGCAAGCTCAAACGTCACCGCTTCCCGATCAACCCGCCGCGGCCTCCGTTCAGGACTCCACGAATGAGCTCTACGTCGCTGTCGGAAAGACCGTACTTGTCGACCTTGCCAAGCCCATCTCGCGGGTAGCCATAGGTTTGGGCGATATCGCCCAGGCGCAAGCGACCAGCCGGACCGAGATCATGGTGAATGGAAAGGCCCCTGGAGAAACCAGCCTGATTATCTGGGATACCAAAGGCGGCCGCCAGTTCTTCAACGTGACCGTGCGCGCCAGCACGGCTCAGGCCAACGACAGCCTGGACGCAGTCCGCCGCGAACTCAGAACCGAGCTTCCCGGACAGACTCTCAAGATCAGCGCCGAGGGCGGCTCAATCTTCCTTCGCGGCAGCGTCAAGGACCTCAACAGCTCCGAGCGCGCCGTCAAGATCGCCTCCATCGCCGGTAAGGTCGTCAATTTGCTGAACGTCGATGTGCCTCCCGCGGACCCGCAGATTCTCCTCAAGGTGCGCTTTTGCGCTGTCGACCGCAACAAGGCGACGCAGTACGGAATCAACATCACCAACCTTGGTGGATTCAACACCGTCGGCGGCATTTCCACCGGACAGTATTCTCCGCCTTTCATTACTATTCCGACGACGGGGCCCCTGGCAACTTTCTCCAATGAACTGAACATACTTGCCTTGCCAATCGGCAACCTGCCTT
>JBEKPA010000388.1:0-3086 GCA_049521195.1 Occallatibacter sp.
TTTTGGTATTGAGGCCTGTAGGGCTGACGCCGGGCGGGCTGAGCGTTTTGAGCCCTGGGTCCGGCAGCGCGCATTGCCGGTCCGCCGGCCGAACGCGGCGCCGGCGCGCTCTCACGCTGGCCCGCGCCGAGGCTCTCGAGCACATGTCGCCCCAGGAGCGCATGAGCCTGAACCTCTCCGGCCGCCGCCTGGCAGCCTTGCCGCCGGATCGCCAGGCGCTGGTGAAGCGGGCGTTCCAGGATCTGCGCTCCGTTCCCCTGGATCAGCGCCAGACGGAGCTCAACTCCAGCCGCTACCAGAGCGTCTTCAGCCCCGAGGAGCGCGGCATCCTCTCCGATTTCCTGCGCGCCGAGCCCTACGAACCGGCGCGATAGCCGCTGCGCGCCGGCGGCTTTTGGGGCGGATCGCTTCCGCTCGCACATACTCGAACCGGTTACTTCGATCGGAGCGCATCAGAAAGTAGCGGTGCAGCCAAAGGAGCCGGCAGTCAACCGTTCGGGCTTGAACGTGTAGCTCACGAGGGTCTGCGAAAAGGGGGCTTTCAGAACTGCGCGGATTCAGCTTCGGCGCTGGCGGGCGCAGCGCATGGCCTTAGTGCATTTTTGGCCTGACTGTTTACGGTTCAAATCGAGATTTGTGCTCTCCCACCCTTGAATCAAAAAGCGATTCAAGGATGGGGCACCCAGCGCTTTGTTAACACTTGACCCGAAAATGCTCTAGCGTTTCAAGCGCAGCAGGCCGTTGCGATCGAGCACATTGCCGTCCATGATGAGCGTGGAGATGCGGCGCGCGTTCCAGATGCTTTCCGTCGGGTCGCCGTCCACAACGAGAATATCCGCGCGGCGGCCGGGGGCAATCAGTCCCAGCTCATTCCAGCCGAACTGAAGCGCATAGTTGTTGGTGGCCGCGGCCAGCGCCTCGCGCGGAGAAAGCCCCAGCCGCACCAGCAGCTCAAGCTCGGTGTGCATGGAGATGCCGGCCATGGTACCCGACACCGACGCGCCCGATGCCGCCAGGTAGTGAGGAAAAGCGGAGAACAGCCTCTCGTTGATGCGCCACAGCCGCAGGGCGGACTGGTCGGCCTTCTTGCGCTGGCTGTCTACCATCCAGCGCAGCGTGGCAGCGGGCAGGGGGCGCGTCCAGAAGGGGAGCGGATAGACTGCTTCGCCCGTATTCCGATCCGAGGGCTGAAAGATGCGGGCAGGGTCGAGCAGCCGGGCTGCCGGCTCCTTCCATAGGTTCCGGTGCTCCGGCAGCTCGAGGAAAAAGAGGCTGAAAGTGGGCATTAGCGCGGCATGGTGCGCAGCCAGAAAGTTGGCGTAGGCGCGCAGATGCGGGTCGGTCGGCGGCAGCCGCTCCGCGTAGTCGTAAGCTGTGTTGGCCGCGGTTCCCTCGGAGTTGTCCACCAGCGGCTGCTGCAGCTCGTCGGGAATGACGCCCAGTTCGTAGCGCCCCATGTGCGGCAGCGCATCCACGCCGGCCTCGATGCCGACGGAGTAGGGCGTGGAGACGAATTCGCCGTAGGTGGCCAGCCCCATCTGATGAGCGTGGGCAACGATCCACTGCGTGTTGGCCGCGGTCAGGTCGTGGCCCAGCAGGAGCACCCGCGTCCCCTGCCGGGCGGTGTCGGCGAGCTGGCGCACCGTGTCCTCGGGGCTCAGCTCGACGGGGTGCGAACCTTCCCTGAGCTTGAGAGCCCACTCCGGGCGCTTGGCCAGCAGGCTCCAGTTGTCGGTGGTGCCGATGGAATCGATCAGGTAAAGATGGGGGCTGGGACGGGCGGCAAAATCGATGGTCCCGCGGCGGTAGTCGTTGCGGGCCACCACCGTGGTCACGCCCATATAGAGGTTGGCATTGGCCTGGCCCTGCGAGTTCATGCCGGCAAAGCCGTCCACCAGCCCTGGGATGAGGAACTTTCCCGCGCAGTCGATCACGCGCGCGCCCTTGGGGATGGAGATGGCTCCGCGAAGGCCCACATCGGTGATGCGCCCGTCGCGCACAATCACAATCGCATCCTTGAGGTCTCTTGCCGAGCGGCCCCATTCGCTCAGGTCCACCACCGTGCCGCCGGCCAGCACCAGCGGAGCCGAGCCCCATCCTCCTGGCGCAATGGAGGGCGGCGCCTGCGGCCATGCCAAGACGCCGGCAAGGGCCGCTCCACCCAATCCCGTCAGAGCGATACGAAGGAGTCGCATAAGAAAGCTGGTCTGTTGAGGATTGTCGCACATTTGTTTGCGAAGCATGATCAACTTAATTACTCCGTCGATAACACCGGAGAGACGCTTGGTTAGAGCTGTTCAGCCATTCCAGTAAATTGCGGATTGCACTGCCCCCTGGAAAATGGGCGACCCGCATGCGCGGCTTGCGCAGAAAACTCAAAAGGCAAAGCCGGACAGCAGCGCTACAAGAGGGGCCTGGGCGACTTCTCGAAATAAATCATGGCGCCTTTCATGCCGTCATGATCCGAAAACTCTACGTGCATATTGGAACAATGCGCATCGCACAGGATGGCGAAGATGCGATTCATGGAATAATTGTTCATCTGCATCCGCGGACTCTGAAATGGCCGACGCTGGGCCAGGTTGAGCAAACCGTCCACGAGGTGCGTTTGTGGACGAAGTGCCTTGAGAGTGCGCCGAAGCACTGAGCGAGTATCGCAAAAGGTGAAGTGGACTGCGCCCACGCCACCTTCAGCAATCAGGCCGATCAGTTTTCGCAGGATGAGTTCGCCGCGAGCGGCAGGAATATGCTGGAATACGATGAAAGAATGAACCAGGTCGAAGCTCGCCGGAGCAAGTGACTTCAACGCGTCAACATGCAGCAGGGACGCAGAAGCGGCGCCGAATTTCTCGCAATTCTCCCGCGCATGCATGAGCATGCTCGGGGAAATGTCGACCCCAACCACTACCTGCGAGCGCTTGGCAAGCGGGATAACCAGCCTGCCGACGCCGCATCCATAATCAAGCACTCGGACCGGTTGAAAGTCAGCCTGGATATGCGCGCGAATAACCCCGTAGAGGTGCTCTACGTGGCGCTCGCCACTGGCAAAAAACTTCTGAAGCGAGTCGTCATTCAGATTTGCATTC
>JBEKPA010000389.1:0-3075 GCA_049521195.1 Occallatibacter sp.
TGGCGCTGTTTGCAGTTGCCCTGGTGTGTCACGGCGAACTAGCCCGCACCCGGCCACAAGTCGGCCGCTTGACGGAGTTCTACCTGTGGATTTCCGCGGGCGGCGTGCTCGGCGGCATCTTCAATGCACTGCTTGCTCCCGTAATCTTCACCACGCTGCTGGAGTTTCCTCTGGCTCTCATCTTTGCTGCGTTGCTGCGTCCGGCCATCGACCAGAAGCCCGAGCCGCCGGCCAGGGCCGCGCGGGTCAAACGCAACGACCTGCTCCTGCCCCTGGCGCTGGGTTTGTCCATGGCTGTGCTCCTCATCGGCTTCTCGCATTTCGGCCTCAAGCCCAGCCCATTCCTCATCATTCTCTTCTTCGGTTACTCGATGGTCTGGTGCTTGAGCTTTAGCCGGCGCCCGCTGCGTTTCGCGGCCGGCCTGGCGGCAATGATGATAGCCAGTTCTTTGTACGCCGGTCCCTACGGAAAGTTTCTCCATAAAGAGCGAAGCTTCTTTGGCGTGTTGCGCGTAATGAACGACCAATCCAGCGCGCTCCGGTATTTCCTTCATGGCGCCATCGTTCATGGAATCCAGAGCCTTGACCCCGCAAAGAGCCGCGAGCCATTGGCGTACTACATAAAGTCCGGTCCGGCTGGGAGCGTCCTTCGCGCCATGCAGGCCAGGACCCTCTTTGGAAGCCACGCCGACTTGGCCATGCCAAGGTGGGCCGTTGTGGGCCTGGGAGCGGGCGCGATGGCCTGCTATCTGCGGCCGGGCGAGTCGCTGACCTTTTACGAGATCGACCCCGCGGTCGAGCGCATCGCATCGGACCCGCGGTACTTCACCTTCCTCAGCCAATGCGCGCCCGCGACGCCGATCGTGCTCGGCGATGCGCGGCTCAAGCTGCGCGACGCCCCGGACCACGGTTATGACCTGATCGTCCTCGATGCCTTCAGCGGAGATACGGTTCCGATGCACTTGATCACCAGGGAAGCATTGGCGCTGTACCTGCGCAAACTCGCGCCGGGGGGCACGCTTGCCTTCCACATCAGCAACCTTCATTTGAAGCTTGCTCCCGTCTTAGGCGCACTGGCTCAAGACGCCGGGTTGGCCTGCCTCATTGACCACGACACCAACGTTACCGAGGCGGAGTCAAGGCAGGGAAAACGCGCCTCGGAATGGGTCGTCATGGCGCGCACCAAAGCCGACCTGGGCGAACTGGGAACAGATGCTCACTGGGCTCCCCTTGAAGCGCCTTCCGGAACGCAGGTTTGGACAGACGATTATTCCAATCTGATCCGCATCATCAAGTGGAACTGAGTTGAGCGCGAACGGTGCGCGCGCCGATCGGCTTCGGGGCAGACTTGCGCAGAGGTTCCCGAACGCGCGACAAGCTACAAGCCTGCTCCGTCCGCCCCATTCGCCCTCGACGGCCCGGCAGCCGCAGTCTTCGCCACCGCGCCCGCCGCGCTCGCCGGCTTGAGCGGAATCGGCTGCGCCGCCGGCGCCTGGTGCATGGTTACAATGATGGCCCGCGCCGGTTTCTTCCCCGCGCATCGATAGGAGTGCGCCGAGCCGGCGTCGAAGTAAACCGCGTCGCCCTCCGCGAGCGTGCACTCCTGGTCCCCGTGGCGCAGATCCAGCTCCCCTTGCAGTACATACAGGAATTCGAACCCCGCGTGCATGTGCGCCTTCGGCTCCATCTCCCCAGTCAGCGGCACAAACTCGGCAAAGTACGGGTCCATGTGCCGGTCCGGAACCATGTAACCCAGGCTCTCAAAGTAGTAAGTCGGCGGTTCCACTCCAGTCTGCGGCAGCCGCACCCGCTCCTTTTGCCGGTGAATTCTGAAGATGGACTGCGGCTCACTCTCAAAGAAGTAGGAAAGATCCTTCGAGAAAACCATTGCGATCCGCGCCAGGTTCCTCAGCGTCGGCACCACCCGCCCCGTCTCCAACTGCGAAAGAAAACTCGCCGACAGCCCCGCATGCTTGCCCAGCTCCACCAGTCCCATCGACTTCTTCAGGCGCAGCCGCTTGATCCGCTCCCCAATCCGCTTCTCCTCGATGAAGCGTTCCGCGGTCTCCGTATCCACCTGGGTCTTTTGCGTCTCTTCGCTCTTCGCTCCTGCCGGCTCGCCCATCCACGTCTCCTGTCCGCACACAGATAGGATGCGGCTTCAACAGATTATTGTCCAGGTCAAAATAAATTCCAGTGCCACTAAATCAATCGGCCCCGCGTTATTCTAAAGACTCCGGCCGCGCCTCCTCATTCCGGCCATCGAGGAACCCCATGCCCGAAGATCCAACCACTCCGGCCGAACAAGCGACGTCTGCCGCACCGCAGGTGCCCGCGCAAGCGACGTCTGCCGCACCGCAGGTGCCCGCGCAAGCGGCGTCTGCCGCAGTGCAAGTGCCCGCGCAAGCGGCGTCTGTCCCGCCGCCGGTAGCCACCATCGCCACTATCGGCCAACATGAAGGCCAATCCGTCACCCTGCGCGGCTGGCTCTACAACCTGCGCGAGAGCGGCAAGCTTCTCTTTCCCATCTTTCGCGACGGCACCGGCACCATTCAGGGCGTGGCCCACATAAAGAGCGTCCCTCCGGCGGTTTTCGACGCCCTCAAGTCCCTCACACAGGAATCCAGCGTCATCATCACCGGCCGCGTCCGCGCCGACAAGCGCGCCCCCGGCGGCTTTGAGCTCGACGTGGCAGACATTCAAATCGTCCAGCGCGTCCCCGAATCCGATCCCTACCCCATCACCCTCAAGGAGCACGGCGTCGACTTCCTCATGGAGCACCGCCATCTCTGGGTCCGGTCTCCGCGCCAGTCGGCCATCCTGCGCATCAGGGCCGAGATCATGCGCGCCGCGGCGGAGTACTTCGACTCCAACGGCTTCATACGCACCGATCCGCCCATCCTCACCCCCGCGGCCTGCGAGGGCACTTCCACCCTTTTCCCGGTCGATTACTTCGGCGATCCGGCCTTTCTCACCCAATCCGGCCAGCTTTACATTGAGTCCACCGCGCTCGCCCTGGGCAAGGTCTACAGCTTCGGCCCCACCTTCCGCGCTGAGAAATCCAAGACCCGCCGT
>JBEKPA010000390.1:0-3066 GCA_049521195.1 Occallatibacter sp.
TCCACCTCGGCCAGCAGGCGCAGAAAGCGGCGGGTGAGCAGGTCGGTCTTGCCGGAGCCGGCGGGGGCCTGGACGAGGATGGAGCGGGCGGGATCGAGAGCGCGATTGCGCTGCGGCTGGTCGGGCGGCGGGGTCTTGGCCGGGGCACTATTCATCGGCGGCCTCCGCGCTGTCCGAGTCGTCATCGCCTTCAAGCCCGGCCTGGTTTTCGCTCTCGTGAATGCGGCAGAGGGTTTGCAGGCCGCAGCGCTCGCAGGTCTTGGGGGCCTCGCGCGGATCGACCTCGGCGCGGCCGGCGAGGAAGTCCCTGGCGAGTTGCTCAATGCGCTCACGCCAGCCGGGCAGTTGCTCTGCGGTCAGCGCATTTTTGACCAGGGTACTGCTGCCCTTGAGGCCGGCGAAGAGAGTGACCGCGGGATCGCCGACGTGGCCCTCAAAGTCCAGATCGCCGGCGCGCACCCTGGCAAAGACTAGGCCGCCGAGCTCCCCGTCGAGGGCGAAGCCGGCATAAAGCGGGAGCTGCACATCGTCGGGGCGGGGCAGTTCCCATGACTTGGGTGAGACGATGCCGGTCTTGTAGTCGATGACCAGCAGCGAGCCGTCGATGAGGCGGTCGATGCGGTCAAGGCGCAGATCGAAGGTGAGTCCGGCAAGATGGATGGTGCGGTCAATTTCGGTTGCCGCGACTTCGAAGCCGATGCGCGTGGATTCGTAGTCCAGCCACTCCGTGACCAGGCCGGTGAGGCGCTGCTCTTCGAGTTCCAGATAGCGGCGGGGCATGCGCTGGCGCAGTCCGGCGACCAATTCCCCTGCAAAGACGCAGCGGACTTGCGCGGCTACAAACGCGCTTCGCTCCGTGAGGTCTAGGAGTTCATGCTGCGAGCGGATGCCTTCCGGCGGTCCGCCCCAGACGGCGTGAAGCACAGCATGGAGGAGCTGGCCGCGCTGGGAGGGGGTCAGGCCGGCCTCGGCCGGTTCCCAGCGTTGCGCGCCCAGGCGCGCGGTGGCGAAGGCCTTGAAGGGGCACTGGGACTGGGAGGTGAGCACCGCGGCGCCGCCCTGAACCTTGCCGGGCGGGAATGGAATGCGGCTTGCGTCTTCGAAAGGAATCGCAAGCGGCTGCCGGCGCGGCGGCGCTTGGGGCAACTCTATCGGCGCACCGGCAAGCTGGGCAATCAGGCGCGAGGGGCGGGCTTCGATGCCTTCGATTTGCCTTGCGTAGCTGAAATGGACCTCCGGCGCGGAGGCCGCGAGGCGGGTGGTGATGGCCTTGGCCAGATCCCAGTCGAGCTGCGGGGAGGCATGCGGCATGGCGGCAACGCGCTGTACGTCGAGCGGCAAGAGGGGGTGAGTGGCGCCGCCGGCCGGCCAGGCGTCCTCGCTGGCGCCGAGGAACCAGACGGCATCGGCAGTGAGCCCGGCGGACTCGGCTGGCCCCGCAATCTGGATGGGCGCATCCTGGGATTCGGGAGCGAAGAGGGTTTCATCCAGGGTGCGGGCCAAGACGGAGAGGAAATCCGCCCATTGGATGCGGCGGCCATCGAATCCCAGCGAGCCGGCGGCTTCGACGGCCTGCTGAAAACGACGGACGGCCTGGAACTCGGCGGTCGATAGAGAGTGTGGGCCGGGCCAGCCGGCGGTCTCAAGCAGCCGCGGAACCAGTTCGGCCCAGTCGAGCGGGCTTTGGGGGCGGCGCGCGAGGTCCGCAAGGAGGCGCTGGGTCTCCACGATGCGGTTGACCCAGGCAGATGGCAGCGGGTCGGGGCCGGTGCGCTGCTGAATGAAGGCGTTGACGGTCCACTGGGGCCGTTGCTGGCCGCGGCGGCGCAGCGTGCGCATCCGCGCTTGGAGCGCGGAAGATTCCAGCGGGCTGGCGGCAACCATGCCGGTGGAGAAGAGCCAGTCCAGTTCGTGTTCGGCTAGCGGGCCTGTGAGCCAGCGGAGCAGGAGAAGCGCCGTGTGCGCGTGGGCGACCTGGCTGAGCGGGATTCCGAGCGAGAACTCGAAGAGCGGGGCGGCGGCTGGACCGGTGAGCTGGAGAAAGGCCCGCTCGATCTGGCCTCGGCTGGGTTGGGAACCCGCATTCTGCGTGACAACGAGAATATGGGCGCGCGGATTGGCGGCAAGTTGGTTCCGGCACCAGAGGGCGCAGGCTGCGAGCTCGGCCTGGACGTCGGCGGCCTCGTGAAAAAGAATCTGCGCGGCCGGCCTATCGGGCTCTGCCGGCTCGTTCGATTCTCCGAGCGCCGTCGCGCCGGGAGCGGCCTGCCGCCAAGAGCCCCAGGCGTCGAAGAAGGCGCGCTGGGTGGGCAGGATGCGGTCAAAGCCGGCCACAAGCAGCGGCGGTCGTTCGAGAGGGTCGTTTTCAAGCAGAGGGATCAGTTCGAGCGCGAGCCGGGCGGGGCTGAGCAGGCCGCCGGAGCGGCAGGTCTGGTCAAAGGCCGCGAGCCAGTTGCTGAAGGCCGCCGCATCCTGCTGCCATGAGGCGCGGGCGGGCGGGTACAGAAACTGAGGCGCGTACGAGCAGAGCAACTCGTGGGCTTCCATGGCCAGGGCGGCCAGGCGGTGGCGCGGGCCTTCGAGCAGAGTGGCCAGCCGCCCGTCGGCGCCGGCGATCTCCGCCCACAACGATTGCTCCTGCGCGGGGTTCAGCAGCAGGCGGCCATCCGCCTCCCAATCCTTGCCGCGCGCCTCCCAGGCGGCATGGACAAAGCTCTTCCAGTCCAGAATGCTGGGCGCGGGCCATGCCAACAGGCCTTCCGCCCGGCGAGCGCGATGGAAGGCTGCGGCCAGAGCGCGCGCGGCACGGTCGCTGGCCGTAACCACCAGGCCGCCGCCGCGCAGCCACGCGTCGATCTCGGCTGCCGATCCTGGCCCAGTTTCCGGTTCTTGCCCCATTCCAGCGTTATACGCCGTTGGGCAGGGGAAATCCTAGCTGTACGTATGCTTCCGGTTTGCGGGCAATCCGCCAACACTTCTGAAGCTGGAATCCCTTTCACGAAGGCTTGCAAAAGCCAGCATTTTCGCTCAAGAGAGAGGCATTTTCGGCCTGAAAAGGAGCCAAAA
>JBEKPA010000391.1:0-3012 GCA_049521195.1 Occallatibacter sp.
GCCAGTTGAAGAGGACGGTGGACGCCTGAAAGCCGAACCGTACCGAAATTGCCATCACCGCATGCCGCCTGGGGTGTGAAATTCTCGCTCAACCTACCAACCGCCGGAGTGAGAATCCGTCCAATTCCACAGACAGGGTGTAAGCCACCCACCGAAAGGACTCTGCCATGCATGGTCACCGCAGGCTTCTTCTCATAGCATCGCCGCTTGCTTTTATTCTAGTTTTTTGCTGTATCGGCGCTCCGGCCGCCACGCCGGGCTTCACCATCGCAGCCACCGGCGTCAGCATGTCCTCCACCGCTTCCAGCGGAGTTGGTTCCAGCTCATTCACGCTAACCTCGGTTGACGGCTACTCTGGCTCAGTTCGAGTCGGTTGCGCTCCCCCGACTCCTCCGACCGGAGTGAAGGTGCCCTTCTGCGGTGATGGAATTCCTGGATTTGGGGCAATACCAGTCCAGCCACCTATTACGTTGGCCGCCAATGAGGTGGTGACGGGGACCATTTCCTTCTATAACTTTCCTGTCCCTTGTAGCAATCCTTGCCCAGTCAGCTTGCCGCATCGCAGGGGCCATGGGCTGGCGCCAGGTTTTGCGCTGGCGGGCGCGCTGCTGTTGGGCTTTGGTTTCCGGCGGCGGGCAGCGCGCTGGTTCACGCTGACTTTGCTCGCTGTGGGAGCGCTGGCCGGTCTGGCGGGAATCAGCGCTTGTGGCGGCAACAACAGCGTCGTAACGCCGGGTACCTATGCCTATACCGTCACCGCTACGGACGTGAACACCAGTGCCACCGTGACCGCCACGTTCAACGTCACGGTGCCGTAGGCCGTCTCAGACTGAGCCTGAATTGCCACGCGGGCTATAGCTGCGCCGCGCGGCCGCGGCATCCTCGCGGCCTGCGGGCAGCTCAAGCGGACCGTGAAAGGATGACCGATCCAGACCGCGAGTGCCATCCGGATGCCTCAACCGAGAGATCAATCTTTCGAACAAACAAATGGCCGTTCCATATCCAATAGAACTTGCTGCTCCAATAGTCGTGAGGCATCCTGCCTCGCTTGGATTCCAGATTGAAATTTCGATAGATGCGCGAACCGGAACCCAATCCACGAGCCGCGGACCTCGCTTTATTCAGCGTGCGAAAATCCCAGCAGCCAGCGCCCGGTTGATAGTTGGGCGCGTAAACTGTGTAGTCGATTCGGAGCGTTTTCTTGGCCATCACGCCGCCCGTTCTACCACTTCCAGCACCGTCCCTTCGGCCTTCTGTAAATACGCGACGATTTCAAACAGGTTCTTCGCCTGGGGATTGCCCTTGGCGCTGAACATGCGCATCAGCACCTTGGGCGAACGGCCCAGCTTCTCGCCCAGCTTCACAAACCCAATTGTCCCGTTGATGTAATTGCGCAGAACGGATTTTCCCGTCTCCACATCGCCCTCAATCATGCAGCCAACGGCCTCTTTCAGCAGCGCGCGGCGGAAGCCAGCGCTTTTTTGAAGTTGTTCTCTGACGGTTTCGTTAAAGTCTTTTGTGAGTGGCATCATTCCTCCCGTTTTCCGCGCTTGTATTGCTGCCATCGTGCGCGAGCCGTCTCAATGTCTGTCTGCTGGCGCTTCTTTATACCGCCTCCAAGGAGAATGACGATCGCCTCGCCGTCTTTGCCGAAATAGACTCGGTATCCCGGACCGAAATCCAGTCGGAGCTCATACACGCCCGCTCCGCCGCCCTTGACAGCCGAAAAGTTTCCACTCTCAAGCTTGGCGAGTGCAATCGTGATGCGCGCACGTGCGGTCTCGTTCTGATCCAGCAGCCAGCGTTCGAATGGATAGTTCCCCGGCCGGTCAGCGTATTGCCGGATCTCGATCACGACTTGATGGTAGCACAAAAGATACTATATAGGTTGGATATTTCGTGAAAGAAGGCGGAGTCTCTGGCAATGAAGCTGGCGCCAAGCGCGCAAATGCGCTCGGCGCCAGCCTTGATGGGCACTGCGCTCTACTGGCTCGGCGGCATGGTCGCGGGCTTCACGCTGCCGCAGTCGGCGCCCTTGTAGACCGCGGTGGACTCCATGGTCATGTCCAAAGGCCGGGAGGTCGATCCCATTTGCATGGTCCCGGTCAGGTGCACGGTGGTTGTGGTGGCGCCATCGGAGAAGGTTGAATGCACGGTTCCCGTGGCGTTCATTTGCCCGGTGCAGATCATCTTTGCGGTCATTCCTCCCGGCGTAATGGAGATATCTGTTACCTGGCAGTTTCCGTGCTGCGGATTCGAGTACGGGCCTCCGTATTTGTCGACCATGGCCTGGGTGACGCAAATCTGAGTGGTGTGCGGCGCAAACGGCGAGGCAGGCATTTGCACGCCTGGCGGCAACTGCACGCCCGGCGGCAGTTGCGGCATCTGCGGCGCGCCGGCCCCGCTGAAGTTCATCTGGGTGGTCACCTCCCACAATCCCGGTTTCTGCCTGGTTTGGCCTTGCGCACAGACGGCAAGGGCGATAAAGCAACAACACAGCATGGCCCCAACTTCGAATTTCCGCATGAAACCTCCTCGTCGCGCAGGTGAGGATAGCGCGTCCTTCGACTCTATCGCAATTGGCTCAGGGCGGGGAAGGCGATTTTTCAGATATTCTGCCGCTTTCCGGCACGATTCTGCGCCAGCTCCAGGACCAGGTCGGCCAGGCGGCTGGCGGTGTGGCGCACCACGTTGTCTTCGCTGGCGAAATCTCCGGCGATCGAACGCACGCCCAGGGCATCAACAGGCGGCACAATGGGCCGCGTTTGTATGTCCTCAACTGCATTCTTAAGGCGCTTTTTCAGTCCCCGATGCATCATCTAGTAACTTCATAACACTTTGAATGAGTGAATCACATGCGGCCGCCTTCCCTAAAAAAACCTGCACGGAACGGCGGGCTAATGCTGCCTTATTGCGGGCTAATGCTGCCGCGTTACGGGCTATTCCTGACACGTTGCGGTCTAATCCTGCCACATTGCTGTCGGATGTTGCGGAATCGCGCAGTGATTCCGC
>JBEKPA010000392.1:0-3007 GCA_049521195.1 Occallatibacter sp.
CTCCGGCTCGAAATCGCCGAAGATTCGATTGCCTGTATCGCTTCGCGAATTTGCTCCCCTGCGTGTTCGGCGGGGTCCAGATCTGTCCGCCAGTTCTCCGATCTCTCGCTTTGCCCGCGGCAGTGGAATAATGGGAGACATGCGCACTGAACTGTCCCAAGCAAATCTTGCCGGAATCGAAACCGAACTGCTGGCCATCCTGGCCGCCGACACTCAAAGCTCGAAAGCCCCCGACGCCAAGCCCGAGCCCGTGCTGTTGACGGCGGACGAAGCGCTGAAAGCCGCCGCGGCCGCCGTGCTTTTGAGCGGCGAATACAAGGCCGGCGCGAATGAAACGCTGCTGCTGCACGCTCCGGCCGGCCTGCGGGCTAAGCGCCTGCTCATCGTCGGCCTGGGCAAGCAGGCCAAAGCCACGGTCGATAAGCTCCGCAATGCCGCGGGCGCCGCCGTCCGCTTTGCCAAGCCGCGCGGCATCCGCGAACTGGTCTTCGCGCTGCCCGATTCGGATGTTCTGCCTCCCGGCCCATGCATCCGCGCCGCCGTCGAGGGCGCATTTGTGGGCGACTTCGACCCCGACACCTATCGCAGCGACCGCAAGGACCAGAGCGTCCAATCCTTCACCGTCGCAGCCTCCGCCAGTTCAGACCGGGCCGCGATCGAAGCCGCTTTCGCCGAGGGCGTGATCGTGGGCGAGAGCCAGAACTTCACCCGTTCGCTGGTCAACGAGCCGGGCAACAAGCTCACCCCCACCCTGCTCGGCCAGCGCGCCGTGCTGATGGCCGCCGAAGTCGGCCTGGGCTGGGAGCTCCACTCCACCGAGAAGCTCCACGAGCTGAAGATGGGCGCGTTCTGGAGCGTTTCGCAGGGCTCGGCCGAGCCGCCAGCGCTGATCGTCCTGCGCTACGAACCGGAAGGCGTCACCGATGGCCCCGTCCTTGGCCTGGTGGGCAAGGGCATCACTTTCGACAGCGGCGGCGTCTCCATCAAGCCCGCGGAGAATATGGAGAAGATGAAGTACGATATGGCCGGCGGCGCGGCCATGATCGGAGTCATGCGCGCCATCGCCCTCCTCAAGCCCCGCGTGCGCGTCATCGCCATCGTTTGCGCTGCCGAGAACATGCCCGACGGCAAGGCGCAGAAGCCCGGCGACGTGCAAACCGCCATGCCCCTGTCTCCGGACCGCCCCGGCAAGACCATCGAGATCGTCAACACCGACGCCGAAGGCCGCCTGGTTCTCGCCGATGGCCTTACCTACGCGAAGCAACTGGGCGCCACTCACCTTATCGACGCGGCAACCCTCACCGGCGCCTGCGTGGTCGCGCTCGGCCATGTGAACTCCGGCGCTTTCTCGAACGACGACGCTGCCTGGGCGAAGTTCGAAGCGGCCATTGCCACTTCGGGCGAGAAGTTCTGGCGGATGCCCCTCGGCGAAGAGTACGCCGAGCAGATCAAGAGCGACATTGGCGACATCAAGAACACCGGCGGGCGCTGGGGCGGCGCGAGTACCGCGGCCGAATTCCTGAAAGTCTTTGTGGAAGAAACTCCGTGGATTCACCTGGACATCGCCGGCATGGCCTGGGTGGAAGACGCAAAGCCCTACATCGCCAAGGGGCCGAGCGGGGTCGCCGTGCGCTCGATTCTGGAGTGGGTGCGGAGCTATTAGGCCTCCGGCCTTATTGGAGTGCAGGGAAACCCGCCGAGATAGTGTTAACAAGCCATAGGAGGCTGTGTTATGAGAACCCTATTTGTATGTGTCTTGCTGCTTGCCTCCACCGCGATGTGTGAGGAGCCTAATACTGAAGCAGTTCGTGCGCGCGTCATCGACTTCTGCAATAGTGAATTTAGAGGCGATCAGGCAAAGGAACTTACAATGATGAGAAACAGTTCCGTTGATGTTGGTAATCTTGATGAAATGCCAGTTGATCTTGTTCGAAGTTATAAGGTGATTTCCATAAAGATCGAGGGAAATGTTGCAAGCGCTGTGGTAGAGTATGACCGAATTGGACGATTTAAGAATGTTAGGTATGATGGGTACCCGGGTTCAAAGTCAAAGTTTGATAAAGGGGTATGGATTGATCGTGCTGACAAACTAGAAATCCTGCACGATTCGAAATTCCGTCAGACACTTTCATTGAAGCGCTACCCGGCAGATAATAAATGGTACATTGTCAGTTTGCAAACTCCGAAACTTTCAACCTCAGCACTATTGGATTTATTAACTAAGGAGGTTAACATGGCCAAGGATACATTAAGCAGAAATAAAGGAGAATATTTGCCAAACGTAGAAGCCGTGATAACCTGGAATGAACATAAGATAAGGTTGATGGAAGGTTTACTTTCCACTGTGAGGAGTACCCAGCCAGCGGTTTCACATAAATGAGGTGTCCCATTCTGTCTGACAGGTGTCCCGGTCATCACCCCCCTGAATCGCCATGAGCGGGGCTTCGGGCGGGTGGCGAACCTTTTACTGCCCACCAATGAGGGTGGCCCATCCTTCCGCGCCTTCATCGCGGAAGGGCGGGCTCCACGCGCCTCAGCTCTTCGGCCGCTTGTAGAACGGTAGTGGAACCTGCTTTGCCCTTACCCGGTTGGCGCGGACCTGGACCAGAACGTCTTCGCCGGAGGCGGCAACGGATGCGGGCACCAGCGCCAGCGCGATATTGGTCTTGAGGAAAGGCGCGGGCGAGCCGGATGTGACCCGCCCAATCTCTTCTCCAAGAAGTGAGAGCACGGAGTGCCCGTCGCGGGCGATGCCCCGCTCCACCATCTCCAGAGCCACAATCCTGCGCTTGGGACCGCCGGCGGCCTGCACCGCCAGCAAAGCCTCGCGGCCGATGAATTCCCCCTTGTCGAGCTTGAGCCAGCGCTCCAGGCTGGCCTCGAAAACGTTGATGGAGTCGGAGATTTCGTGCCCGTAGAGGCTCATGCCGGCCTCCAGGCGCAGCGTGTTGCGCGCGCCCAGGCCGCAGGGGCGGATGCCGAACTCCGCGCCCGCATCCATCAGCGC
>JBEKPA010000393.1:0-3000 GCA_049521195.1 Occallatibacter sp.
TGTAAAGCGTATCGTCGGTGATGAACTTGCCCAGCGAGCCGTTGCCCGCGGCCACCGTGCCGGTGATGGTCTGCAGATCGTCCGCTATGCGGGTCAGCTTGTTGTAGAGGGCGGGGTCGTTGATGAACTCGCCCGCCGAGCCCTTCTTGGAGTTGATCGAATCCATCGTGATTTCGACCTTCTTGGTCAGCGTGGTGAGCTGCTGGATGGATTCGTCGCTGGTGCGGATCACGTCTTGAATGCTGGGCGAGCCGGAGGCTTTGAGTTCGGCGTTGTTGGCCGGAGGGGGTCCGCTGGCATGGGCCGAGCTGAGATCGAGGTAGCTGTCGCCCAGGACGCCGGCCTGGTCGATCGAGGCGGTCGAATCGGTGTGCAGATCGCGCTGAAACTCATGGCCCACCTGCATGGTGACCTCAACAGGCGTGGGACTGCGATTGGGGATCACGCGGACATGGATCACATTGCCGATGGTTACGCCTTCCAGCGTGACCGGAGCTCCGTCCTTGAGTCCCGCGGCATTTTCAAAGTAGGAGCGGAGCACGAGCTTGCGCGCAAAGAGGCCGCCCGTGGAGCCGGACATGAGGAAGATGAGCCCGATCAGCACGAGCATGGCCGCCAAGACCAACGCTCCCACTCGCAACTGCGACCACTGAATCTCTTTGCGGCTTGGCACGACAATCCCCTCGATGAGATGAGCCGGTAGACGCCTTGAGGATAGCAGACCGGGCGGGGCTTACCGCCCGTCTTCGAGCACCACGCTGGCCATGGCCAGGGCGGCGGTGTGGGTGATGGAGAGAGCGGCGCGGGCCGCGCCCAGGCCGGCGGCAATCTGGGCAGCGCGCCCGTGGAAGCGGAGGGTTGGCCTCCCGCTCGGTTCGCGGACGACCTCGATCTCCAGCCAGCTTACGCCGTAGCTGATGCCCGTTCCCAGGGCCTTGGCTCCTGCTTCCTTGGCGGCAAAACGGGCGGCAAAGCTCTCGGCGGAGTTGCGCTTGCTCAGGCAATAGGCCTGTTCCGCGGCGGTGTAAACGCGGTCGAGAAAGCGGCTGCCGTGGCGATCCATCGACCGCTGGATGCGCCCGATCTCGACCAGATCGATTCCGGAGCCGACAATCATGCTGCCTCCAAGGCTACATCATTCTGTTTCTGTTGCGCTTGCGGATACCTAGACGCTCCGCTTCCTACCCTGTGCGGAGGCCTCAAGATGAGGGTCCAGCGCGCCTCTTATTACCGGTGCAAGGCACTTCCGAGCATGGCGGGGTACTGATGTACCAAAGCGGGTCAAGCGCCGTGCGCCTAAGGAGCATTCGTGAAACTGCCCCCGCCTTGCGCCGATAAGAGACGGTATGAGACTGATCATGCCGGACCACAACGCGGGGCAGACGATGAGCGTACCGTGGGCGATGCAGATGAAGGCCATCTCCGTCGAAGAGCCGGCGCGCCTGGTCCAGACTCTCACCGGCGCAATCCTGGGCTGTGGCGGCTGGGTTCTGAGCCGCGGAGCAAACGATAACGGGATGGTGACCATGCTGTTCGAGTTCGAGCGCCAGGCCTGCGTGGATATTTACAGCCTGATGATCGCCGCCGGCCTGGAACTTAGCCAGAGCGGGCACATACGCTTTACCGAACTCTGCCAGTGTACCCGCAGCAACCTGGTGGATTGCCGCACGGAGATCGCAAGCATCGACCTGGAGATAGAGACCTTTCCCATGGAGGGTGTGCATCGCTGTCTTGCTCCCGAGGAGGCCTGATCTAAGAACGGCGCAGATCGCTCAGCCGGCTTCCACCAATCCATAGCGGCGCTGCCATGCCTCTTTGAGCCGCGCCCAGACGCGCGCGCGCTCGGCTTCGGTCGCCTCGCCGGCAGTGGCTTTCCCCGCGCCGGGAGGGTTGGCAAAGCGGGCGGCTTCCATCTTGGCCAGCTCCAACAGCTTCCGGTCGCGCAGCAGATTGGCCACGCGAAAGTCGGGCAGCCCGGCCTGGCGCGTGCCGAAGAACTCGCCGGGGCCGCGCATGGTCAGGTCCAGCTCCGCCAACTCAAAGCCATCCTGGGTGCGGACCATGGCGCTCAGCCGCTCCTCGGCAAGCGGAGAGACGCGCTCACCGGTGATCAGAATGCAGGAACTCTTGACCGCCCCACGCCCCACCCGGCCGCGCAACTGATGCAACTGCGCCAGGCCGAATCGCTCCGCGTGCTCGACCACCATCATCGTGGCGTTGGGCACATCGACGCCCACTTCGATGACGGTGGTGGCCACCAGCACGTCAATCTCGCCGCGCTGGAAGCGGCGCATGACGATCTCCTTCTCGTCCGCGTCCAGGCGTCCGTGAAGCAGCGCCAGGCGCAGGCCGGCGAGGGGCCCCATGCGCAGCTTTTCGTGCATCTCGACGGCGGATTTCAGCCCGGATTTCGCCCCTGGATTGGCCTCCTGCGCGGCCTGGGGAAACAGCAGCTCCGCTGTTTTAGGTCTTGGTTTGAGTTTGTGGGGTGGTCCAGGTCCGGATTTTCGGACCTGGGAAGCGATGAAAGGCGGCGGTTCAAGACTCACCTCCGGGTCGTCGTGGGAGAAATCCAGCTCCGGCTGGTCCTCCTTTGTCCCCTCGATGACCGGGTACACGATGTAAGCCTGCCGGCCCTTCGCCACCTGCTTGCGGACGAAGTCCCACACCTCCTGCGAGCGCTCGGCAGGGACGCGGCGGGTGGCGATGGGCGTGCGACCGGGCGGCAATTCGTCCAGGACGCTCAGATCCAGATCGCCATAGAGCGAGAGCGCGAGGGTGCGCGGAATGGGGGTCGCGGTCATCACCAGCACGTCCGGCTCGGCTCCCTCCGTCCCATCCTGCCCAGGCTTTTTCATCAGTTTGAACCGCTGCAGCACGCCGAAGCGGTGCTGCTCGTCCACCACCACCAGGCCCAGCCGGTCGAACTCGACCTTCTCTTCGATCAGCGCATGGGTGCCGATAATCAGTTGCGCCTCGCCGTTGTTGATCAAGCCGCGG
>JBEKPA010000394.1:0-3000 GCA_049521195.1 Occallatibacter sp.
CAGTCAGTTCCCGATGAGCAGGGTCGGGCTCGACGGGTTCAAGAGCAAACCGGTCATTGGCTACACCGTCAACAGCAACCCGGCTCAGGAGCGGTTACCAGACTTATGTGGATTGTCCGGCTAGCGTTGCGGCGGCCTTATACTTTTGCCGTCTTTGCGCTTTTGATTCTGATCCTCGGCGCCTTCAGCATCCTCACGATGCCTACGGACATCTTTCCCAATATCGACATCCCCGTGGTGACAGTGGTTTGGAACTTCACAGGCCTCTCGGCGGAGGAGATGGCCAACCGCATTGTGTCCAACAGCGAACGGGGAGTCACCACAGCGGTGAATGATGTTGAACACATCGAATCGCAATCGCTCAACGGCGTTGGACTCATCAAGATCTTCTTCCAGCCGCATGTGAACATCGGCAGCGCCGTGGCCCAGGTAACCGCGATCAGCCAGGTTCAGTTGCGCTCGCTGCCTCCGGGCTCGGTGCCGCCCTTCATCATCCAGTACAACGCCTCCAGCGTGCCGGTGCTGCAACTGGGGCTTTCAGGCCAGGGCTTGAACGAGCAGCAAGTGAGCGACGTGGCCAAGAACAGCATTGGCGTCGCGTTGGCAACCATCGAGGGCGCGCAGACTCCCTATCCCTACGGAGGCAAGCAGCGCCAGATTCAAGTGGACCTGGACCTGGCCGCCCTCCAGGCCAAGGGACTTTCGCCGGTAGACGTTGTGAACGCCATCTCGGCGCAGAACCTGATTGCGCCCTCGGGCACCATGAAGATCGACCGCTTCGAGTACGCGGTCGAAACCAACTCGGCCCCGGCTTTGATAGAGGAACTGAACAACCTGCCCATCCGGGCGGTGAACGGCGCGGTCATCTACGTGCGCGATGTGGCTCATGTGCGCGACGGCAGTCCGCCGCAGACCAACATCGTGCGCGTGGACGGCAAGCGCGCCGTCATGATGAACATATTGAAGACCGGCACGGCCTCCACGCTGGACATCATCGCTGGCGTCGAGAAGAAGCTGGTCGCCATAAAAGGACAATTACCTCCGCAGTTGCGGATCAACGCCCTTTCGGACCAGTCGATCTTTGTACGCGGCGCCATCGATGGCGTGGTGCGCGAGGCCATTATCGCCGCCTGCCTCACCGCCATCATGATCCTGGTTTTCCTGGGCAGTTGGCGCTCCACGGTGATTATCGCGGTCTCCATTCCGCTCTCGATTCTTTGTTCGCTCAGCATACTGGCAATGCTGCACGAAACCATCAACATCATGACGCTGGGCGGGTTCGCGCTGGCCGTCGGCATTCTGGTGGACGATGCAACGGTTGCGATCGAGAACATCAACCGCAATCTCGAGGCGGGCAAGGAACTCGAGCAATCCATCCTCGACGGCTCAGCGCAGATCGCCGTTCCGGCACTGGTCTCGACCCTTGCCATCTGCATCGTCTTTGTGCCTATGTTCTTCCTCGGCGGCGTGGCGAAGTACCTCTTTGTTCCCATGGCCGAGGCGGTGGTCTTCGCCATGCTGGCCAGCTACTTTCTCTCCCGGACGCTGGTTCCCACCATGGCCAAGTACCTGCTCCAGGAGCACAGCGACGCGGAAACTGCCCGGAAGCGCTTGAGCCGCAACCCCTTCGTTCGCTTTCAAAGCGGCTTCGAGACAGGCTTCGAGAGGTTTTGCCATGGTTATTTACGCCTCCTCACCCTTTGCGTGGATAATGCCGGAGTCTTTCTGATTCTGTTTCTGGTCTTCGCTTTGGGTTCAGTAGGCTTGCTTTCGCCATTTCTAGGCCAGGATTTCTTCCCCTCGGTGGATTCCGGCCAGTTCAAGATTCACGTCCGCGCCCGCACCGGCACGCGGATTGAAGAGACGGCCGCGCTCTGCGACCACATCGACGCGACCATCCGCGAGCAGATCCCAGCCGAGGAAGTGGTTACGATTCTCGATAACATAGGCCTGCCCTACTCGGGCCTGAACCTTTCCTACTCGACCTCGGCGCCCATCGGGCCGGCCGACGCCGACATTCAGGTGCAGTTGACCCGCAACCACCACCCCACCGCGGTCTACGTCGAGCGCCTGCGCGCTGTGCTGGCCCGCCAATACCCCGGCGTCACCTTCTATGTGCTGCCGGTGGACATCGTGACCCAGATTCTGAACTTCGGTCTCTCGGCGCCCATCGATATTCAGGTTGTAGGCCCGGACCTCGATGGAAACCGGGCTCTCGCCGAGCGCATGTTGAACGAGGTTCGCTATATTCCCGGTGCCGCAGATGCGCGCATACAGCAGCCTTTCGACTATCCGAGGCTCACCGTGGACGTGGACCGCACCCGCGCTCAGACGATCGGCCTGACGCAGAAGGACGTGGCCAGCAGCCTGCTGGTCGCCCTGAGCGGCAGCTTCCAGACCAGCCCCAGCTTCTTCCTGGACCCCAAGAACGGCGTAACCTACAACGTCGCTATCCAGACGCCGCAATACGGGCTCGACTCGCTGGCCGCCCTGCAGAGCTTGCCCGTCACCGGCGCGACCGGAGCGGCGCAGTCCAATGGAGCGGCGGCCATAGGCGCGCCGGGCGCGCAACCCCCGGTCCAGGTGCTGGGCAACCTGGCGTCCATAACGCCCGGCTCAGAGATGGGCACAGTAAGCCACTACGATGTTCAACCGGTCATCGATATCTACGCCAACGTGGATGGAACGGACTTGGGCAGCGTGACCCGCGCGCTGGAGGGGATCGTGGCTCGCCACAAAGCCGAGCTGCCCCGCGGCTCGCACTTCGACCTGCGCGGGCAGAGCGAGACCATGAAATCGTCGTACATGGGGCTGCTGGGCGGCCTGGCGTTTTCCATTCTGCTGGTCTACCTGCTCATCGTGGTCAACTTCCAGTCCTGGCTCGATCCGTTCCTCATCATCTCGGCGTTGCCGGCGGCGCTGGCCGGCATCGTCTGGTTCCTCTTCCTCACCCATACCCGGCTCAGCGTGCCCGCACTCACCGGCGCCATTATGTGCATG
>JBEKPA010000395.1:0-2948 GCA_049521195.1 Occallatibacter sp.
CCACCTTGCCGCAGATGGCGGTTGCGCCGGCGTTGGGCCGGTGCGCCACCTCGCCCAGCTTGAAGCGGCTCACCGCCGCCTCCAGGTCCGCGCCCAGCGTGGCGCTCTCACCGATGTTCAGCGCGTACAGGATCGGCTTCTGCGACAGGAACATGAAGCCCTTGATGAGCTTCTTCTCTTCGGGCGTCATCTCCAGCTCGCGCAGCGGCAGCTCCCGTTCAAGCGCCTCTTTCGACCGCAGGAGCAGCGCGTGTTCCCGCTCCAGCTCGGCGGTGCGCATCTTCTTCAAGTCCTTCTCGACGCGCTCCAGCCGCTTTTCGATTTGGGCGAGGTCGCTGACCATCAGGTCGAACTCGACGTTCCGGATGTCGCGCAGCGGATCGATGGGGCCGACGTGGGGAATCGATTCCTCCTCGAAAGCCCGCAGCACGTGAATCAGCGCGTCCACCTGGCGCAGGCTGGCCAGGAACGCGGTCTCCTTCAGCGCCTCCTGGCCAATGGCCGCTACGTCCACGAATTCGACGGTTGCGTAGGTGGTCTTCTTCGGCGAGTAGAGAGCCGAAAGCTTGTCCAGGCGCTCGTCCGGCACGCGCGCCACGCCGATATGCGCCTCGCGCGAGTGGCCGCGGTCGTCGAGCTTGGCCTTGGTAAGAATCTTGAACAGCGAAGTCTTGCCCACCTGCGGCAGGCCGATAATGCCAGTCTTCATGGATTGATGATACAGGGACTAGGGAATAGGGACTACGGAACAGCCTCGACCCGCAACAAGCCTCATTCCGCGCGGCGCGCCCGGTTACTTCTTGGGGCGCGACTCCGGCGGCACAAGCTCCGCCACGCGGTAATAGACCACAAGCTGTCCGTAGTGCTCTCCGGAGTGTTCAAGGAAAAACCAGGCCTCTTCGCTGACGCGGAATTGCTGGTTGCTCCATGGATCGACGATCAGATCATCCATTCCTTTGTCGCCTTTGCTGCCAATCAGCGCCGCGCCATCCGCGAAGGCCTTGCGCACATACTCCGCTACCGCTGCCTTGTTCTTGAAATCCGAGCGCTTCGGTTCCTCCAAGTGCGGCTTCACGCCCTTCACAAGGTCATCGTAGACGTTGATCCCATGGGCGGCATGAATCAGCTGCTCGGCAAAGCTCCGCTGAGCGGGATTGGGTTTGAAGTCATATTTATCTTCGGGAAAGTCTTCCGCCATCGCTGTCAGCTTCCGGCCAACATCGTTCCACATCCACAGCAAGCCTTGTGAAGGGCCGAGCGCCGGTTTGGGCGCTACGGACTTCGCCGTGTCCTGCGCGTAAGCGCTGGGAATGATCAGCGCCACGAAGAGAAAGAGAGCAAATCTTGAACTGATCAGTTTCATGCAAGATTCTCCTGCCCCCTACTATACCGCGCAGACCTTTGTTGGGGGCAGAGCATCTTTCCACTGTTCACCGTCTCTTCAACTCTCATTTCAAGACCGTCTCCAGCGCGGCCTGGGAAACCATGAAGATGAACCGGCAACTATTCCCTGTTCGCTGTCTTCGTCAGCGGATGCCGGTCATCATTGCGGCTCCAAGACTGGTGCCGGTCATGATCGCGACCCCAAGATCCATGGGCCAATGCGCAAGGATGAGCGGCGCCAAGCGGCGGATACGCAGATAGACCACCATCCAAAACACCAGGATAGGAGCCATCATGAGTGAGCGATACGCCACGAACCGCCAATCGGGAATGAAGGGCAACATGCAGTGTTGCACGGAAAACCAGAACAGGACGATGGAGAAGGCGATCCAGGTATGGCCGGTGAGCGCCTCCAGCCGGGGCAGCACATATCCCTGGTAGGTCATCTCCTCGGTGGCCGACTGGATTACCCACCACACGGTCAAGCTGTACACCGTTGCCCAGACGGGCAGGGCGTGAAGTTGCAAGATGAACGCCACGGGGGTCTTGGCCAGAGAGCCATACACAAGTGTCTGCGCGAGGTAACTGCCGGCCATTGCGCACGGCCAGGAGATTACCAAAATGCCGAGCCCGAGAAACAGGTCGCGTCCCCAACGCAGGTGAATCGGACCGATGAGGTCACGGAGACGGATGCCTTCCTTGCGCGTAAAGTACTTCATGCCGAGGAGACAGCCCATGTCGCCGAGGTTCGCGTAGATGGGCCACCATTGGCCGGCTGTCCGGAACGGAGCGGGGCGGTGCTGGGCAAGAAAAACCAGCGCCAGCAGGCATTGCAGCGTCAGCCACAGGACGGAGCGCGCCGCAACCAGTAGCAGCGGGCCGGTCCACGGAATACATCCGGCCGCCGCACGCTCTTTGATCTGAGAGCGTGCGTTTACTTGGATAGGAACTGAGCTCGCAATTCTGGGCGCGGAAGCCATGCCGCTTCGTCTCCGGCAAAAAGGCTAATACGCGCCCACTGCAACTCGCTGTGACGCAGGCAAGAAGCCGTGTCGGAGACCGCAAGTCCAGCCCGCGGCCTGGTCCCTACGTTCCTGGTCCCAGCTTTCTACGCCTTAACCGTCTCCGTCGCGGCCCCCAGCGCCACCGTCGCCAGCCCCAGCAGCAGGATGGCTTCTTCCACATGCTCGGCGCGGCGGTGCAGTTTGTTGAAGTCGATCCAGTATGGGTTGGCGGTATCGGGCGAATCCTCCGCCCCGTCGGCGGCGACGCGGTCGCTGGCCATGGCCGGAATGATGCGAAACTGTGAGTAGCCGGTCAGGGCGATCATCAGCATGAGGAGCGCGGCCGGAATCGCCACCATACGCGGCTTGTACATGTGCACGAATGGAGCCAGCAGAAGCATCACCAGCGCCACCGTCCCCGCAACCAGCCCCATGCTATGCAGAATGCGCAGCAATTCGGCGACAATCGCCCCGGCCGCGTGCGTATCCGGCCTCAGCGTTGTAAAGGCCACGGCGGCCACGACAGGAAAGAAGACCTCCGCGCCCAGCCAGACGATGAGC
>JBEKPA010000396.1:0-2930 GCA_049521195.1 Occallatibacter sp.
AACGATATCGTGTTTCCCCAGGGCACAACGCTGGAAATGGTCCTCGCCCGGCCGCTCGTCGTGCGCCAGGAGCAACTGTCCGGCATGCCCGGCTACACCGGGATGACCATGCCAGCGCCTGGGTTCCCCGGTGCGCAGCAGTTACCGATGGCCAGTCCTAGACCGAACAACTAGGACGGAGCATTTGCGACAGAATCAGGCTGCCCCCCGGGGAGTGCGCCTGCGGGACCGTCCAAGGCGAAGGCGGAGCGGGCCACCGCCCCCCACGTTGCGGTCCGGTTGCGGAAATACCAGGAGCGGCGGCAATGGTAACTCTAGCCGGATGGTTGAACCCGACCCGAGTCATTGGGCTGAGTGCCAATCTCTTTGCCTTGATTTCGTGCGCCATCGCATGGACCGGAAGCCGCGGGACTCCGCGCCGGCGGAAGCTTGCCGCAGTTCTTGCCGTGCTGGAAGCGGGGCTTCTTGTGGACCTGGCATTCAGCTTCCGTTGGCTGCTGCACGATTTGCTCGAGAACGAAGCGATCGCCAAGGGACTGTATGCCCAGCGCGCCGGCCCGCAGATTGTGGCGCTGTATCTGCTAAGTGCGGCCGCGGCAGCCGGGATGGGGCTGGCGTTTCAGCGTCTTCGCGGCAGAACTGGCGCATTTGTGGCCACTTGCGGCGCGATTCTCTCCCTGAGTTGCTGGTGCGTTGAAGTGATTTCCTTGCACGCCACCGATACCGTGCTCTACTACACAGTTGACGGAGTCATGCTTGTCAGCCTGTGCTGGGTCGCTTGCGCCCTGATGACCGGCCTGGGCATTCTGTGGGACACGCCGGCGTCCCACGCCCATGCTGCCCAGAGTGCGAACCCCGCCGGAGCGCCGCCGTCTTCACTCACAGGTTTTTGACAAAGAAGTCGGTGAGCCGCTGAAAGAGGATCAGGCGCGCCCCGCGATCCTCAAACAGATCCCGGCGGTCGGGAAACAGCAGTATGTCGGCATATTTCCCATGGTCCAAAAGCTCATCAAGCAGCATAAGGGAGTTTTCCTGATGGATCGTCTCATCCAGTGTTGCTTGTGCCAGCAGGAGCGGCGCGCTGAGATACTTGGCATTCTCCAGCGGAGAAGACGATAGCCAGCCGTCCTGATTGCGCTTCGGGTCTTCCAGGTAGCGCTCGGCAAAAACCGCGTCGTAACGATGCCAGTCCGCAATCGGAGAACCGGCAAACCCCGCTTTGAAAAGCAACGGGCGGTCAAGTAGGCCATGGAGCGCCAAGAATCCTCCGTACGCCCATCCGCAGATACCGATGCGCGTCTTGTCAACCCAGGGCAAAGAGCGCAGATACAGAACTCCGTCCTGCAGGTCCGCCATCTCCGATGCGGAAAGTCGCAAATGCAGCGGCTCCTCAAACAGATGGCCGCGCCCGGCGGAGCCGCGGTTATCGACGGCGAAGACGATATAACCGTTCTGCGCCATCAGAGCGAACCATAAAGAGATATCGCCGCCCCACGCGTCGCGCACGATCTGGTCGCCGGGTCCGCCTGCAACGTAGAGAATTACCGGGTATTGCCTCGCGGCATTGAAGTCCGGAGGCTTCAGCATCCAGGCATTCAAATCCATGCCCAGGTGCGTCTTCAGGGAAAGAAACTCGATGGGACTGAGCTGATTCGCTGCCCAGTCGCCGGCCGTATTGCCGCTCAGGCTCGCAATCGTGCTTCCGTCGGTTCGGAGCAGCTTAATGCAGGGCGGTGTCGCGTAGGCGGACCAGGTATCCACCATAACATCGCCGGAGGGCGACAACGCCGGGTTGTGGGTGCCCTTCTCCCGCGTAAGGCGTGTGAAACCTGTTCCGTCCAGTTTCACGCGATAGAGTTGGCGCTCCAGCGCGCTGGCTTCGGTTGCGGTAAAGTAGACAGCGCCCGCAGTTTCATCGGCCCTAACCAGCGAGGTAACTTCCCAGTTCCCTTGGGTAAGTTGGACAAGCTGGCGGCCGGAAACGTCGTAAAGATAAAGATGGCGATAACCTGAGCGTTCGCTCGACCAGAGAAAGCGGCGCGAGTCTTTGAGGAAATGCAGGTCGCGGCTCAGGTTGATCCAATAGGCGTCCTTTTCCGTGAGGATCGCGCGCGCCTTCCCTGTAGCTGGGTCCGCCAGGAGAAGATCGAGCGTCTTCTGATCGCGGCTGAGACGCTCGATGGCTAGGTGCTTGCCGTCCGGCAGCCACTGCACCCTGGGGATATACACGTTCGCTTCGCTGCCCAGGTCGATTTGGAGCGGCTTGCGGCCAGACACCGGCTGCACGAAGAGGCGAACTGTGGGAATCGCCCCGCCGGGCTTGGGATATGCTATCGAGCGCTCATCGCCATCGGAACTGCGCAGGGAGTATTTCTCGACTGCGCGATCGTCCGTCTCCATCCAGGCTATGGAGGACGAGTCCGGCGACCACCAATATGCCCAGCGCAATCCCAGTTCGTGGAGATAGACCCAGTCCGGTTCGCCCTCACGCAGATCGCTGTCTCCCGCGGGCGAAAGGGCGCGAGCGGCGCCGGTTCTCACATCTGCCAGCCACAGGGTATGACCCTGTACAAAGCTGACGAAACGGCCGTCCGGGCTGATTTGAGGATTGCTGAGAGCCGTTCGATCGGTCACCAGGGGCCGGGAGAAATGAGCGTCGAGGTCGAACCATGCCAGTGAAGCGGCACTCGCAAGCAACAGAGCGTGCCCGCCCGGAGCCCAGGCATAGTCTTGAAGCTGCCTCGCCCCGGCGGCCTCTTCGTCGCCTGGCGAATCATGGGAGTTATCGCCGCCCAAGGCCGAAGTTATCTCGGCATCGGATAGAAGAAGCTTTTGTCCGCCAGTCGCAGCATCGATGCTCCATATCTCGGTGGTCGGGGAACCATGCGCGACTTTGCCCGGCCTGGCAGCCGTCCGGATGAAGCTGAGAC
>JBEKPA010000397.1:0-2929 GCA_049521195.1 Occallatibacter sp.
GTCGGGCGCCAGCTTGAGCGGCGGGCAGCAGCAGCGGCTGTGCATCGCCCGGGCGCTGGCCGTTGATCCCGAGGTGCTGCTGATGGACGAGCCGGCCTCGGCGCTGGACCCGGTTTCGACCGCGAAGATCGAGGACCTTATCTTTCAGTTGAAGTCGCAGTACACTATTGTGATTGTGACCCACAACATGCAGCAGGCGGCGCGCGTGGCGGAGAAGACGGGCTTCTTCTTGAACGGGCGGATGGTGGAGTTCGACTCGACCCACAAGATATTCACCAACCCCAGCGACAAGCGCACCGAGGATTACATCACAGGCAGGTTCGGATGACGCGCATACGCTTTCAGCAAAGCCTTGACGATTTGAAGGAGCAACTGCTGGTGATGGCTGGGCTGGCCGAGCAGGCCATCCAGCGCGCCATCGAGGCCTATCGCGTGCGCGACCTGTCCATCTGCGACCTGGTCAGCCGCAGCGAGATCGCCATCAACCGCCTGGAGCGGGAGATCGACCAGTCCTCCCTGGACCTGCTGGCCATGGAGCAGCCCATGGCCATCGATCTGCGCTTCATCCTGAGCGTGATCAAAATCAACGCCGACCTGGAGCGGGTGGGCGACGCGGCCAAAAGCATCAGCGACCGGGTGCGGAACATGGAGCAGATGGCGGCGGCCGATCTGCCGGTGGATATTCCCAGGATGGCGTCGCTGGCCGCCGAGATGGTGCGCAAGAGCATTCAGTCGTTCATCGAGGGCGATGCCGAGATGGCGCTCAACGTGCTCACCATGGACGACGCCGTGGACGCGATGAACCGGGCGGCCTACAAGTCGCTGACCGGGGTGATGGAAGAGCAGAGCCATCTGGCTCCGCAAGCGCTGAACGCGCTGATGATCAGCCGCGCCCTGGAGCGCGTGGCCGACCACGCCACCAACATCGCCGAGGACGTGATCTTCTGGGTGCAAGGAGCGGACGTCCGCCACCACAAGAGCCTGAAGACGGCCCCGGACCCTCATGCCATGGGGTAAGGGTTGGGTGCGGTTCGAAGGCCATCTTTGGGCTGGTCCCCGCGCACAGAACTTTGCAATGGCGCGTATGCGGGTGCGCTCTTCGTGGAAGGAGCTGGACAAAACGCGCATTTCTGGGATCGGTAAAGCGGTTTCGAGTGCGCGGAAATCGGCGTTTCTGGCGTCTCTTGCTCTGAGTCTTTGCCATTGCCACTCCGCTGCACTTTCAAGAACCCGAGAGAAAATGATTCGGTGTTCAGTGGCTTCCAGATCGAACCGGTTCCTCGCCGGATGGGAGGGGCCGGAGATTCCTCCCGCACACTCCCGCTGCTAAACTGACAGCACATGATTCTCCCGTTTGTCCGCGAGGTCTTTGCGGAACTGGAGCACTCTTCGGGGTTTGAGCGCGTACGAAGGCATCTGAGCCTGGGTGCGGGGCGGAGACGTGTGTCGGGGCTGACGGCGACGGCGCGGTCGATCTATCTGCCCCTCATGGCGCGAGCGGCACGGCAGCCGGTGATTGTGGTGGTGGCCGATAACAAGGCCGCCGAAGCGCTCGAGCCGATGCTGCGGGCCGGGTTCGAGTTGACCGGGGCGGTGGACCCCGCGCAACTGGCGCGCCTGCCGGCCCATGATGTGCTTCCTTTCGAGAATCTATCTCCCCATCCGGACGTGCAGGAGCAGCGGGCGGCGGCGCTGTGGAAGCTGGCCACCGGGGCGGTTTCGATCCTGATTGCGCCGGTGGAGTCGGCGGCGATGCGGCTCTTCGACCGCGGCTACTATGCCGGCCTCGCCGTGACGCTGAAGCGCGGCGAAGAAGTGGACGTGGAGGTGCTCACCGAGCACCTGGCCGCGGTGGGCTATACGCGGATGGACCTGGCGGAGATGCCGGGGCAGTTCACGCGGCGGGGCGGGATTCTGGATGTGTATTCGCCGGAGGCCGACCGGCCGGTGCGCATCGAGTTTTTCGGCGATGAGATTGAGACCATCCGCAAATTCGATCCGGAGACGCAGCGGTCGCAGAGCGCGCTGGAAGAAGCGCAGTTGCTGCCGTTGACCGAGACGCCGGTGACGGAGCGGCTGCTGGCCGCGGTGCATGGGCGGCTGAGCCGGCAGCGGGTGGAGTTAGAAGGCGACGGCGATGACCCGCAAGAGAATCGGGACATGGCCGCCGGCATGGCTGCTGCCGGCGGGGTAAGCGTCTTTCCGGGGTGGGAGTTCTTCAGCACGGTGGCCGGGGCGGATAAGTCGCTGCTAACTCTGCTGCCTAAGTGCGCGCTGTTTATCGAAGAGCCGGCGATGGTGCGCAACCAGATCGACCGCTGGTGGAACAAGGTCGAGCAGCGGCACGAGCGATCGGGGATCGGATCGCTGATCCGGCCCGAGGATATCTATCTGCGGCCGGAGGTGTTACAGGCCCAACTCGACGCGCACATGGGTCTGGACCTGGATCAGTTGGGCGCGGTGGATGTGCTGGACGAGGACAGCACGCTGGGCGAGATTGAGCTGAATACGCGGCCAACACTGCGCTTTCATGGGTCGATTCCTGCGCTGACGGAGCAGTTGCGCAACCTGATGGAGGCGGAGGCGCGGATTGTGCTGGCGGCGGCGCATCAGGGCGACTTGGAGCGGCTGGCTGCCATGCTGCGCGAGTATCGGATTCCCTACAGGCTGGGCAGCCGCAACCCGCATCCCGGCGAGACGGTGCTGGATGAGGGGAGTTATCTGGCCGGGGATTTGCGCGTGCCGGTGATTGTGCGAACGCAGATTGCGGCGGGTGTGAGCTTTCTGGATTCGAATCTTGTTGTCTTCGGGGCGAACGACCTGAACGACGATGCGGACGTGGCGGCGCGGCCGGAGCCGAAGCGATCGAAGACGGCAGCGTTTGTCTCCGACTTTCGCGACTTGGGCATCGGCGACTATGTGGTTCACG
>JBEKPA010000398.1:0-2918 GCA_049521195.1 Occallatibacter sp.
AAGGGATCGATGCCGGCGCGCGCCAGGGCGAAGGCGGCAGAGGCGGCGGGAATGCCGGCAGCGCGAAGATTGTTCAGCAGCGTCTTGCGCTTCTGGGCGAAGGCCTTGCGGACGAAGGGCAGGAAGCCGGCTTCATCGACGCCGAGTTCCGTGAAGCGCGGAGCAAAGCGCCAGCGGAAGACAGTGGAGTACACGTCGGGCGGGGGCGAGAATGCGGACGGCGGAAGGGTGAAGAGGTTTTCCGCGGGACCGTACATTTGCACGGTGACCGAAAGCAGGCCGTAGTCGCGGGAGCCGGGCTGGGCCGCGATGCGATCGGCCACTTCGCGCTGGACCATGAGCACGGCGCGGTCCAGCGAGGCGTGGCTGGCGGCGAGCTTTAGAAGGATTTGCGAGGTGATGCCGTAGGGCAGGTTGCCAAAGACGAGCAGACGCTGGCCGGCGGCGGCCGAAGCTGGCGCATAGCCGGCGAGGGCGGTTGCGAAGTCGAAGTTGAGTACATTCTGCTCGACGACGGTGACGCGGCCGGGAGGGAACTGGGTGCGGAGGTAAGCGGCAAGGCCGCTGTCCAGCTCCACGGCCAGAACGTGGGCGGCGCGCGCGGCGAGGGATCCTGTGATGGCCCCGGCGCCGGAGCCGATTTCAATGACCGTGCGACCGGAGAGATCTCCCAGAGAGGCGGCAATGCGCTCCGCGGCCTGCGGGTCGCTGAGAAAGTTCTGTCCAAGCTTGGGTTTGGCAGCCATGGGGCTGGTTCGATGGTAGATGAAAGCGCCCGGCTCGGCCGGATCGACAAGCCCGATTTGCAGATTAATTCCCGCTCCCTGCTAGCGTGGAATTGGCGGGCGTGAGCGGCTTGACAGGCGGAGGAAAGCTATGGAGATGAGCGCGGCGGGCCTCGATCTATTGAAGCGGTCGGAGGGTTTTCGCAGTCGCACGTATCTGGATGCGGCGGGAATTGCGACCATCGGTTATGGCCACCGTTTGCTGCCCCATGAGTCTTTTCCCAATGGCATCGCGGAAGCGCAGGCCGAAGAGATTCTCTTGAGCGACCTGCGCGGAGCCGGGCAGGCCGTCCAGCGCCTGGTGCGGGTTGCGCTCACCCAGGGCCAGTTCGACGCGCTGGCCGATTTCACCTTCAACCTGGGCGCGGGCGAGCTGGCCTCATCCACGCTGCTCAAGGAGCTGAACGCCGGCCAGTATGACGCGGCCCGCGAACAGTTGCTGCGCTGGGACCATGTGGGATCGCAGGAGAACGCGAGCCTGAAGGCTCGCCGCGAGGCCGAGTTTCAGCTTTGGGGCAGCGGCGCCGCACAGCAACTAGCGGCTGCCTGACGGCGCCTCAGAAGGCTTCCGGCGCAATCTCCTCGACCTCCAGCCGCTCGTCCCGTTTCAGGTAGCCTTTGCGCCGAAACCAGTCTTCCATCGCCGGCCGCAGCCGGTCGAGAGGAACGCGATTCCCGGCTTCGAGCACTCCATCGGCGGCGGGCAGCGTGTCGTCGAAGACCGCATCGTTGGTAAAGTTGCGCATGGCGAAGTTGTCGATCCAGCGGATAGGGCAGGGGTGCGCCGCGCCGCTGGAATCGATTCGCTGGATGGAGAGCCGGCGCGCAAACATGCATTCACTCTAGCGGATTTGCGGTTGCCCGCGCCGCAATCGCACTACGGCTTTTTCTCCGCCACGACCTTCGCGTCCTTCCCTTGCTGGGTCTCCACGCGGAAGCGCTTGTAGTCGTAGTCGCGCTCAGTGCCGCGCTGATGAATGCCTTTAAACAGCAGGATGCGAGCCTGGATAGTGCCCTCGCCCCCGGTTGGCAGCCATACCTCGCCGTTCACCTGTTCCTGATCGAAGCGGAAGCTCGATCCCTTCTGGATGCTGACTGCCAGACCGCCGGCAAGATGAAAGTTGTCGTTGAAGCTCCCCTCAAGGTGGGCAACCTCGCGGTCCGCCTCATCGATCCAAACCGTGCCTTGGAGCTTCTTGGAGAGGTCCTCGGACAGGCCGTGAGCCTTCAAGTCCCTGCGGCCCACAAAGTCGAAGACGATGGTGGGACGGCCGCGATAACTCACGCGCCGCGGGTTACGCACATCCGCAACCAACAGGACGTGGCTCAGGCTGATTTGCTGCCCTTCCTTCGGCTGCTCCTGTTCCGGCTTCTCCGCCTTCTCCACCAGCTTGGTTACGCGCTCGGTCTCCTTCTGCTGCTCGTGGTCGTCCAGCGGCTTGCCGTCTTTTTTCACCAGGCGTCCGATCGGGCGCCCATTGACGAAGAATTCCTCATACTCCGCAGTCTCTGTCTTCGTTACCTGGCAGTTGGCGTCCAGATCCTGGGTGGTCTGCAGCGAGGTGTAAGTGTAGTTCTCCCGCGCTTTTTCGAGTTGCTTCTGGTGCTCCCGCACCTCGCGTATGAGCTGGGGAATCTCCGGCAGCGCTTGCCCGCCTTGCCCAGGTTGTCCAGCCTGCCCGGCTGTCTGCTGGGCCTTTGCCAGCGGCGCCGGCGACAGAATCAGCATCAGACCGGCCAGCCGGAGTATGCGCACTACAACCATGAAGGCTATTCCTTGGAAACGATTTGAATCCGATCGTGAGCCGGCGCCGGAGCTCCTCCAGTTGGACCAAGAGAGCCGGGAAAAGTCGCGGAACCTGGAACGAATCTACTCCACTACCATTTCCTCGACCATGCTACAACGAAAGTTGTAAGATGGCATCCAAACCCTCAGTACCTGTCCATGAGCGATGGCGCTCATTCGCGCGAGAAGGAGTACGCTCCCATGTTCAGACTGGTGATTCAATGGCTGTTGTCCACGGTCGCTCTTCTGCTTGTTTCCAAAATCGTCCCCGGCTTCTATGTCTATGGAGTCATGCCCGGGATGATCGCGGCGCTGGTGATCGGCCTGCTGAACGCGACGCTTGGCGT
>JBEKPA010000399.1:0-2905 GCA_049521195.1 Occallatibacter sp.
CTAGGCGCGCAGGTAACCTTCACCGCAACGGTGACCGTGCCGCCCGGCGGGGGCAGCGTTTCCCCAGACGGCACGGTGGTCTTTTCCGACGGCTCGACGGCCCTCGGCAGCACAACGCTCAGCGCGGCGGGCACGGCGAGTTTAACAACCTCGACGCTGGCCAACGGCCTGCATTCGATCACCGCAACTTATCTGGGGGACGCCGGCAACCAGATTCAGAGCAGCACTTCGACGGTTCTGGTTCAGGATGTTCTGGTGCCGGGCCAGGTCTCGCTGGTTTCGAATCCCAACGCCTCGAACTACGGTGCGCCCGTCACGTTCATCGTGGCGGTTGCCCCCACCGGGATTGCCTCCGCCACCGGCACGGTAAACATTCTGGATGGAGCGCAACCGATCGGAAGCGGCACTCTCGTGGGCGCGACGGGCCAGACCACCTTCACAACCTCAACGCTGGCCGTCGGCTCGCATTCCATCACCGCCTCATACCTGGGCGATTCGACCTACGGCTCCAACACTTCGGCGGCGATCACGCAGGTGGTGAACCCGGCGCAGACAGGAACGACAGTTGCCGCCCCGGTTCCCAACCCCGGAATATCCGGTGGAACGGTGGCCATCACAGCGGTTGTAAGAGTGACCGAAGGCGTCTCCGCGCCGACGGGCACGGTGGCCTTCACCAGTGGAACCGCAACCCTGGGATCGGCCACACTGGGCGCATCGGGGACTGCGACTATCGACTCGACCTTTGCGGCCGGGGCCTACATGATCGTTGCTACCTATTCGGGAGACGGCAACGATGGCGGCAGCGTCTCCGCTCCGTATTCGCTGACGGTGCAACTGGCGACCACCGCGACCGCGGTCACGGCCAGCCCGAATCCCTGCGTCGTCGAATCCCCGGTCTCCTTAGTCGCCAAGGTGACGGGCAACGGGGGCATTCCAACCGGCAGCGTCGCCTTCTCCGCCGATGGCGCATCCATGGGAACCGCGACCCTGGACTCGACCGGCGCGGCCACGTTGAGCTATGCCGCGCTCGCCGCCGGCACTCACTCGATTACGGCCAGCTATGCAGGGGATGCGAACGACTCGGTGAGCGCGTCCCCGGCCATCAGTCTGGTGGTGACCACCATCCCCACGGCCACGGCTCTGGGCGCCTCATCGACCAGCGGAGGGTCCGCGCAGGTGACTCTGGTGGCCGCGGTGGTGGGCACCAGCGGCCCCACGCCCACAGGCGCCGTCACCTTCAGCGATGGAACCATGGCGATCGGATCGGCGACCCTGAATTCGAGCGGGGTCGCGACGCTCATCCCCAATCTGGCTGCCGGCTCCTACACCATCGTCGCGGTCTATAGCGGGGACTCGATTCACAGTTCGTCCACATCGCAGCCGGCTACGGTCTCGGGCACGCCGGCCGGCTTCAATCTCGCCGTCAGTCCCTCCACGGTCTCCATGGCCAGCGGACAGAATACCACTGCCGCCGTGACGCTCAGCTCCATCAGCGGCTTTGCCGACGTCGGCATCGGACTGGGCTGCGCATCGCTTCCCGCAGCGGTCAACTGCCACTTCTCAAGCGTCAGCGTGGATCTTATGGCGAACGGCAGTCAGACCGTCCAGCTAACCATCGACACCAACAACCCGCTGAGCGGCGGCGCCTCCGCCAAGAACTCTCGCCCAGGAAACCGGGACGCCACTCTGGCAGGATTATCCATCTTGCCCGTCTTGTCCCTGCCGCTCACCATCTTCTTCGGTTGGATCTTGCGGCGGTTCCGCAAGCGTCACGGCGCGGTCTGGACCATCGCGCTAATCGTGCTGCTCTCCTCGGCCGCCATGCTGGTAAACGGATGCTCCGGCTTCAGCCAGGCCACCGCGACGCCGGGTACGTACGTGATCCAGGTAACCGCCACGGGCACAAACAGCGACGTGATCCACTACCAGAACGTGACGCTAGACATCACGAATTAGGCGAAGTCATTGGACTTTGTGCGGGAGAGAGATGAGAAGCGTTCACGGTTTTGATAGAGAGCGGAGCGGCAATCCGGGGTTTCCGGCAGCGGCTCGACCCAGGAGAACACTCTGGCGCCTATTTTGCCGCTGGGGTAGTGAGCAGGGCTTGCGGATGGCTACCCGCGCGGTCTTCTTCGCTGCTCTTCTGGCTGTTGACCTGGCAGGATTTGGCGTTGCGTCCGGGCAGGTGGTCCCATCGGCCGACTCCGGCGGCTTGAAGCTGACGGTGGGCGCCACAGCGACAGGATATTCCCTGGACTACGGCGAAAGGAAGATGCTCGGCGTGGCCGCCATCGCCGACGCGGACACCAACCGCCGCATCGGGATTGAAGCCGAGGCCGGCTGGCTGATCTTCCGCCAGACGGCCAACGTCCACACGGCGACCTATCTGATCGGCCCCCGCTGTCACCTGACCTTCGGCAGGTTCCAGCCCTATGCCAAGGGCCTTGTGGGCTTCGGCCGATTCAGTTATCCCTATAGCCTCGGCCAGGACAAAGATCTGGTGATTGCGCCGGGGGGCGGGGTCGACTTCCGGTTGACGCGCAGGGTCCGCCTGCGCCTGGCCGACTTCGAGTATCAATACTGGCCCCAGTTCCACTTTGGGGCGCTGTCTTCTTTCGGCGTCAGCTCCGGCGTTCGAGTCCGCATCTTCTGATGCAGGCTGGAAGTCCGCGGGCTGGCGCCGGGCCACTCGGAGTGGACGGGATTGAATTCACTCAGTTCGTGGAATGCAGAATCGATGGACCCGCCGACGAGGATATTTCCCCGCGGGTGGCTGTCGATTTAGGTCCTTGACGCCCTGCCGGCGTCCCTGCCCTGGCGCCGCCCTTGACAGTGGTGGATAGAAAGATAAAAATGGCGGGTCGAGGCAATTCTAGCGATTCGCGGCGGTGTACGGAGGGAAAGT
>JBEKPA010000400.1:0-3245 GCA_049521195.1 Occallatibacter sp.
CACCCGCGCCCGGTTCTCCGCATGAACCGCCATATCCAAAGGCGACTCGGCCGGGTCAACCAGCCTGTCTTTCAGCCGCACCGGCGTCCCGGATTCCCCCTCGATCAATTCCTGCTCGATGGGAATCTCCTGCTGCTTGTGGCGCATCCACCAGCGCCGCTGGTTCGAGGCCTCGCGCAGCGCGATCCGGTAAATCCAGGTCCGCAATGACGACTCGCCGTGGAAGTTGCCCACCCCCCGAAAGACCTTCACGAAGACTTCCTGGGTCAGGTCGGCGGCTTCCGCGCGGTCCTGCACGGTGCGCGCAAGCAGGGAGTAGATCGGTTGGTGGTAGCGCTCGATCAGCCACGTAAATGCGTCGTCCGAGCCGGCCTGAAGTTCCGCGATCAGAGCCGCCTCTTCGGATTGCAGTGTCAGCGCGCTGGCAAGATTGCCCATGGTGAGGTCCGCCTGCATACAGTGTCCTCCCACCTTACCGCACATCTTTTCTTTTCGCGCCATCAAAAAAAGCCGATGCAAAACGCCCGATGCCGATCGCCGGAATGTCTCTCGTTGCGGCCACTCGTCCAACGGCCCAAAAGACCGCCGCTGGAAATCCGATACTCCCATCGAGTGCGCGGGAAACGAAACACCGGCTTGAAACCGAATGTCCCGCGCATTCTATTGTCTTAGACACCGCGCCCCATGAAAGTGTTCCCGGTCACGAGGATTTTGTTTCCTCCGGACGCATCCGGCAGGGGCGGCTGCCGCCTGCCGAGGAAACGTGCCGATCACCTGCCGCGCGAGGCCGAACCGATTCGATCCCCGTGATTCCAACGCTCAGGCACCAATCCAATCGAGCCATAAAAGCATAAATATGGTAATATGCTTTTATGCACACCACGGTCGACATTCCGGATCCCCTCTACCGCGAAATCAAGATTCGCGCCGCCAGCGAAGGCACAACCGTCAAGGAGATCATCCTGGAGGGCGTCGCGGCAAGATTGCGCACTGGGCGCGCAGCCGCGAAGCGCGAGAGCCGGCCACGGTTTCCCGTGATTCGCTCCGAAAACCCGGGCTCCCTGCAACTCGGCGAGGAAGGTGTTTACGAGTACATTCCTTTTCCCTGATGTGAATGTTTGGCTGGCGCTGGCGCATGAGATTCATCCTCACCACGAAGCCGCCATGGCGTGGGGAGAATCGCTAGACAGCGATACGGCGGTCTTCTTTTGCCGGTTCACGCAACTCGGATTGTTGCGCCTGCTTACCAACCGAAGCGTCATGGGAGAAGACGTTCTCACCCAAGCAGAAGCCTGGGGGGCGTATGACGCGCTGCTTGCAAATCCAGGCAACCAGATGATGGAGGAGCCGCGCGGAATCGACTCGCTTTTAGGTCAGCACACTCATCGGAATGAAGCCTCGACCAAGCAATGGGCTGACGGCTACCTCGCCGCATTTTCAATCGCTGCCGGGATTCAGCTGGTCACCTTCGACCGCGCGCTGGCCGGGAAGGTGAAGGGGGCGGTGCTGCTCAGTTAGCCTCGTACCACGGATGGTTTCCCGAGCAAGATCGCCCCTTAATGCATAGCCCTCACTTACGCCACGGCCTCTGAAGTCACAGCCTCGGCTGCGAGCCTTCCCTGCCGGTTCCTGTAACTCGCGGCAATAAACTCGCGGAAGAGCGGATGCGGCTCCAGGGGCTTGGACTTGAACTCGGGGTGGAACTGGCAGCCCAGGAAGTACGGATGCCCGGGCAGCTCGACGATCTCAACATAAGTCGAGTCGGGAGTGGCGCCGCTGATGCGCAGGCCGGCGCCGGTCAGTTGCGCCTCGTACTCGCGGTTGAACTCGTAGCGATGGCGGTGGCGCTCGCTGATCTCAGTGACGCCGTAGGCCTTGGCGGCCAGCGAATCCCCTTGCAGAATGCAGGTCCACGCGCCCAGCCTCATCGTTCCGCCCATCTCTTCCACGCCCAGCAGCTCGCGCAGCTTGTAGATGATGCGGTGCGGGCTGGCGGGATCGAATTCGGTCGAGTTGGCGTCCTTCAACCCGCAGACGTTGCGGGCGTACTCGACGCAGGCGCACTGCATGCCCAGGCAAATCCCGAAGTAAGGCACCTGCTTCTCGCGGGCGTAGCGGATGGCGTTCAGCATGCCCTCGATGCCGCGCTTGCCGAAGCCGCCGGGAACCAGGATGCCGTCGAATCCAGCTAACTTCGGCTCATAACTCCGGTCGCCGGGATGCTCGGATTCCAGCTTCTCGGCCTCGATCCACTTCACCTCCAGTTTGAGGTTGCCGGCCAGCGCTCCATGCGTCAGCGCTTCCTTCAGCGACTTATAGCTGTCCTCGTACTCCACATACTTGCCCACGATGGCGATAGAGACTTCGTCCTGGGGGCGATAGCAGCGGTCGACGAGTTCCTTCCACTTGGTAAGATCGGCCTCCGGCGCTTCCTTGCCCAGATACTTGAGGATGAGCGCGTCCACGCCTTCCGACGCAAACCGAAGCGGGACCTCGTAGATGGAGGGAACGTCCTCGGCCCCGATCACGGCGCGCTCCTCGACGTTGCAGAAGGCGGCGATCTTCCGTTTCATCTCGGGCTCAATCTTGCGGTCCGAGCGGCAGAGCAGCACATCGGCCTGGATGCCGATCGACAGCAGTTCCTTTACCGAGTGCTGCGTCGGCTTGGTCTTCAGTTCCTGAGCGGCGGCAATCCAGGGCACCAGCGTCAGGTGGACAAAGACGGTGTTTTCGCGGCCCAGTTCCTGGCGCATCTGGCGGATGGCCTCAAGAAAAGGCAGCGACTCGATGTCGCCCACCGTGCCGCCAATCTCCACGATGGTCACGTCCGCGCCGTTCGACGCCACCTTGCGCATGGCGTTCTTGATCTCGTTGGTCACGTGTGGAATCACCTGCACCGTCTTGCCCAGGTAGTCGCCGCGCCGCTCCTTCAAGATGATCTGCTCGTAGATGCGTCCCGTGGTCCAGTTGTTGTCGCGGGTGAGCGGCGCGTGGGTGAAGCGCTCGTAGTGCCCCAGATCGAGGTCGGTCTCCGCGCCGTCGTCGGTGACGAAGACCTCGCCGTGCTGAAAGGGCGACAGGGTGCCCGGATCGACGTTGAGGTAGGGGTCGAACTTCATCATGTTCACGCGCAGGCCGCGGCTCTCAAGCAAACAGCCGATCGAGGCTGCCGCCAGCCCCTTGCCTAAACTGGACACAACTCCGCCCGTCACAAAGACATACTTTGCCGACATCGATGCAACCTC
>JBEKPA010000401.1:0-2902 GCA_049521195.1 Occallatibacter sp.
ATCGAATTTGAATGGATCGAGCCGCGCTCGATCTTGCCCACGCGCGCGCGCCTGGGCCGCTTCTTCTCCGAATGGCCTAGCAGCAGATCGGCCGAGATGCCAAGTTCATCTCGAACGCGACGGATCATTGCCAATGTCAGCGGACGCCGCCGCGTCATGATCTCCGAGACTCGTGCGCGGCTTCCAATAAGCGGCTCCAGGTTCTTTCTCGTGAGCCCTTGCTGCTCCATGCGAAACTGAATTGCGGCAATCGGGTCTGGTACATCGATGGCATGATGCTTCGCTTCGTATGCATCAACCAAAGTCGCAAGGATATCCAGTTCCTCCCCTTCCGCTGTGTCGGGCTTGGCTCCGATCAATTCGGCAATCCGGTTAACTGCAAAATCGTGATCGGCTTCAGTTCGAATTGGATGAATCCGCATATCGCTCCTTTTCATAGGCGACCTTTTTGGCGTCAATCTTGTCGTACTCTTTGTGCGTACCGAGCCAGATAATCAGCAAGATCCGATAGTAGTAGTTGATGGCTACTACCAGGCGATAGTCATTGCCTTTGATGTTAAAGACCACTCTCTCCCCGGAAACGATGCTGGCTGAGCGGAACTGCGCCTTTAGTTCCGCAGGATCCTTCCAGGTCGCCTTTTCGACTTCGGCATACCAAGCATCCAAATGCTTCTTCACGCCGGTTCTGAACTGGCTATTGACACGGTTGTTCACGAATCCGTTGAGGGTCGATCTGGCAATGATTCGCACTTCTCAGAGAATAGCATGCTCCCAATTTGGGAGCAAGAGGTGTCCATTCGGGTCGTGTTGTGCCGGCCCGCTAACTCGCTGGGCCGCCCAACAGTCGCACGACCTCATCGTGCAGCCGTGCCGTGATGGCGGCCTCGCTTTCCTCGGGGCTGAAGCGGATGGCCTCGCCGATGCCCACCTCGAGATGCCCGGAGCGGAACCAGCGGCGACGGCCGGCTCTCATCTCGCCCAGGCCGCGAATGGCGGTTGGCACCACAGGCACGCCGCACTGTTTGGCGAGCAGCCCGATGCCGGGCCGGAAGCGTGCTAGTTGCCCCTCAGAGCGCGTGCCCTCGGGAAAGACCATCACGCTGTAGCCGCGATCCATGGCCTTGCCAGCGTGGGCAAAGCTCAACTGGAAGTCGCGCTGACGCGGCAGCGGAAATACATTGAAGAGCGCCGTCGCCAGCCAGTAGGCAGGGGGCCCCAGCAGATAGAAGCCCTCATGTCCCGGCGGCCAGTCGGGATTGCGCCAGTGCCGGTAGTCGTCGAGCATGTCGCCCGCCATGGCCACGGCGATGCGGCGTCGCAGCGGGCCGGCGAGCGCGTATTGGATCAGTGGGCCGTCGTAGGCGGTGACGTGGTTGCCCACAATGAGCACCGGTCCCGGCGGCAGCGGTTCCGCGGGGCCGACAACTCGCGGCGCAGCCAGGAGCCAAGTCAGCGGGCGCTGAATCGCTTCAAGAAAAGCCACGCGCAGCCATTGGAACGGCGCCCACCACGGCCACTCGGGATAGACGTAGCGCGTACGCTGTGCCGGCGGCGCACCTAGATTCTGCTCCCTGTCTCCTGTTCCCTGTTCCCTGTTCCCTGTTTCCTCAGTCTCTGTCTCCCTGATCCCTGATCCCTGTTCCCTAGTCCCTGCTCCTTCGCTCGCTACCAGTCTGCGCAGTTCTCCCAGCGTGTGCACCTCTTCAAGCAGCCCGCTGCCCTCCACAATGCCCAGCCGCTCCTCGATGGCCGCGGAAAGCTGCACGCGTCCCAGGCTGTCGAGATGCAGATCTTCGCTGAGTCGCAGCTCGTCGCCCACGCCGAGGTTTCGCTCTCCGGTGATCTGCGCTATCAGGGCCACGAGCCAGTCGGAGGAGGGTCCGAAGGCGCCGTCAGACGGGCCTGGAGCGCCGCTGCTGGTGGTGGCTGCAGCGGCCTGCATCCGGGCCAGCCACGCAGCTACGGGCTTGCGCCGCACTTTGCCGGTGGAGGTGCGCAACAGATCGGGCTCCGGCCACAGCACCCAGCGGCTGATGCGCTGGAACTCCGCCAGTTTGGCGTTGGCCCGCGCGATGGCCCCCGCGGCCCCGTCTCCCGAGCCACGGCAGGCCAGCACGGCGCACGGTTCCGGGCCGTTCGGCGTCTCCATGGCCACCACCGCGCACGCGGCGATCTCCGGCTGCTCCTCGATGGCCGCTTCAATGTCCTCGGGATGAATGTTGAGCCCTGCGGCAGTGACAATCACTTCGCTCTTGCGGCCCAGAAACTTCAGTTCGCCCGATTCCTGCCGCTGGGCAATGTCGCCCGTGGCTAGCCACTCGTCCTCGCGCGGGCGCAGTTCGCCGCCCTGCCAGACGGCGCCGGAGATCACGGCGCCGCGCACCAGCACTTCGCCGTCCGGCGCGAGCTTGACCTCGCGCCCGGCCATCGGCTTGCCGATGGTGCCTTTGGCCACATGGAAGGGATGGTTGAGCGTGATGAGCGCGGTCGACTCGGTCAGGCCGTAACCTTGTACGAGCACGAATCCGAGCGCGTTCCAGAACTGTTCAAGTGGCCCCGGCAACGCGCCGCCGCCGGAGACGAAGGCCCAGAACTTGAAGCCAAACGCGCGATGCACCGCGCGGAAGCGCCACCAGCGCAGCCACGGGTTGAGCTTTTGCGAGCGGGCGATGCGCTCGGAGAGCCCCGCATCGGTCGCTTCCAGATGCACCTTGAGGAGAGCCAGAACGCGCGGCACCGCGGCCAGAACCGAGATGCGCTCCGCGCGGATGAGCTCGACGATGTGCGGGGCGGCGAGCCGGCTCTCGAAGTGCAGTTCGGCCCTGAAGATGGGCGGGACCCAGAGCCCCATGGTCTGGCCGAAGACGTGGCTCAAAGGCAGCGTGTGCAAGATGCGCAGGGG
>JBEKPA010000402.1:0-2869 GCA_049521195.1 Occallatibacter sp.
CCGCGGTGATGCCGTGCGTGGAGAGCAACTGCGGGGTAACCGCAACCGGCGAGGGAACGACTGCAGAAGAGGCGTTGGTCATCACGGATGCCTCCATTGTCGCATGGGATTCACATTTGGGGGAGTGTGGAAAGCAGGGACGGATTCGGATCGTCCCATTCCCCAGGCGCCTTTCTGGCGAGCCTGGACCACGCGCCTGCCAGCCAGCGCGATGCTTACAGGCTCTTGAGGTAGGCGCGGACCTCGGGACTGGACCAGTCCTGCGCGCCAATGAACTTGCGCCGGATGATGCCCTGGCGGTCGATGACATAGGTTTCGGGCCAGGCATCGGAGTGGTAGAGTTTGGCCGCGGTCTCGGCGGGGTCGCGGACCGAAATCAGGTCCACATGGCGGCGGGTGAGGAAGCTCTTGTAAGCGTCGGGGTCTTCGTCGACGCTGACGGCGAGGATAGCCAGATCGGGCTGGTCGTGGTGAAGGTCGAGGAGCGAGGGCATCTCCACCACGCAGGGCTCGCACCAGCTAGCCCAAAAGCTGAGCAGGACCACCCGGCCCCGGTAGCTGGCCAGATGGATGGAGGAGGTTCCGTCGGAGACGGTGAAGTCGGGGGCCACTTGGCCGGTCTGGACAGGATGCGCGCCGCGGTCGCAGCCGCTCAGTAAAGCCAGCGGCAACAGCAGAGCAACAGTGAGTAAGCGAGGGAAGCGCACATCCTTATAATACGAGCGAAAGGCCCCAACGAAAGGGTGGCGCTTCATGGGCGAGGAAAGGCCGGCGGCTGGAGCGGGCGAATATGAGCAAGTGCTCGGGCTTGCCGGCGAGCCCGGAACGTACGTCGCCGTACCGGGACGATGGGGGTGGGCCGTCGGGACGGTCTTCGACCAGCCGGAGCCGGAGCAACTGATCGAGCTTACGGTCGTGGTTCCGGCGCGCAACGAAGAGGATTGCCTCGGTGCTTGCCTTCAGTCGCTGGTGAGCCAATCGGAGGAGATCTTCGAGCTGGGCAAGGATTGGGAACTGACGGTGGTGGACGACCACTCGACCGACCGGACGGCCGAGATAGCGCGCGGGTTTGCCGGCGTAACGGTGCTGCAAGCGGCCAGGCTGGAGCAGGGCTGGACGGGCAAGGCGAATGCCATTTGGATGGCGGCGCGCAAGGCGCGCGGGCGGTGGCTGCTATTTACCGATGCGGACACGATTCATCGGCCCGGCAATCTGCGCCGCGCCATCGACGAAGCTCATCTGGAAAAGATTGGGATGCTGAGCTACTCGGCCCTGCAGATTGTGACCGGGCTGGCGCAACGGACGCTGATGCCGCTGGTCTTCAGTGAGCTGGCGCTGGCCTACCCGCCAGCCCAGGTCTCCGACCCGAACCAGCGCATCGCCGCGGCCAACGGGCAGTTTCTGCTGGTGGAGCGGGAGGCTTACCGGCGCATCGGCGGCCATGCCGCGGTAGCCGATAAGGTGCTGGAAGACGTGGAATTGGCGGTTCTGGCCAAGCGGCGCAAGGTGGGGCTGCGGCTGCGCTATGCGGACGACGCAGTATCTACGCGGATGTACCGGTCGACGGCGGCCATGATCGAAGGCTGGACGAAGAACCTGGCGCTGGCGTTCAACAACGCACTGGCGCTGGCGGCGTGGCGCGCGCTGGATTTTGTGCTGCTGTTGGGGCTGCCGGTGCTGGCGGCCGGGCTGTGGAACGCTCGCTTTGCCGCGCACTCGTTTCAATGGCTGGGCGCGGGGTGGGTGCTGGCGCTACTGTGGGTGCGGACCCTGTTCCGGTTCTACGCGCGGGCGGCCAAATCCAACTTCTCGTTTCTGAACTGCGCTCTTTCGCCGCTGGGGCTGCCGCTGTTCGTCGCGCTGCTTTGCCGCAGCTGGTTCCAGCATCGAATCCGGAAGCAGGTAAGCTGGAAGGGCAGGAGCTATGCGGGTTGAGCGATCCTCTATGGAATCCTTGGAGGCATTGATGGCTTGAAGGGTACGGGCTTCAGCCCGTGCATAAGTCCAGCAAAACGATCGCGGGCGTTAGCTCCTAAGGGAATGCTGGCTCGACGGCAAGGTCGTGCTCAAAAGATATTTTTATGGTGCGCCCGGAGAGATTCGAACTCCCGACCTACTGGTTCGTAGCCAGTCGCTCTATCCAGCTGAGCTACGGGCGCACACGCGCGGTCGCAGCGGCGACCATAGACAGATTATCAGGGTTCTTCGAGCGGTGCAATCGGCCACAGGCCGGTTCAAAGGCCCGATTCACGCGGCGGGGGCGGGCGGCGGAATCGGCGGCGCGGCAGCGGCGGTTTCGGGGGCGATCTCAACGCCTGCCTGGCGGACGAGCTTGGCGACGGCGGCGGGGTCAAGCCGCGTGGCGTCGTACTCCACGCGCAGCGTGCGCGCCGCGTGGTCGAAGGTGAGACGGCGGATGCCGTAAACGTCCTTGATGCTTGCCAGCGCCTGCGACACCCGTTCCGTGGGCGGCGCGACGCAGCGAAAGCGAATCTCCACCGTGGTCATAGGAGAATGATAGCAAGGCCGATGCCGCGGGGATTTCACCCCCAATGCGTTAAGATTCTCGACAGCATGAAAGACATTTACATTGCCGATCTGGCCGCTTTTGAAGAAGGCAAGCTCTTCGACGGCTTCTTCCTGGTTCTCCTCAAGCAGCACCGCACCACCAAGACCAACAAACCCTACCTCAATCTGATCCTGGGCGACAAGACCGGCCAGCTGGAGGGCCGCGTTTGGGAACCGGGCGACCCGCGCATCGCCAAAGACTTCGACCGGGGCGACGTCGTGAAGGCCCGCGGCAGCGCCTCCCGCTTCGACGACCGCCTGCAGATGAAGATCGACCAGCTCCGCAAGGCCGCGCCCGGCG
>JBEKPA010000403.1:0-2858 GCA_049521195.1 Occallatibacter sp.
TGCGCGTTCGGCGTCTTCCTGGCGCAGTTCCTGATCCTTAGCGCAAGAGCCTGGCGATTCCCCGCGATCTTTCTGGCCATCTCGCTGCTCCGCAGTCTAAGCAAAACAACGCTCATCGCCTTCCTGGCAAGCGAGTTGCTCCTGCTCTTCATCAGCACCGCAATCCGGCGCCGCACAAAGATACTTATCGTTGCGGTAGGGGTAACTGTGGTGGCGGCGTTCTCCAGCTTGATTGCCGCTTATTACGAGGTCTACACCAACGCGGGCAATCAGGCCGAAACACTCACCGGACGCATCGGCATCTGGGCCTTCATCCTGGAACGATCGCTCGAACGGCCATGGCTCGGACACGGATTCGACTCAGTCTGGAAGGTGATTCCGCCCTTTGGTTCCGATCAATTCGAGACTTGGCACGCGCACAATGAACTGCTGCAGCAGTTCTATGCCTATGGAGTCGTTGGCGTCGTCCTGTTGATTGGCATTTACGGAAGCTTCTATCGCCAGATACGCCGCGTCTCCCGGCCGGAACTTAAAACGCTGTTTCTCGGCCTCATCGTCTTCATTGTCATCCGCGGGCTCGGCGATACGGAGCGCTTCGACCTGTCAATGCCGCTCTGGTCCATCGCGCTTCTCAGCTTGACGTTGGCGGCATTGGAAAAACCCGTCGAGGAGACGCTATGAGAATCGTAATCGCGTTTGCGTCCCGTTCCGGCCAGCTCTCTGGAGTTCCCCGCCACGCCATCAACCTGGCTCGCTGCATGCTGATGCGTCCTGAGGTTTCAGAGCTTCACTTGGTGGCCGCACCGTGGCAGCAGGAGTTTGTTCAGGATTCCGCCCCACGCGCCGACACGCGATTCCACCTGCACCTCGCGCCCATCGGCAATGGCGTACTTAGCCGCAACCTGTGGTTCTATTCGCGCTTGCCGAAGTTGGCGGCAAAGCTCGATGCGGACATCGTCCACCTCGCGTATCCCGTGCCAGTGCGGCGCGGCGCATTTCATTGCCCGGCAGTGGTTACGTTGCACGACCTGTACCCGTACGACATTCCAGAGAACTTCGGATTTCCAAAGGTGCTATTCAACCGCGCCATACTGCGGAGCTGCCTGCGCAGAGTCGACGCCATCGCGTGCGTTTCGCAGAGTGTACTCTCCGGGATCGAGAGTCTGGATCCAGGGCTCGCGCGCAAAGCGTCGGTCGTTTATAACTCGGTTGAACAGCCGCCACGGCCTGAGATGGAGACTCCGTTGCCGGAATGGGAAGGCCGGCCCTTCTTGCTCTGTGTTGCGCAGCACCGCCGCAACAAGAACATCCTGCTTGCGCTGCGGGTCTTTGAGCGCTTGCTTCGAGCAAATCGGATTGCGCTAGAGACACGCTTCCTCATCGTGGGAATTCCGGGGCCGGAGACATCGTCGATCCAACAGTTTGTCGCCGCCTCGGGCATGAAGAATGAAGTCTTCCTGTTGAACGGAATATCCGACGAACAGTTGCACTGGTGCTATCGCAACTGCAGCCTGCTGCTGGCGCCGTCCATAGTTGAGGGCTTCGGCCTTCCCGTCGCGGAGGCATTGCTTGCCGGGTGCCGCGTCGTCTGCTCCGACATCCCTGCCTTTCGTGAGTTGGCCGGCAGTCATTGCCATTACGTTCCACTCGGTCCGTGGGAGGAAGAAGCATTCGCGGATGCGGTTCGCGATGCGCTCGGTCGACCATCTCCAGAACCCGTTGCATTGCCGCAATTCTCGGCGCCTGCGATCGCGGAAGAGTATATGCGGCTCTATCGATCTCTATTGCCCGAGCCGACAGCGAGTAAGGGCTCGCGCCGAACTCCGTTCCTAGCCACGGCAGAAGGACAGCATCCTCAATGACCTTCGAAACAAGACCCAAAACGGCAATGGTCCTCGGCATTCCGGTGGAACCGCTCGACATGGAAAGCGCAGTCGCGCGCGTCGCGGAACAATTGGAACTGCGCCGCAAAGGTTATGTCTGCATGGTCTGCGTGCATGGCATCATGGAGGCACAGCGCGATCCTGGCTTTGCTCAGGTTTATGCCGGCGCCGCCTTGCTGGTGCCTGACGGCGCACCGACAGTGTGGGTAGGCCGCTGGCAGGGATTCAGCACAATGCAGCGGGTCGCCGGCCCGGACCTGATGTTGGAGATCTTCCGGCGCAAGGAGTTTTCCCACCGCACTCATTTCCTATACGGCGGCAAGGAGGGCGTGGCCGAAGAATTGCGTGAAGGACTAACGCAACGCTTTCCCTGGGCGCAGATCATAGGTACTTACACTCCCCCATTCCGCGACTTGACGATTCAAGAGGAAGAGTCTTTAGCCGCCCGAATCCGCGAACTGAAGCCGGACATGATGTGGGTGGGCATCGGCACGCCGAAGCAGGATCGATTCATGATGCGCTTCCTACCTCTGCTCGATTCCACCCTGATGTTCGGCGTGGGCGCGGCTTTCGACTTCCACACCGGCCGAATCAAAGATTCGCCGCAGTGGGTAAAGCGCGCTGGCCTGCAATGGCTGCACCGTCTCATTCAGGAACCGCGCCGCTTGTTCTGGCGCTATCTCCTCGACAATCCCGCGTTTGTTTGGCGCATTACGAAGCAGTTGGCAGGTTTGCGCACCTATCCGCAGATGAAAGTGGATCCAGGCTTTTCCGGGCGGCCCCAGACAGTTACTGACAGGTAAATGCTCTGGCTCCGCTAACCAGCTTCCGCGATCCCGGCACGGCCCTCCAGACCGACGCGCGGGGGGCGGTCTGTCTCCTTTTGCTCACTTTTTGGGGGATAGTTTTGAATACTTGGCGTGCCCGGCATGGCGCGCCGAGCGTCCGCTGAGCGTTCTTGCTCAGACAGCGGCA
>JBEKPA010000404.1:0-2850 GCA_049521195.1 Occallatibacter sp.
GAGGCCCAGGTGGCCAGCCGCGCCTGGTGGCTCACTGCCAACGGCCCATGCGTGCAGCGTTACTCCACTGCCGAGGAGGACGGCGAGCGGCCTTACGGCTCCGGCTGCGGCGGCGTGGTCTCCCTGCTGCTGGAGCGGCGCGCAACCGCAGGCCCAGTGCTGGCCGCGCTGCAACAAGCCTTCGACCGGCGCGCGCCGCTGGCCGTGGCGACGGTTCTGGAAGGCGAGCAAATCGGCCGTCGCGCATTCGGCGGCCTGGAGGGCGGTCCGCCTGCAGGTATTCAGGTTGTTGAAGATCGGCTGCAAGAGCTTGCGGAAAGGGCGCGGGCAAGCCGCAAATCGATTGAAGAGCAGATTTCAGCCGGCGGAATCGAAGCCCGCGTCTGGGTTGACTTCCGTCCCGCCCGTCCCGGCTTGTGGATCTTCGGTGCGGGCGACGACGCGCAGCCGCTGCTCCATCTGGGAAAAGAGTTGGGCTGGTTTGTCGCGGTTGCCGACGGCCGCTCCCAACTGGCCGCTCGCGAACGATTTCCTTTGGCCGATGAGGTGCGCGTGCTGCCGATCGGTGAGCTGCCCGCAATCCAATCCGCCAGCCAACCTGCGGGCCAATTTGGCAGCCGGGACTCCGGCTCGGCCACGCCGATCGGCAATCTCCTTGCGCAGGACGCCGCCGTGGTGATGAGCCATAGCTTCGAGCAGGATGCGCGGATTCTTGCCGCGCTGCTGGCCCTCGACTCACCGCCCGCCTACATCGGCGTACTCGGCCCGCAGCGCCGCACCCGCGAACTGCTGGCCGAAGGCGCCCGCCTGCGCGGTCTTCCGTCGGAACCCGCCTCCGCAGCCGCTGCCCAGGTGGAGCGATGGCTGGCGCGACTCCACTCGCCGATGGGCCTGGACCTAGGCGCGGAATCGCCCGAAACCATCGCCTTCTCGGTGCTTGCGGAGATCCAGAAGTGCCTCGCCGGAGCCACCGCGCTGCCGCTGCGCGAGGTGCGCGGCGGAGCGCGCTAAGGCGTAACTCAACCCAACACCTGGCCTTGGTAGAGTATGCTAATTCTGGCATAAACGGCCGAAATCGACCGGGAACTGGGGGAATAGCGATGCCAAAACGTGAGGCCGATTACACCGTCAGCACTGGGAACGTCTTTGCCGATCTCGGGCTGCCGAACCCGGAGGAGGCGCTGGCCAAGGCCGAACTGGCACACAAGATCACCGTGCTGATCAGGGAGCGCGGACTTACCCAGACTCAGGCCGCCAAGCTGCTGGGGGTGGACCAGCCGAAGGTCTCCGCGCTCATACGCGGACGCCTCACCGGGTTCTCGCTGGAACGGCTGTTGCGCTTCCTGCTTCTGTTTGGGCAGGACATCAAGATCACGGTGCAAGCCACTCCGAATACACGGTCGCGCGCGCGGGTGCTTGTGGCATAGTGAACCAAGTAGCGCCGCGAGCAGAACGCAGTAGGGCGGCGCAATGCGGCTTCTCCACTCTTCTGCTATCTTCCAGTGTGCGCCGGCGGGAGGTAATTCTGCGCAAAGAGCGATAGTGGCGCCGCTCCAGAGTGGCTGGCCGCTCTAGAACTGGTTCGATCTCGGGCCACAAGGGCGTTTACGGATGCCTGTTCGATTCGAAGGAATGCTGGGTATAAGAAATGTTCGGCGACTCATTTGGAGACATCTCTCCTGCCTTCCTGGCGCAGCTTTGCGCCTCTCCAAGGGCGGTTGACCATGTAGCGGGGCGTCGCAGTCACCGTTTCTTTTTTCGCAGTGAGCAGTTGCCGCTCGGTCAACCAGTTTACTGCAACCTGAGCTGAGCTTTTCGAAATCCCAATGCACTCTGCAAGCGCCTGGTAGCTGATTTCCACGGCTTCTCCGCGACGAACTTCTTCATTCGAGAGCCAAAGATAGACGAGAAAGCTGACTGGTCTGCGATCGTGTCCGACAAGATCTCGCATCAGAACGTCGATGATGTAGTCGTCTATTTGAGCCATACTGTACCGATTACAACTATAGCAAAAAACAGCACATTGAAGTTGCGCATCTCCTGCGCTACTCTCCAAGGAATAGGAGGAGAAGTTATGATCAGAGGCATCACCTTCGTTGGTATCCCCGTCAGAAATCAGGACATTGCGCTCAAGTTCTACACTGAAAGCTTGGGGTTCAAGGTAGCAACAGACAGACCATTTACCGACACCCAGCGATGGATCGAGTTGTTGATCCCCGGTGCTGACACTGGGTTGGCGCTTTACACGCCAGAAGGGCACGAGAGCCGCATCGGTCAGTTCCAATCGATAGCGTTCTGGTGCGACGACGTATTCGCGACTTGCGCAACCTTGAAAGCGAAGGGTGTAACGTTCGCTCAAGAACCGAAGAAAGAGCCGTGGGGCACGATGGCTATTGTGCAAGACCCAGACGGAAACCAATTTGCCCTTTCAAGCAGGGGGAAGCAGAGATGAGCATAAGCCCCCTTGCCAAAAAGCTCGGTATCAAGCCGCAAATGCGGATGCTGATTGCCGCTGCGCCTGACCTGTACCACAAGTCGTTAGCTCCTCTGCCTGATGGAGCGCGAATTGCGTCGGCAAATGATGGACCATTCACGTTTGTGCAGTTGTTCGCCACCTCCGCCGCCGATTTGAGTTTGCACACGCCGAAATTCCTGAATGAGGCGGGCGAAAACACCTTGGTTTGGATTACATATCCGAAGATCGGTTCTAGGCTCGCGGGCGATCTGTCTCGTGACAAGATTCGAGCGATATTGAGCGATCTAGGCTGGCGCGCGGTTGCGATTGTTGCTATCGATGAAGTTTGGTCAGCCCTACGGTTTCGGCCGATAGCGAAATCGGGCAAGGCATCC
>JBEKPA010000405.1:0-2841 GCA_049521195.1 Occallatibacter sp.
TGGCGTATATCCTTCCAAGAACGGTTTGTGCTCCAGTGTCGCCCAATTCCGCTGCTTTCCGGTATCGTTCCAGTGCTTCCCGGTACTCCTTGCTTGCAAATCCAGGGCTCACATACTCACTCCCGAGATTTCTTGGCGGTTCAAGAGTGTCATCCCCAATCGGCTTTGTATCTCGCGTTGGCGTGTCGGGGAAGGCAGGAACTGCCAGAAAGGCAATCGCGAAGGACAGTAGCAGAACTCTACTTGCGTTCAACTTAAGTTTCTCCAACCTGGGAAGCCCATTTGAATAGCATATTTCAGAGCAATGAAGCAAGCAACCTGCGTGCATTTCGCCGGCACGCACCAATGCGCGGCGCGGCAAAAGCCGCTGCCTGCTGGTAACCTATGCACAGGCATGAGCGACAATTTGCATCAGTTGCGTTGTTTCGGGTGCGGGGCGCGGATCAAGGGCGCGGAGGCGCGGCCGGACTTCCGCTGCGCCCTGTGCGGAGACCTGTTTGAAGTGGAATACCCCGGCTGGAGCGAGCGGCGGGGCCACGACCGTCCCAACCCCGGCGCGCTGAAGTGGCTGTGGCGGGAGCGGCGCTGCTCCAGCGAGGCGCTGGACAGCAGCGGCGTATGGCGATTCCGCGAGCTGCTGCCGATTTTGGACAATTTCGGCAGCGCCCTGACCCTCTTCGAGGGCAACACGCCGCTCTATCACCTGACGCGGGCCGCCAAGGCGCTGGGCATCGACCAGCTCTTCGCCAAGCATCAGGGAATGAATCCGACGGGATCGTTCAAGGACACGGGGATGACGGCGGCCATGAGCGTGGCCAAGGAGCGCGGCTTCGAGTGGGTGGCCTGCGCGTCGACCGGGAATACGTCGGCCTCGATGGCCGCCTATGCCGCGCGCGCCGGGCTGCGCAGCCTGGTGCTGATTCCCGACGGCAAGATCGCCTGGGGCAAGCTGTCGCAGGCCATGGACTACGGCGCGGTTACCTGCCAGTTGAAGGCCGACTTCGACGGCTGCCTGCGCCTGCTGACGCAGATTGTGAATGAAGCGCCCATCTACCTGCTCAACTCGGTCAATCCTTACCGCCTGGAGGGGCAGAAGACGCCGGCCTTCGAGATTGCCGAGGCCTTCGACTGGATTGTGCCCGACCACCTGATCGTTCCCGGCGGCAACCTGGGCAACAGTTCGGCGCTGGGCAAGGGGTTTCGCGAGTTGCACGAATTGGGCCTGGTGGCGCGGATGCCGCGCATCTCGGTGATTCAGGCCGCGGGGGCCAATCCGCTGGTGCGCAGCCTGGCGGAGAACGACGGCACGGCGCTCGAGCCGGTGGAGGCGCACACGCGGGCGACAGCGATCCGCATCGGCAATCCGGCCTCGTGGCGCAAGGCGGCGCGGGCCATTCAGGAGACCGGCGGCTGGTGCCTGGACGTGACCGAGGCGGAGATTGCCATGGCCAAGGCCGAACTGGGCGCGGAGGGGCTGGGCTGCGAGCCGGCCTCGGCCGTGACCCTGGCGGGACTGAAGAAGCTGCGCGCGCGGGGAGCGGTGAGCGGCGGCGAGACGGTGGTTCTGGTGCTGACCGGGCACACGCTGAAGGACGCCGATTACACCATCGACTTTCATCGCGGAACGCTGCTGAACGCCGACGAGAAGGTCGGAGTGGAGGCGGAGATCGAGGCTCTGCGGCGCAACGCGAGGGTAGTGGACGCTACGCCGGCCGCGGTGCTGGCGACGCTGAAGGAACGGGTGGGATGAGCGACGCCAGAGAGCCAGGGATGCAATCATTCAGGATGCGGCTTCCCGCTACTTCGGCCAATCTCGGCTCGGGGTTCGATGCCGTGGCCGTGGCTCTGGATTTCTATCTGGAGATCGAGGCCGAGCCGGCGGCGAAGTTTTCGATTGCCGCGACAGGCCGAAACAGCGAGCGCTGCGCACGCTTGGAAGACAATCTCATCCTGGAGATTTACAAGGGATTGCTGGCAGGCCATGGGCGGCCGGTTGTGCCGCTGGCGATTCGCATGATTAACGAGATTCCTCTGGGTATGGGCTGCGGCTCGTCGGCCGCCGGGCGGCTGGCGGCCGTCGCGCTGGCCGTTCACTTTGGCCAGCTTGGCTGGAGCAGCGAGCGCATTCTGGAAGAGGCTTGCGTGCTGGAGGGCCATCCGGACAACGCCTCGGCCTGCTGGCTGGGAGGCTTTGTGAGTGCGGCCTTTGAAAACCGGAGCGTGCATGTGGCGCGGGTTGCGCCTCCCGACGAATGGCGGGCCATTGTCGCTCTTCCGGCTGAGCCGCTGGCCACCAGCAAGGCTCGCGCCATGCTGCCCGAGTGCTACCCGCGCGCCGATGCCGTGGCCAACATTCAGTCGGTGGCCATGCTGGGACTGGCCTTTGCTCAGGGCCGAGGCGATTTGCTGCGCATCGCCATGCGGGACCGCATTCACCAGCCGTATCGCATTCCATTTTGCCCGCTGCTGCCGCGGCTGCTGCCGTTGGCCGGAGAGCATGGGATTTTAGGCGCCGCTCTGAGCGGAGCGGGGCCTTCGGTGCTGGTGATTGTGGAGGGCGAAGAACGCCAGGCGGAGGCCTTGGGGGCTATTCGCATGGCAACTGAAGGTCTGGCGGAGCCGGAGTTGCTGATCTGCCGCTTTCTGCACAGCGGGGCAAGCCAACTGCCTTAAACCCACCTCAACTGAAGATTCCTACAGGCCTGTGCGCCTGCCGGGTGAAGCGTTTACCAAGAGGTAACGCTTCGCCGAGCCGCTGTTGCCTCTCTGGCTAATCACCTGTTAGTGGCGTGGTCCATCCCCCGTTGGTGGCGTGTTCCATCCCCTGTTGGTTATCTCCCT
>JBEKPA010000406.1:0-2824 GCA_049521195.1 Occallatibacter sp.
CGCGCCATCTTCGCGCAGCCGATGGACGCCTTCGACGGGCAGTTGCGCATCACCGAACAGGGCGAAGTGCTCAACTTCAAATATGCCGACGAGGTGCTGGCCGAGCGCAATTTGGAACTGATGATCGCGGCCTCGCTGGATGCCCTCGCCCGCCCCAATGCTCGCGACCCGGAGGGCCACTTCACCGGCGTGCTCAAGCCCGAGTGGGAGGCGGCGCTCGACGAGCTTTCCGCGATTTCGTTCAGGTACTATCGCCAGCACATTCTCGACGATCCCGGCGTGGTCGCTTACTTTGAGCAGTCGACGCCGGTGGGGGAGCTGGAGAACGCCAAGATCGGCTCGCGGCCTTCGCGGCGGAAGGACTCCCCGTCGCTCGCCGACCTGCGCGCCATTCCCTGGGTCTTCGGCTGGACGCAGTCGCGGCTGCTGGTTCCGGCGTGGTTCGGCGTGGGTTTTGCCATCGAGCGGTATCTCGTCCAGCCCGGCTCGCTCGACCTGCTGCAAATCATGGCCCGCGAGTTTCCGCTCTTCATCGACCTGCTGCGGAATGTGGAGATGGCGCTGGGCAAGGTGGACCTGGCGACGGCGCGGCTTTACTCCTCATTGGTCGAGGACACGCAAATGCGCGAGCGCGTCTACGGCCTCTTCGAAGCGGAGTTCCATCGCACCGTCCGCGCCGTGCTGGCCGTTACCCGGCAGACCGAACTGCTGGAGTCCAACCAGGTGCTGGGCCGCTCCATCAAGCTGCGCAACCCTTATGTCGATCCCATGCACCTGATTCAGGTGGACATGCTGCGCCGCAAGCGCGCCGGTGAGGATACGCCGGAGGTCAACCGGGCGATTGCGGCGACGATCAGCGGGATTTCAGCGGGGCTGAGGAATACGGGATGAGGGAAACCCTTGCCAAGGCGCGCTCATTGGTCTACTCTGTTTTCATGCGTCGATGTCGCTAACACCGTCCTGGTGACAGCTCCGATGCAGGCGTGCGCCCCATGCGCGCGCATTTTTCCCCACCTTGACAGCTCCACCGTCAACTCAAACACCTTGACAATCGAGGATACGGGCCTTTGGCCCCGAAAAAAGGAGAAGATCATGGCGCGCATTGCCGCGGATGTAACTGAACTCATTGGCCGCACCCCGCTGGTGCGGCTCAATCGCATAGCGGCTGGACTGCCCGCTACCGTTGTAGCCAAGCTGGAAAGCCAGAACCCCGTCAGCAGCGTGAAAGACCGCATCGGCTTCGCAATGATCGATGCCGCCGAAAAGGCCGGCAAGATCAAGCCCGGCGAGACCGTGCTCATTGAGCCGACAAGCGGCAACACCGGCATCGCGCTGGCCTTTGTGGCCGCGGCCAAGGGCTATCGGATCATTCTCACCATGCCGGAGACCATGAGCCTGGAACGGCGCACGGTGCTGCTGGCCTTCGGCGCGGAGATCGTGCTCACGCCCGGACCGAACGGCATGAAGGGGGCCATCGCCAAGGCCGATGAGATTCTGGCCAAGACACCCAACGGCTACATACTTCAGCAGTTCAACAACCCCGCCAACCCCGCCATTCACCTGGCAACCACCGGACCCGAGATCTGGGACGATACCGACGGCAAGGTGGACATTCTCATAAGCGGCGTGGGCACCGGCGGCACCATTACCGGCGTGGCCAAGTACATCAAGCCACTGAAGCCGGGGTTCAAGGCCATCGCCGTCGAACCTGCGGACAGCGCCGTGCTCTCCGGCGGCAAGCCCGGACCGCACAAGATTCAGGGCCTCGGCGCGGGGTTCGTGCCCGGTGTGCTCGACATGAGCCTCGTCGACGAGGTCGTCCAGGTCACCAACGACGAGTCAGTCGCGGCGGCGCGCAGGCTGCCGCTTGAGGAAGGGCTGTTTGTCGGCATCAGCTCGGGAGCGGCGGTTGCGGCCGCGCTCAAGGTGGCCGCAAGGCCGGAGAATGCCGGCAAGCTGATCGTGGTGGTGCTGCCCGACTTCGGCGAGCGGTATCTGTCGAGCATTCTTTTCGAGTCGCTGCGCCAGAAGGCGCTGGCGCTGCCGGTCGAAGCGATTGCGGTATAAACGTAAAAAGGGGACTAAGGGACTAGGGACTAAGGGTGACGCTCCCTGTCGGATCGTCGCTCTACTCCCTGCTCCCCGTTCCTTATTCCCTGCTTGGTACTTCCTAGTCCCTTAGTCCCTAGTCCCTATGTCTTTGTACGCCCGCATCCGCGACGATCTCAACTCCGTGCTGGAGCGCGACCCAGCCGCGCGCTCCCGCCTGGAAGTCTTTCTCTGCTATCCCGGCCTGTGGGCCGTCTGGATTCATCGCATCTCGCACGCTCTTTGGCGCGCCAAGCTGCGCCTGTTCGCGCGGCTGCTCTCCCAGGTTGGCCGCTTCTTTACCGGCGTGGATATTCATCCCGGCGCGACGCTGGGACGGCGGCTGTTCATCGATCACGCCACCGGCGTGGTGATCGGCGAAACCGCCATCGTGGGCAACGATGTGACCATGTACCAGGGAGTAACCCTGGGAGGCACCGGCAAGGGCCACGGCAAGCGCCATCCCACGGTCTGCGACGGCGTCTTCATCGGCAATAACGCCAACCTGCTGGGCAACATCACCATCGGCGAGAACTCGCGCGTAGGCGCCGGCTCGGTGGTGCTCTCCGACGTGCCTCCCGACTCGACGGTCGTCGGCGTTCCCGCGCACATCGTCTATCGCAACGGCGAGAGGGTGCTGATTACCGATCCGCACGACATCAAGGACCCGCTCTCGGACGCGCTGATCGCGCTGTCGGCGCGCGTAGAGGAATTGGAAGAACGCCTGGGCGGCAAG
>JBEKPA010000407.1:0-2807 GCA_049521195.1 Occallatibacter sp.
AAGATGCCGGGGATGTTAGTCATCTGGTTGAAGTCCACCCACAGGCCGCCCATGGTGTAATGCATGCCGGGAAAGATCTTCATGGGCACGTCGCGCGGGTCGTCGCCGACAAACTTCTCGTAAATCTCCAGAATGCCTTCGAGCTTGCGGTTGAGCGTGGCGCGGTCGATGTGGGTGAGGTCGAGATAGACCATGGCCTCGCCGTCGAGTCCCAGGCCAAGCTCGAACACCACCTTGTGGATGGCGCGTGTGGCCACGTCGCGCGGAACGAGGTTGCCGTACTTGGGAAACCACTCTTCGAGGAAATAGAAGCGATCGGAGTCGGGAATCTGCTTGATGGGGCGCTTGTCGCCGGCTTTTCTGGGCACCCAGACGCGGCCGCCCTCGCCGCGGGCCGACTCCGACATAAGCCGCAGCTTGTCTTCGCCGGGGATGCAGGTGGGATGAACCTGGATAAACTCGCCGTTGGCGTAATAAGCGCCCTGCTGGAAGACGGCTGACTGCGCCGAGCCGGTGCAAACGACGGAGTTGGTGCTCTTGCCGAAGAGCGCGCCCACGCCGCCCGTGGCCAGGATGATTGCATCGCCCGCGAAGGAGCGGAGTTCCATGGAGCGCAGATCGAGGGCGGTGATGCCGCGGGCCGCGCCGCGCGAATCGATCACGGCGGAGAGAAACTCCCAGCCTTCGAACTTGCGCACTTTGCCGTCATGCTCGTGGCGGCGCACCTGCTCGTCGAGCGCATATAACAGTTGCTGCCCGGTGGTGGCGCCGGCGAAGGCGGTGCGGTTGTAGAGCGTGCCGCCGAAGCGGCGGAAGTCGAGCAGGCCTTCGGGGGTGCGGTTGAAGGGCACGCCCATGCGGTCGAGCAGATCGACGATGGCCGGCGCGGCCTCGCACATGTCCTTGACTGGGGTCTGGTTGGCCAGAAAGTCGCCGCCGTAGACGGTGTCGTCGAAGTGCTTGTAGGTGGTGTCGCCCTCGCCCTTCAAATTCTTTGCCGCGTTGATGCCCCCTTGCGCGCAGACGGAGTGAGAACGCTTGACTGGGACGATGGAAAACAGGTCGACGGTGCCGCCGGCTTCGGCGATCTTGATGACCGCGGCCAGCCCGGCCAACCCTCCGCCAACCACGATGATTCTGGGTGCTGCCATGAGACTTCCTTCTTAGGGGTCAGAGATCAGAGATCAGGGACCGGTTTCGAGTCCCCGGTTTGCGGCCGGAGGCTTGGGGCAATTCAGGCCGAGTTACTGCCGGAGTGAGTTGGCGCGATGGATTGCGATACGACCGGAGTCGCCTCCTCTGGCGCGCTCTTGTACTTCGGCCCGACAAACGCCCAGATGCTCCAGAGTCCCATGACCGCTAGCACCAGCCCCATCGCAACGCAGGCCAGGCCGAAGCGCTTGCGGGCGGTTCTTCCCGGTGTGATGCCCCACTTGGCCGCGAACAACCAGACGCCGTAAGAGAAGTGCCAGCAGATGGCGAGCATGGCGACGATGTAGACGGCCAGCATCCAGGGGTTGGCCAGCTCGTGCTGCACCTTGGCGAAGGCCGCGTAGGGGTGCTCGGGAAGCTGCACTCCCATAAAGCGCTGGCGCAGCACGTGCTGGCCGATATACAGGATGGCGACCAGGCCGGTATAGCGTTGGGCCATGTACATCCAGTTGCCGGCCCAGGGGTAGTAGACGAGGTTCGACTTGCCGCGCAGCCAGATGTAGACGCCGTAGAGGCCGTGATAGAGGATGGGTAGAAAGATAAAGGTCCATTCCAGCACCCGGACCAGGGGCAAGCTGTTGAGGAACTTGACCTGGGCTCCGTAGGCGGCCGGGCCTTTGAGGGCCTCGAAGTTCGAGAGCAGGTGCTCGATGAGGAATGCGCCGATGGGGACGATGCCCAGCAGCGAGTGCAGCTTGCGCCAGAGGAAGGTGGTCCCCTGGGCGGCGCGCAGGGCTGGAACGCCGCGGCTGAGCGTGTGCGCGGGAGGTTGTTCAGAAGTCGCCATTTGAGTCGAGGCTCCTAAGGGCTTCAGGGGTAGGCCGTTCCAGATTGAGAGACAGAGAATCTTCGCTTATGTCCACAAGCATTATTTGTGTCGCAGATCACACACGTCAAGGCGAGGCGCGCGCCGGGCGACCTTCTCGCGACGCTCAACCCGGGAAGAGCCGCAGCCGCCTACATGCTCATTCTGTATGGAAAGCGCTGCGGGCGCGATACCATGCTGTTTGCCTCGTCATCGTTCTTGAAGCGCTCTCTGACCGGATCCCAAAACAGCCTGCGCCCGGTCTTCATCGCGATGTGGTGCACCAGGCAGGTGGAACAGGCGCGGTGGCCGATCTCGGCTGGAGCGATGGGAGCTTTTCTCGTCCGGATGCATTCCAGCCAGTTTCCATGCTGGTCGTCGCTTTGATACAAGTGAACTTCGTCAGGACCAATCACACTTTCGAGAATCTTCGGATCGCTCGCCATCAGCGGCTGGAGCGTAACCGGCTTTCCTCCCGGATCGCTTGGCGTAACTTCCGCATCCCGGGTGACGAAGATCTATCCCTCGGTCCCATAGAATTTGATCCCATTCGGAAAGTCGCCGCTGATATCCATGGTGACGCCATTCGCGTAAATCGCATGGGTCAGAAACTTGCCATGGACATTCCATAATCCGTGAGTGGGAAACTCCGCCGCGCCCCACACTTCCACCGGCCCTGTGTATTCCGTATTCATGCCCCAGTGGGCCGTATCCACATGGTGCGCTCCCCAGCCGGTAATCATGCCCGCGCCGAACTGCTCGCAGCGCAGCCAGCCCGGGCGGTCGAAAC
>JBEKPA010000408.1:0-2799 GCA_049521195.1 Occallatibacter sp.
CACGGCCACGCGCACCAGTTGGCCGGTCTCCAGCTCCCGGGCCACCGTCAGATGCGGAACCAGCGCCACCCCGTTGCCCATCGCCACAAATCGCTTGATGGCCTCGATGGTCGGCAGCTCGATGCCCATATTCAACGGCGTCCGATAGCGCTGGAACGCCTCGATCACCTTCCGCCGCAACGGCGAGGCCACGTTGTGGGCGATGAATAACTCTTCTCCCAGGTCGTCGATCGACACTCGCTCCGCGCCCGCCAGCGGATGGTTGGGGCTCACAATGAACGCCAGGCTGTCGCCGTACACCGCGATGGTGCGAAACTGAGCCGGGTCGGGCCGGAACGAAATCATCCCCAGCTCGAAGGTGCGCAGGTTCAGTTCCTCGGGAATGCGCGAAGCCAGCATCCGGTGTACGGTCACGCTCACCTGCGGAAACGCCCGCCGGAAGCGGTCGATGGCCGGCAGCAGATACATGCAGGTGTACTCGTTGGCCGCCAGTTGCAGCCGCCCCCGTTCCAGGTTCTTCAGCTCGTCCAGAGCGCTGTTAGCCTCGCGGCGCAGGGCCATCAGCCGCAGCGCGTAGTCGTGCAGCAGCACCCCGGCCGCGGTCAGAGAGCCGTCGCGCGCCGCCCGGTCGAAGAGCGTCTCGCCCACCGCCGCCTCCAGCTTGCGGATCACCTGGCTCACAGCCGGCTGCGTCCGGTGCAGCCGCACCGCCGCGCGCGAGAAGCTCCGCTCCTCCGCCACCGCCAAAAACGTCTCCAGTTGATTCAGTTCCATGGCGCCTCCGAACGGCAGGGACTCGGGACTAGGGACTAGGGACTAGGGGAACGACAAGGCCAGGGATTCCGCCGACGATAATCCCGCATCCCTGAAGCAAGCGTCCTATTCCCTATTCCCTGTTCCCTGTTGCCGATCTCTGATCCATCATAACGAATCCTTATCGCTTCCCCAATAATAATAACTTTGCCTTATACCAGCCCGATGCGAGACACTAGTCTGGTTGGAACCGGCTTTTCTCGGCAGGCGAGTCAATGATTTCGGATCACGTATTCTTTTTCGATACCACATTGCGCGACGGCGAGCAGTCTCCGGGCTGCAGCATGACCACGCAGGAAAAGCTCACCATGGCCCATGCCCTCGAAGACCTGGGTGTGGACATCATCGAGGCCGGCTTCGCCATGGCCTCCGAGGGCGACTTCGCGGCCATCGCCACCATCACCCAGGCCATCCACAAGCCGCGCATCGCGTCGCTGGCCCGCGCCAAGACCGAAGACATCGAGATGGCCGCCCGCGCCCTGCAGTTCGCCGACCGCGCGCGCATCCACATCTTCCTGGCATCGAGCGACCTGCATCTCGAATACAAGCTCAAGATCGGCCGCCAGGAGGCGCTCGACCTGACGGGCGAATCCATTCGCCTGGCGCTCAAGCACGTTGAAGACGTCGAGTTCTCGCCCGAAGACGCTACCCGCTCCGATCGCGATTTTCTGGTCGAGATGGTGCGCGTGGCCGTCCAGGCCGGCGCCACCACCATCAACATGCCGGACACCGTCGGCTATACCACCCCCGAAGAGTACGCGCAGATGTTTCGCGAGGTCCGCGAGCGCGTCCCGGCCATCGACGAGCGGGGCATCGTCCTCTCCTCGCATTGCCACGACGACTTGGGCCTCGCCGTGGCCAACTCGCTGGCCGCCATCCAGGCCGGCGCGCGCCAGGTGGAATGCACCATCAACGGCATCGGCGAACGCGCCGGCAACGCCGCGCTCGAAGAGATTGCCGCCGCCCTCTACGTGCGCGGCGACCGCTTCGGCGTCTCCACCGGCATCAAGCTCGAGAATCTTTATCCGACCAGCCAGGTTCTCGGCCAGCTCATCACCTTCCGCCCCTCGCCGAACAAGGCGATCGTGGGCGACAACGCATTTGCGCACGAGTCCGGCATTCATCAGCACGGCGTGCTGGCTAACCCTCTCTGCTACGAGATCATGACTCCCACGCTGGTGGGCGTGGCCAAGAACCATCTGGTCCTCGGCAAGCACTCCGGCCGCGCCGCGCTCAGAAACCGACTGGAGCAGCTCGGATTTGCGCTTACCCGCGACGAGTTGCAGCATACTTATTACCGTTTCGTAGCACTTGCCGACCGCAAGAAGAACATTTACGACCAGGATCTGATTGGGATTCTCCCCGACCATATCCGCGAAAGCCGCCGCGAACCGGTATCGGAACTGGATTGAGAGCTTGCGACATCGCTTCGTTTTGAATGAAATGCTTTTTGGGCATTGAAAGGGCACGACTTCAGTCGTGCCGCAAACGGAAGAGAGATAGCCGGGCTTCAGCCCCTGACGCGCTCAAGGCCGCAAACTGACTGCTGACTACTGATAACTGACCACCAAGGAGAGCAAGAATGAAGTTGAAAGTTCTGGTAACCCCCGGCGACGGCATCGGCCCCGAAATCACCGAAGAAGCCATCGGAGTATTGCAAGAGGTTGCGGCCGCCGGCGGTCACACATTGGAGTTGAATTACAAGCGCATTGGCGGTGCGGCCATCGAGCAGGATGGAACGCCTCTTCCTCCCGACACCGTTGCCGCCGCACTCGACTCCGAAGCCGTCTTTTTAGGCGCGGTGGGCGACGACAAGTTCAATTCTCTTCCTCCAAGCCAGCGCCCCGAGGCCGGTCTGCTCGGGCTGCGCGCGGCCCTGGGCGGCTTCGCCAACCTGCGCCCCGTCTTTGCCTTCAAGGAGCTGACGGTCAACAGCCCGCTGCGGCCGGAGATCATCGACGGCACGGATATCATGTTCGTTCGCGA
>JBEKPA010000409.1:0-2798 GCA_049521195.1 Occallatibacter sp.
CTGAAACAAGTTTACCGTGGGAGGCCACACGCTGAAGCGCGTGGGCCACGGAGGTGTCCCCCTCGTGAAGGGGACTGAAACGCGAGCGGTTATTGCCGGTGGAGTCCATTGCGGAGGCCACGGAGGTGTCCCCCTCGTGAAGGGGACTGAAACACTCCCGGACGGCGTGTGCCACGTCTCCGCTGTCTTGCGCCACGGAGGTGTCCCCCTCGTGAAGGGGACTGAAACCCTGGATATCCCTCTGTGGCAGGCCGTAGGGATTCGCCACGGAGGTGTCCCCCTCGTGAAGGGGACTGAAACTGGCAGGGCGGTCAGCCCAATGATCCGCAAATATCGGACACTATTCTGGCGAGCCGTCGGCGGCCGCGACATCCTCGGGATACCCGGACGTTTCCGGTCGGCGGTGAGCCGGCTCTGGAATCAACCGAGGCTGCGGAGCAGCGATCTGCAGCGGTGTTGCGGCCGCGCCGGGCATGGCGGAGCCCCCCGCATCATCAGCCTTGCACAGGTCGTCCGAGCGCGGGCCGGATCCTCCGGCCCGTTCCAGCTTCTCGAGGCGTGCCTTGAGCTCGCTGATCTCGTTCGCGTGGCCTGCGTGATCAAGCACAATCTCGGCCGCCCGCAGCCGAGTTAACGGCGCAACAATCGAGTCGAACATAATCTTCAGAACCGTCGTGACCGCAGCACCCGAAGCTTGCTGCAGTAGCCCGAGTGAATGGTCGAACGCTATGCGCCCAGCCTCCCTGTAACGTTCCACGAATTCCGGCTCCTTCATCCACCGTTGCAGGGTGTTAGGATCAACCCCGACTGCGCGCGCTGCCCTCTCAATGCTGCCGTGGGTCAGCAGCGCAATAATCGCCTCGTCCCGCTTTTGGTCAAGTTTCGCGCCGTGCCCCACGATTCTCCCCCTATCTGGCCCTATCTGGCCCTATCTGACGACGCAAGGCAGCTCCATCGCCAATCCTTCGCCAAAATCGACGGTCCATTTTAGAATTCGCTTGCGTTTGCGGCGAACCGAATCGATTCATGTTGTGATCGCGGTATTCACCGCGGCAGGAGAACGTGAAATGAACGGTATTTCCGAAGAGACCGCCAACGCAAAGCCCGCGGCTTCGCCCGAGGGGCCTGAACCCGCCAAAAAGCCCCGCCTTGGCGCCCAGAGCGCCAACGTCGCGCCGCGGAAAGGTAAGTCGAGGAAGAAGGCTAGCCCGGCGAAGAGGGCCAACAAAAGCGCAAAGGCCGGCAAGCGCGCTCATCAGCCCGCCGGTGGCCGCGCGGGCACGAAAGCCGCCCAAGTCTTGGAACTGCTGAAGCGGTCCGGGGGAGCAACTGTGCAGCAGATCATGGCCAAGACGGGTTGGCAAAAACACACCGTGCGCGGCTTCATCGCCGGTTCCATGAAAAAGGCCGGGCACGCCGTCGAGTCCTTCAAGTCTGAGGCAGGGGAGCGGACATATCGGATTGGTAAGTAGCCGCATGTACCCACGCCTCCGCCCGCCCGGCTCCGGCCGTGGCGGGCTTTTTGGCTTTGTGGGCCACCGTTTGGGCACCTTGGCCCACACGGCCAAGTGCTGCCGCCCGCGCCACCGTCGGCCAACTGTGACGCAACGTTGGCCGTTCCTGGGCCGTAGGCCAACCCGCCGGGATGCCGGCCGGGGCCGCAACTCCGCCCAACAGTCTGCCTGGTCCCGGCACAGCCCCTCCACGTGCGGATCGCCGGCCCGCATCTCACTCCTCGAGCGCCTCGATATATGGGCTGCCACGGCTCTATTCATGCGGCCTCCCGGCGGCGTCTTCGGGCTACTTCCGCGAAGCTCCGCACGTCCCCCAGCAGCGTGGCCTTCTTGCCCGTCAAGGTCTGCCACCGGGTCACGGTCACGTCCACATACTGGGGATCAATCTCGACGCCGAGGCACACGCGCCCGGTCAGCTCCGCGGCGGCCAACGTCGTGCCGCTGCCCAAGAACGGGTCATAAACCAGCTCGCCGCGCTTCAGATGATTCAGGATTGGCCGCCGCATCAGCTCCACCGGCTTCTGCGTGGGATGGTCGAACTTGTCTTCCTCCGAACCGCCCATGATGAACTTCGGCGAAGGCGACGCCCAGATGGTGGAGTTCTCGCCAGCCTTGCCATACCAGGGCGCGTTTTTCTTGCGCACGAACCAGCAAGGCTCATGCTGGAACCAGTAGAGCGTGCGCGTGAGGACCGTCCTTCCCTTGTCCCAAATGATCTGCTGGTGGTGTTGGAAACCAATGCGGAGGAGACCATCGAGCACCTCCCTGGTAAATCGGGAAGCGTGCCAAACGTAGGCGACCTGCAGACTCGGCACCAGGGCAAACGCCTCCGACCAATCGGCGCGCGTGTCGCCGGAGATGGTCGTTTCGGTGTGGCCCTCGGTGCGGCGCTTCATGTAGCTGGCTTCGGCGGGTCCGCAGCCGTTGAGGCCGGCGCGGTCGCGCCATTCCGAATCCAGTTCGATGCCGTAAGGCGGGTCTGCGACCATTAAGATCAGATCGCGGCCGCCGAGAAGCCGGTTAACATCTTCTGCGCGAGTGGCGTCCCCACACAACACGCGGTGCTTTCCACAAAGCCAGAGGTCGCCCCCTCTTGACACCGGATTCTTGGGGGGTGGCGGCGCCACATCGGCTCGCTCCTCCTCCGGTATCGGCAGGAATTCATCGATGTCGCCGCAATCGAAGCCGGTCAGGCTGAGGTCGAAGCCCGCCGCGTCGAGCTCCTGCAACTCCAGGGCGACGAGTTCCTCATCCCAGTCCGCCCATGCTGCCGACCGGTTGACG
>JBEKPA010000410.1:0-2792 GCA_049521195.1 Occallatibacter sp.
CCTCGTCCGAGGGAGGGCATTCAGCCTCTTCTGGGCATGCAACGGATGAGGAGGGCGGTTGGATAACGGGAATTTGAGTGGTGGTGCAATTTCCGAGTAGGCGACCGTCCCCTGACCGGGATACGCACCCTATTCAACGCGCACACCGGTGAAGTACGGCTGCCCGTTGCGGAGTCGATAGGCGAACCAAACCTTCGTGCCTTCGGCGAAGGAGATTTCAAAGGCGCCCTTCCTTCCGCTACTCAGCACATGGCAATGGTCGATCATGTTGGCGTCGATTTCGGCATTCCTGAGAAAGGCGAGCACGGATGGCGAAGCAAGACCTGCTGCCGCGGGCGAATTCGCCCGGCTTGTTGCAAGCAGTCGATCCGCCCATTCGATCTGTGGTTGCAGAAAGCGGTGGCCAAGATCCTGCACCTTGCCCGGAGCGATACGGAGGGTCCAGATGCCGCGGGGCTCAGCGCAGCAGCCGAAAGAAGAGAACGAACTGGTCGTCTCCTTCGTCGGAACTGAGAGCAGATTGCCGATGAGCTGTATGCCGCGGTCTTCGTCTATATAGAGCTTGTAAGACCGAATGACGAGATTCTCGGCTTCGGCGCCGTTCCACTGCCAGACGCTCAATTGCTTCATCAAAGTATTGCCGTTCGTAGCTTGAAAAGCGTCGATTGCGAAGCGGGGCTGACCATTTTCGGAAGGTGGAAGCGGCAGAACCTTGTCCACAACCAGTGGCCCGCAGTAGTAGAAGCAGGATCCGAGGAATGCCCAGAGGCCGATTTCATCTTTCGAGCGGAAATGCTGCTCGGCCAGCGGCTTGACGCTCCACAGCGGCCGGAAGTGACCATCCGCGCCACGGGCGACGACGAAGAAGGTGGAGGCGGCGACGGCTGTGTAGTTTTCATACACGGCGGTAACGATAAAGACATCTGTTGCGATGCTGGTTGCGGAGCCTTCCATCGCGTAGAGTTCAGGTTGCTTGGGGTCGTAGACCTCGGTGTGGGGCGGCGGCGGCGTGAAGTCAACAAAGAGGTCGTTGAGATCTTTGGCTGACGGCTCGGGATGCCGGTCGAGCCAAGCAGCAGCCCACTCGCCAGCCAGTCGCCAGCCCTCAGTCAACAACGGTTTCATCCGTGCGTCGTCGAGTTGTGGCGGCTTGCTGTCTTTGGCCGGCGCATTCATACGTTCCAGCACGCTTTGATGCGCATGAATCAGTTCCATCATCTGCGGGGTAACGTGCGAGTAGGCGGGCTGGGTTTCCGCACTTAGCTTTGTGACGCACGGAACGAGAATAATTAGCATTGCCGCCAAAAGACGAATTTTCCCGAGCATCTTGCTGCCCCCGATGGCCTTTGATGCCTGCACGATGGGTGTGCGGAATCGTGAGAGCAATTATGGCAGAAATGGCGGCCCGGCGTAGCTAGGAGACAGGGCAATTGCGACAATTCTCCCCTCCGCAATGTATCGCTGCCCCTCCCGGCCGGACCACCGCCAAACCGGAAACTGACGCACAACCGGAGTTCGCGGTCAATCTGCGGAGGGTTTATCATCGAAGGTGGCGTAGGCCGCGGTGGTCTGCGCCTTTGTTTTGCGGCCTTGGCGCTGCCGGCTTTCGCCGCGGAAGCCGCCGGGGCTGGACGGCACTCTCAATGAGAGACAGGAACAGGGGAAACGGGACGAGATGCGAGCAAAGACGGCGGTAGTGCTGGGCGCCCAGTGGGGCGACGAGGGCAAGGGCAAGATTGTGGACGTGCTGAGCGAGCGGTTTAGCGCCGTGGCGCGGTACGCTGGCGGGCACAACGCCGGGCACACGGTCATCGTCGGCGAGCAGAGGTTTGTGCTGCAACTGATCCCCTGCGGAGTACTGCGGCCGGGGTGCAAGGGCATCATCGGCAACGGCGTGGTGCTGGACCCGATCGCCTTCCTGAAAGAAGTGGCCAAGCTGCGGGCGCTGGGCGTGGCCGTGGACGGGCAGCTTTTTGTGTCGAATAGGGCGCAGGTGATCCTACCCTACCACCGGATGATCGAATTGGCAGCCGAAAGCGCGCCGGGGCGGAAGAAGATAGGCACCACCAGCCGCGGGATTGGGCCGGCCTACGAGGACAAGATGGCGCGTAGCGGCTTGCGGGTGGTGGACCTGCTCAGGCCGGATCTCTTGAAGACCCACATCGAGGCTGCGTGCGCGGAAAAGAACGCCATTGCGCGGGCGCTGTTTGGGACCGACCCGTTGGATCCGGCGAAGATGTTCGATGAGTATGCGGCCGCGGCGGAGCAGGTGAGGCCGTTCGTGACCGATACGGGGCGCCTGCTAAACACGATTCTGGCCGAGGGCGGAAGCGTGATGTTCGAGGGGGCGCAGGGGACGATGCTGGACATCGACCACGGGACCTATCCGTTTGTGACCTCGTCGTCGGCGACGGCGGGCGGGGCGGCGACGGGCACCGGGGTGGGACCGACGGCAATCGGCACGGTGATCGCCGTGACCAAGGCTTATGTGACGCGGGTGGGCGAAGGACCGTTCCCGACCGAGATTCACGATGTGGCGGGCGACCGCTTGCGGGCCCGCGGCAACGAGTACGGAGCGGTGACCGGGCGGCCGCGGCGGTGCGGCTGGCTGGACATTCCGCTGCTGCGCTACTCGAACCAAGTGAATGGGGCCGAATGGCTGGTGATTACCAAGCTGGACGTTCTGGACGAACTGGCCGAGATTCCCATCTGCGTCGGGTACGAGATCGACGGCTCGCCGGGGCAAGTGACGGACGTGATTCCGGCGGATGTGCGGGGGCTGGATCAGATCA
>JBEKPA010000411.1:0-2769 GCA_049521195.1 Occallatibacter sp.
AAGAGGCAAATAGATTGCAAACGTTCGATGAATTTGAGCGGGAGGGGCGGTTGGGCTGCGGACCGGCGAATCGGGGCTCTTTACAGGGCTCATTCTTGTTGACTCCTGTCAGCGGCCTCTGGAGAACCTCCCACTCATCCAGCAACCCACTGGCGCTGGCCGAGGCCGTTGTGCAGAAGCCTTCTGAGCCGGCCCCACCGACCCGAACGCCATGGTTTAGGCTGAAAGCGCGGGTCCGGTCTTCATCTCCGGTCGCGCCCCGAGGAGGCCTTTGTGACCTGGATGATTCTGCTGGTTGGCTTGGTGGTGGGAATGTTTTCCGGCATAGTGGGCATCGGCGGAGGCATTCTGTTTGTTCCCGCGCTGATCTGGCTGCTGGGCATGGACCAGCACAGGGCACAGGGAACCTCGCTGGGCGCACTGTTGGCGCCGGTGGGCATCTTCGCCTTCATGGAGTACTACCGCAAGGGGAATGCCGACCTGCGCGTGGGGCTGCTGCTGGCCGCGGGATTCCTCGCCGGCGGATACTTCGGCGCGGTGGGCGCACAATACATTCCGGAACCTTGGCTGCGGCGCATCTTCGCCATCACGCTGGTGGCCGTCGGCGGAAGGATGTGGTTCAGCAATTGAGGCCGCGCACCAGCGCCGCAACCTGCGAAGGCGTCAAGTCGAGGCGATGAAGCGCAGGCGCACGTAGTAGGCGGTCCAATTCCCAACCTCGTCGCAGAGGATCGGCTCCAGCAGGGCGGTGGTCTCCTCGACCACCGTCTCGCGCAGCGCCTCCGGCAAGCTGTCCAGCACGCCGCGGCGAAAGGTCCGGAGCCATCCCGGCATTCCGCTCTCGGGCAGCAGCGTGGGCCGCTGAATGAGGGCAATCTGCTGCACCTTGAAGCCGTGCTGAACGAGCCGCTCCGCATAGCTCTCAGGGGTGGGGTAGTAGTTCGGTCCGCCACCGCGGCCGTCGCAACCGTGGCGCGCCAGCACCGCGGCGAGCGCAACGTGAATGGCCGCAATGTTACCATGGCCGCCCATCTCGGCCACAAAGCGCCCGCCCGGCTTGAGAACCCGCCGCACCTGGGCCAGCATGGCGTCTTGATTGAGAACCCAGTGCAGGGCGGCGTTGGAAAAGGCGGCGTCGAAGGCGTGGTCGGAGAAGGGTAGCGACTCGGCGTTGGCCTCCATCGCCACGATGCCCAGCGAGCGCGCCGCCGCGACCATCTCCGGCGATGTATCAACGCCCACCACGGTGGCGCCATTGGCGGCGATCCGGTGGGTCAATTGGCCATCGCCGCAGCCCAGGTCCAGGATGCGTTCACCGGGTTTAGCTGCCAGCCATTCAAGCACTCCGCTTGCCAAGCCATGCACAAACTTGCCGTCTTTCCCATAGGCAAGGGGATCCCAAGTCTGCGTCGTCACATTCACCCTCCGCTCCCAAGGCCGATGAAGCATGGAAGCACAAAACAGATTCATTCTAACCTGTCTCCGTCCAGGGAGGCATTACAACTTTTGGGCGCGTCTCAAAGCGGGCACCCTGCAAGCCATGGCGGCGATCCGCCTGGTCCGGCCCTGCTCAAGGGGCCGCTTTTTTGCAGGATGCGCGTTCTCATCCAGCGGCGAATCCAGTTTCTTTGCCTGGCTGCGCCGGATCGGAGCCCGCAGCGAGGCTTGCGCCGATTCTCGCTCCCTGCCTCAAGAGGCCGGCAATCCGCCCGTCCTTCCGGGTCAGCCGGAGATGTATGTGACCGTCTGGTCTCATATAGTAACTGCACAGCCTATCTCATTCTGGAATAAGTAACTAGCTCCGGCGTTACGGACGCACCACCTATCTTGACACGAAACAGGTATTGTCATCGTTGCCGTCCATTGAGGACCATGATAATACGTCGCAACAAATATGTCGGACGGCCGCGTGGGCTTAGGGAAGGGCTGCGCGCATTTATGACTGAGACTTCTGCGCCTTGAAACCGAATTCCACAGCATTTCGCGGACTTGTGCGATCGGTTCGGGCGGAGCGGCCGTTCGGGGCCGCTAGAACGGGGTGAAAGATGAAGAAGCTATCGTTGGCATTACTCGCGTTGGCAATGGCTCTTGTGGTCGTTCCTGCCGCGCACGCCGACACGTGTGCGTATTCTTGCGCCTTCGTGGGCAGTGAACTGGATGCCGTTCTTACGTTCACCGCTGTTTCAAACGGCTTGCCGGACGGAAGTTATACCATCACCCACGTCGCCGGTACAGTTTCCGCGGGAACCGACATCCCATCTCCCGTCTCCTTCAGCACCGACACTCTCACAGATCCGATCGCGCCTTGCGGCTATGATTGCGGCGGAACGCAAATTGGAAACATCGTCTTCAACAACCAGCTCTTCCCGAGTCTGACACCGTCTCTGGACTTCTATGGCGTCGCATTCGACGTCAACGGTCTCATTATCAACATCTATAGCAACGATGGCATTTACCAATGGACCGACAGCGGCAGTTATCAGAATGACTCCAATACAAATCAGCCCCTCAGTGCGGCCCCGGAACCTTCTTCACTGCTGATGCTCGGCACTGCGCTTTTTTGTTTGGCGTTCGTCCTCTATCGAAGGGCCACGCGCGTTTATGAGTGAGACTTGAGCGCCTCGAGACCGAAGTTCACAGCATTGCGTGGGCTTGTGCGATCGGTTCGGGCGGAGCGGCAACTCGGGGCCGCTAGAACGGGGTGAAGGATGAAGAGGTTATCGCTGGCATTACTCGCATCGGCAATGGCCCTTGCGATCGCGCCGGCTG
>JBEKPA010000412.1:0-2756 GCA_049521195.1 Occallatibacter sp.
CGGGCGCTAGGCTGCGAGTTGCTCCCCGATCAGCCGGTCCACCAGCGCCATCAGGTGCTCGCCCGTGCGCGGCAGCACGAATGCCGAGGCCGCCCCATCCCAATCGAGTTTGAAGCTGGTGGAGAGCGCCGAAATCCAGATCTGCCGCACCGGCGCGTTGGGCGTGATCACAAACTTGCCCGGCGGCTCCTCGAAGAGTACCTGCAGCGCGCCGCCCTGCTCCTCGACCTCGAAGCCGGCCTCGTCTTCCTCGCGCGCAATCAAGTGCTGCATCAGCGAGTCCAGAGCCGTCCCGGCCAGATTGCGGAACTCCAGTTCATCCACCATGGTCCCAGTTTAGCAAGGCGCCCGGCGGCGGAAAGTCCAATAACGGAGGACCGCCCGTTTCCCGTTAAGGAGTGAGCGGTATTGGATAGACCCGGCAGCCCCTCTCGCCCATCCTTGAACATGGATTCATGTCAACCGTTCATCCGGTTCTGCCGGTAATGTTCCGGCTCATTTTGGTATTTGCGTGCTTTTCTCCGGCTTTTCATCGGAAACTCGCACGCTCTTCACTGGTACGCCGTCATACTTCCCTTGCTTCTTGAGTTGGGAGGGCAAAAGAATGCGTAGACTGTGGCTGACTGCGGGCCTTCTGGCGGCGGTTCAAGGTGCTTTGTGCGTCCATGCCCAGCAGTCTCCGCCGCCAATGCCGGCCAGCCAACTGGTCCGCGAGGTCGTCTACAACGAACTTCGCGACCATGAGCGGCACGGCTACTGGCAATTCGAGGTTCAGCGCCGCATTCAGCAGCAGACCCGGATTGAAGATCAGGTGGAGACCGCCCAGGGACCCATCGCCCGCCTCGACCTCACAGATGGACAGCCGCTCAGTCCGGAGGCCGAACAAGAGGAGCAGGCGCGCCTCCAGCACCTCCTGGCCTCGCCCGCCGAACAGGCAAAGCATCTGCGAGCGTATCAAGAGGACGAAGACCGCATCGGCCGGGTTCTGGCGATGTTGCCCGATGCCTTCTTTGCTGAATACGACGGCGACGAGAACGGTTGCCACCGCCTCCGCTTTCGTCCCAATCCTGACTACCCCGCGCATACAATTGAGGCCCGCATCTTCCACGCCATGAGCGGCACACTCTGGGTAGATGCCCGCATGAAGCGGCTCGTCCGCCTCGACGCGCACGTCGAAGAGACCCTGGACTTCGGGTTCGGCATACTGGGCCGGGTTTACAAGGGCGGATGGTTCCAGTTGCAGCGCACCCAGGTCAGCCCCACCGACTGGAAGACCGACCGGATCGAGGTGCATTTGAATGGCCGCGCCCTGCTCGTCAAGACCTTTGCGCGCGAGACCAGCGAAGTGCGGCGGGGCTTTCTTCCTGTGCCCGCGGGAATGAGTCTGGCCCAGGGATTGGCGCTCCTCGAAGCGAACCAAGCCCAGACCGAAGCCCCGCCCCCTAACCAGACCCCGGCTAGAGAAAAGACCGCCCTGATCGCGCCCGCAGCCCTCGCCCTGCGCCGATAGGCTGCAATTCCACCCATCGCTCCATCTCCGAACCACTGGAACAAGAGCGCGCCATCCTTGGCGCAGCTTGACGGCAGGAGAGGCGCGGCGAAGAGCCCGGGCCTTGCTGCGAATCCTCTAGCGAGAGGAACAGCTACACAAGGGCGCGTGGCTTGCGGACCGTTGAATTCTGTCGCCCCGGGTCTTGTTCAACGCGGCGAATGAGACCGGGGAGTTTCGCCTTGCGGTAGTAGTCTTGCAACCGATTCCGCGCTACAATCTCCCTATGAACCGCTCTGCCGCCGAAGTTCTCGAAGATGCCCGCCGCCTTCCTCCCAGCGACTTCGATTGGCTTATAGGGGAACTCCTCCAGGCTGGAGACGGCTCCAGCGATGCGGAGATCGACGCATCGTGGAAGGCGGAGGTAGAGCGGCGTGTGGCCGATGCCGAGGCCGGAACCGGAGTGACCTATTCCTGGGAAGAAGTGGAAGCGCCGCTGCGCGCGCGGCTGGCCAGATGAGGCGGAAACGCCTCCGCATCCGCTCCGAGGCTCAAGAGGAGATCAACGCGGCGTTTGATTGGTATTTCAAGCGCAATCCGAAAGCGGCAGACGGATTCTTGACAGAAATCGGGGCATCTTTGGCGCAGATTGTCTCTCATCCGCAACTCTATCCCGCATATACAAAGAACACCCGCAGACGCGTACTGGCGGGCTTTCCCTATTCCGTGATCTTCCAGGAAAAAGACGACGCCATTCTTGTTGTCGCCGTCGCCCACGCCAAGCGTCGTGCCGGTTATTGGCGCAGGCGAATCTGAATCAGCCGGAAGCTTCCATCTCTTTGAGCGCCTCGCCATACGGGGCGCGCAGCACACCGCGTTCGGTCACAATGGCGGTTACGTATTTCGCCGGAGTCACGTCGAAGGCGGGGTTGCAAATGCGCACGCCGTTGGGGGTGAGTTGCTTGCCGCCGTGGTGGGTAACCTCAACCGCCGCGCGTTCCTCGATGGGAATCAGGTCGCCGGTCGCGGTAGCCATATCGACCGTGGACCAGGGAGCGGCCACGTAGAAAGGAATGCCGTGCTCCTTAGCCAGGATCGCCACGTTGTAGGTGCCGATCTTGTTGGCCACGTCGCCGTTAGCCGCGATGCGGTCCGCGCCGACAACGACGGCCTGAATGCGGCCCGCGCGCATGAGGCTAGCGGCCATGTTGTCGCAGATCACGGTGGTGGGAATGTGGTCGGCCATCAGCTCCCAGGCGGTGAGCCG
>JBEKPA010000413.1:0-2718 GCA_049521195.1 Occallatibacter sp.
GTCCATCGCCGCCTCCGGCGAAGACAATCTCCTCCGGATGCCATCGCCTGCCAAGCCAACAATCCTGCGCCGCCTCCCGCCGGATTACCAGCCTGAACAAATCAATGGTTTGCAACCGGCAACGGCGGAGTCGCCTGCCCTCGCGCAGATGCTCCGTGCCCCATCCTTTCCGCGTCCCTTTGCGGAAAGGGTAGGAGACCACCAACCTGAGGCTGCGATCTTCTCACAGGGTGCAGCCTCCTCGACCTTGTACGCCCGCCACCAGGGAGGCTTGCTCTCGCGCGTCCTGGGAACCGCCGTCCACGCGCTTTTCGAAGAACTCTCCCGCCTCCGCGCAGCCAGCGATTGGCCTGCGGCCCGCGCCGCTCTTCAGCGCTGCGAATCCCGCATCGCCGCCCAGGCGCGCGCCTCCGGCCTCGATCCGGCGCAGGCCGTCCAAGTAGCTGCCCAGGCGCTCCAGCTTGCGATCGAAGCCTCCCTCGACCCCGTCGCCCAATGGATTCTCTCGCCCCACGCCGGTGCAGCCAGCGAACTCCGCTGGGCGGGGGTCGTCGCCGGCAGCCTCCGCGCCGTTCAGGTGGACCGCGTCTTCCGCGCCGGCCTCAATCCGCAGTCTGAAGGCCAACAGGCCTGGTGGATCGTCGACTACAAGACCGCCCACGCCGACCATCTCGACCCCGCCGCGGCCCTGCCAGAGCTGAGAAACCTCTTCGCGCCCCAGCTCGAAGCCTATGCCACGGTCCTGCGCAACCTGCACGGCCAGGACGCAGTCCTCCGCGCCGCCCTCTACTATCCGCGCATGTTACTGCTGGATTGGTGGGAGCCGTAATTGACGCAATTCTGAGTTCAAACCCATTGCGCCGCCGCCCGGCCCAACAACCGGAGGCAACCGGTAATTTCCATCGAATCCTTCGGGGAGGAGCTTGCAATCCTTCGCTCATTCTGCTATTTTACTAACTGGTTAGTCAAAATGGCCGTCACCCCTCCATCCCGCTCCCAGGCCGAACGCGCCGACCACACCCGCGCTCGCATCCTCGACGCCGCCATCCGCCAGTTCAGCGAAAACGGGCTGGCCGGCGCCCGCACGGAGCGGATTGCCGAGGCCGCAGGTGTGAACAAGGCGCTCATCTACTACTACTTCAGCGGCAAGGACGCCTTGTATACGGCCGCTTTGGAGGCGGTAGCGGAGGGTGTGCAAGCCTCCATCATGGCCGTGCTAGGGGCGGATGCATCGGCCGGCGAACGATTCCTCGTGATCGTGCTGAACCACTTTGACCGCATTTATTCCCACCCTGGATTAGCAAACCTGATGCAGCAGGAGATGGTGCGTCTGCACCGGGGCGAGGAGAATGCGCTGGTGATGCTGGCGGAGAGGCTCTTCGGCCCCTTGTGGCTGAGGGTGCGCGAGGTGGTAGAGCAGGGCATTCGGGAAGGCGAGTTGATTCCGGTGGACTGGATGCAGATGCTCTATACGGGGCTGGGCGCCAACGTGTTTTATTTTCTTTCCGCGCCCTTGATCGGCCTGGCGCTAGGCTTTCAACCGCTGGAGCGCTCGGCGCTGGAGTTTCGCCGCAAGGCGGCCATCGAATACCTGGGGCAAACGATCTTCACCGATCGCCTGCACGGGGCGCAGGCTGCCGCGCGCGTGCTGGCCACAACGCCCATGCCGTCGCCAAACAGGGTCGTAATGAGCGCATCCGAGACCGCTGGAATCGATGCGAGTGAATTCAAGACACATGAAGTGAGGCACTGATGAACGCACGCAACCGAGTTTTTATAATCCTGGGACTGCTCACCGTGGGATCGCTGATCTGGTACTTCGTCACCGTCCGGCCCTCCGGCGACCTGCAGTTGATCGGTACCGTCGATGCCAACGAGGTGGTGGTCAGCTCCAAGATTCCCGGCCGCATCCAGACGCTGGCCGTGGACGAGGGCCAGGACGTGAAAGCCGGCCAGCTGATCGCCGTCATCGAGAGCGAAGACCTGCAGGCTGCGCGCGCGGCAGCCGAGGCCACTGCCTCCGGCCAGAAGTTCAAGCTCGGCGAGACCGTCGAAACCGAGCGCCAGACGGTTGGCGAGGTCTCCAGCGCCGCCGTCAACGCCGAGGCAATGGTGAAGGCCGCCAGGGCTTCGCTGGCCCAGGCGCAGGCCAACTACGACCACCAGCAGGCCGACACCAGCCGCACCGTCGCCCTGGCCCAGCAGGGAATCATGAGCGCCGAAGCCCGCGACGACGCCGCCACCAGCCTTCAGGCGGCCAAGGCGGCCGTCGATACCGCCAGGGAAAACCTCTCCGCCGCCGAGGCCTCGCTGCGCCAGGCCCGCGCCCATGAGCTGCTGGCCACCGTCGCCGCCCGCACCGTGGATGAGACTCGCGACGAGGCTGCGAACGCTCGCGCCCTCGCCGAGCAGGCCAAGGTCGAGGTCGGCTACTCCCAGGTCTTCGCGCCGGTCAGCGGCAAAGTCAACGTCCTCGCCGCCCGCCAGGGCGAGGTCGTGGCCGCCGGCGCGCCCATCGCAACCGTCATGGACCTCAGCCAGACCTGGATCTACGCGCCCCTCCCTGAGACTCAGGCCGACGCCGTCCAACTCGGCGACGCGCTGCGCGTCGTCATGCCTTCGGGAGATACCTTCCAGGGCAAGATCATCGTCAAGTCCGCCCAGGCCGACTTCGCTACCCAGCGCGACGTGAGCAGCCGCAAGCGCGACATCAAGACC
>JBEKPA010000414.1:0-2712 GCA_049521195.1 Occallatibacter sp.
GGCACCAATACAGCCCTGGCAAAGAGTTCGGGCACAATTAGTCTCGACGCCCTGGTCGCCGCGATCCGCAGAGGCCAATTCAGTTCCGGTCAGCTTGATCCGGAAGGTTACGACTACTTCAGGTATTATTACCTCTACCCCAGAACGCTCGCCTCGGCCAACGAGCGCCTGTTCTCGTCTCCCAGTTATCCCCTGTACCCACCGTATTCTCGCGGCTATTACTCGCCTTGGGGCTTCCGCCCCGGCCCCTTCGGGCCGTAGTTACCAGGCCCTAAGCCGAACGAGGCGCGTCACCTCATCAAGTGGTGGAGGAACGGGAACTTATACGATCACCGGAGATTGTGCTGGGGTTGACAAAGCGCAGGGAGGCTCTTATGCCGCGACGGATTGTCGGCTCGCCCCACGTAACCTAGACGGTTGTCAAAAACGAGGTAAGTCTAGAGTTTCGGCTTAAACGGGGAGGGGCATTTGGGCCGAATGTTCTGCGCGAGGATGGCGCATCATGTGCCCCCTCTAGGCCAGAAGCGGATCCAGAACCGCTGGGGGGTCTGAACGAGAATTTCACGCAGGAGGTCTTCCATACTGGCCGCTTCGGGTTCGTGAAGCCGCCGCGCAAAGGTGAGCGTGATCGTGAAGGAGAGAGCCGCGGCGGCGAAGAATACGGTGTAACGGTTCCAAGCGATCCCGAGCCAGTTGGAGGAGTGGTGGCCGATGGCGTCGATGAGCAGGCCCCAGGCGATCGGTGCGAGGCCGAGGGTGACGTTTCCGAGGGTAGAGTAGATGGCAAAGAAGTGGTTGCGGCCCATAGCGGGTATGATTGCCATAGCGAGGCGCGTGTTAGCCATCTGGATCAGCGCGGCCAGCAAGCCCATCATGAACTGAAGCAGCAGCACGATGGACAGCCGCATCGGGAAAACACCGCCGGATAGAGTTATCCAGCCGGCCAGGACTGCCACCCAGGCCGAAAAGCAAAACGTCAGCACCGGTTTGCTGCCCAAGTGGTCCAGGCGTGAACCCAGAAACCAAAGACTGCCCAAGCCACCAAGGAAGGAAACGGAGTTAACCAGCAGGATTTCGCCTTCCGGCATGCCGGTCTCCGTCTTAAGAAAGGCAACCGTGAACGCGGTCATGCCGCCATAGGCGACTGAGTAGCCGATAAGGGCGCGCAGCAGCTTCCGAAACGGCGGGAAGCGCAGCATCTCCAGCCAGGGCACCCGGCCCTTGGAGGCGCGGGCTTCCTCCGGCATCTCGGCGTCGGGGATGCGTTTGAGGAACGCGAGGCTCACCGCGCCCATGACCGCGCTAAAAGCAAAGAGAACGGCGAACTGCCAGGAACGCGGATCGCCGGCGAGGCAGGCGGCAGCGATGAGGAAGGTGATGAAACTGGCGAGGTTCTGAACAGCGGCGTCGCGGGCGAGATACTTGCCCCGCAAGGCGGCCGGAACCAGCGCGGTGATCCACGGCAGCCAGGCGCAACTGGAAATCCCGCGGGAGAGATTAAAGCCGAACAGCAGCATCAACATCAGGGCGAGCCGGGTTTCGCCTTTGAGGAAGAAGCCGCTCAGCGGGACCAGCGCCATGGCGAAGATGAACATCACGCGCGTGCCCCAGCCCGCATACACAAACTGCTTGAAGCCGAGGCGCGGGATGTAATTCGCCGCCGGGATCTGAAAGATGACCAACAGCGGCATCATGCCGGCGATGATGCCAAGCACCGTGGCGCTGGCGCCCAGGGTCTTGGCGTAAAGCACCATCGGGCTGCTCAGGACGATCTGGTAGGAGAAGGCATTGAAGATCGAGAACAGGTAGGCGTTGTGCAAGCCTGGTGGAAAGGAGGCCCTTCCGCCCGGCTGGTTCAAAATGTCTGTCTGGTTCTCAGCCATGCTGTTCACTTCCAACGCTTCCATTCAACCACGGATGAAGGCGGATGGGCACGGAGAAAAGTCATGCACAGGAAGGGGACCGGGCAGATCGCCCTATCGCTCGTAGCCCTGTGCCGCCACGAGATTCCCGCGGCGCAAAGCCCTCCCGAAAGCGCAGGTCAGAAGGACAGGGACAGCGAATCCGAAATAGGAACCCGAGATGCTGAGGTCCTTCAGCCGGCGCGCGGCGGGAGCTTCTTCTCAGCTTTGGTCTTTTCGAGCACTACGTATTTGGGCAGGCCGCCTTCGACCGGGGGTTTGACTTCCCCTAGGATTAACGGCTGGGCGTAGGCGACGAATTTCTCGTTCGGCAGGTAGCCGTCTTCGCTGATCCAATCGCGCGGGATAAAGTGTTCGACGTTGGCAATGTCCGCCAGCGGTTGCAAGGCGGTGCTCCACTTGACCGAGCCATCGGGCTGCGCATCCCGGACGATCTTCACCATGTGCCCGCTCTCACCCGAGATCGCTGCCCTGACCGCAGCCTCGCCACAGGCAAAGGCGTTGGTAGCATCCGTGAGGCTCGCGCAATGCGCCGCGGCACGCTGTGCGTACCCGAGCAGGACGGTGCGAGTCTTGGTCTTGAGTTTGCCCTGCACCATTTCTTTAAGCTCTTCCGCCGCCCCAGCCAGCACCGGTGGCCAAACGAATCCAGCCGGGTCTTGTCCGCGCCGACTTCCTGGCCCGAGGTGTCCTTAATGCCTTCGCCTACTACCACAATGCAGTATTTGTAGGCTTCGACCGTCTCTTTCACCTTTGCCAGGAACTTCTCCTCTTCGAAGGGGAGTTCAGG
>JBEKPA010000415.1:0-2711 GCA_049521195.1 Occallatibacter sp.
ATCTTATCGCCAATAAATACACCTCGCCGCAACGCTTAGCCATTTTCGGCCGTTCCAATGGCGGTCTGCTGATGGGCGCGGCCATCACCCAGCGGCCGGATCTCTTTTCGGCCGTCTGGTGCGGCTATCCACTGCTGGACATGCTGCGCTTCCAGAGGTTCCTGGTCGGTTCATACTGGACCACGGAGTACGGCTCGGCGGAGAACGAAAAGCAGTTTCCCTACCTTCTGAAATACTCGCCCTACCACAACGTGAAGCCCGCCACGAAGTATCCGGCGGTCATGTTCTTTACCGGCGACAGCGATACGCGCGTGGACCCCCTCCATGCGCGCAAGATGACAGCGCTGTTGCAGTCCGCCTCCTCCAGCGGGCGGCCGATCCTGCTGCACTATGGCCTGGCGGAAGGGCACAGCGGCGGACTGGGCGTCGACCGCCAGATCCAGGACGATGCCGACCGGCTCGCCTTTTTGTGGACCGAAACCGCGCAGCCCGCCATAGGCAAATAGCGCGCCGGCTCCCGCCGGAAAGGTACTCAAAGACACCGCTCCACCGTAACCTGATACCGTTGACAGTCCCTTCCGATAAGGAAGATGCGAGACCCGATCCGCATGTTCACACTGGCGGCCTCACTGGCCATCCCTGTGTCGATCGGGCGCGGAGAGACCGGAGCGGCCGCTTTCAGCGCTATGTACGGATGCGAATACCGCGCGCTAAGCCGGAGTGAAGATGCAACAAGCAGAGTTGGAGATCGGCAGACCGGATCGTCAGCAGGAAGTCGAAAGGCAGGCTGCGCTTATTGCGACTGGGATTCTCGACACCCAGCCGGAGTCCAGCTACGACGCGATTACCCGGCTGGCCGCTGAGTACTTCCAAGCCGATTCGGCCGCGCTCAGTTTTGCCGACGAGAGCCGCATCTGGATGAAGTCGTCCTGGGGCCAGCACGTTCGCGAGTTGCCGCGCAAGAACTCCATCTTCGACCTGGTGCTGGCGGAAGACGGCCCGGTGGTGGGCTCCGGTTTCTCCCAGACCCCTCAACTCAATGGGCCCCTGCTCATTCTCAAACTGCTCGAGGCAACCTTCTTCGCCTCCGTTCCGGTGCGCTCATTCCACGGCAAGATCCTGGGGGCGCTGACCATCTTTTGCCGCGAGCCTCGTCACGGCCTGACGCCGGACGAGCTGCGCATGCTGGAGAGCCTTGCCGACATGGCCGCCTGCCAGTTGGAATTGCGCAGGCTGCGCAAGTCGATCGCGGGGAACAGGCCGCGCCGGCCGCGCGCCGCCAAGGTCCGCACCGTTTGGCCGTGCGCGGCAGATCTGAGCCACGCTCTGAACGAGCGCCAGTTTGTCCTCTACTACCAACCTGAGGTCGAGCTCTCCACCCGCAAGATTGTTGGCCTTGAGGCGCTGATCCGCTGGGCTCACCCCGAGCGCGGGCTTATCCCTCCCATGGACTTCATTCCCCTGGCCGAGGAAAGCGGCTTGATCCTGCCCATCGGGGACTGGGCACTCGCCGAAGCCTGCAAACAGATTCGGATGTGGTGCCTCGAGGATCCCCTCCGCAGTTCGCTGCGGGTCTGCGTCAACCTCTCCGCCCGCCAGTTCTCCCGTCTGGGGCTTGCCGACCACATCGAGGCCTTGCTGATTGAATCCGGCATCTCAAGCCGCCAACTTGGTCTGGAAATGACCGAGTCCAGCCTGATTCCCAACATCGGCACGGCCATGGAGGTGCTGGGCGCGCTGCGCAGACTGGGCGTTACCCGGCTCATGGACGACTTCGGCACCGGCTACAACTCGCTCAACTATCTGCACTCGTTTCCCTTCGACGCGCTCAAGATCGACCGCACGTTTGTCGGCCGCATGGCCGAGGGAGACCAACCGCTGCAGATTGTGCGCACCATCATCGAACTGGCACGGGTGCTGGGGATGGACGTGGTCGCCGAGGGCATCGAGACCTGCGATCAGTATCGTCTGCTGCAGCAATTGGGGTGCCGCTTCGGCCAGGGCTTCCTCTTTGCGCGCCCCTTGAGCGCCGAGGCTGTCACCCAACTATTGCTACTCCCTGGACGCGCACTCCCCGACCCGGAGGCCCGCGTACTCGCTTTCGGCTGACCGCGCCGCGCGACAGGCGCTGTATGGCCCTGGCATGAACTGGGTTGCCGTCAGGAACCGCCCCGCTCCACGTTTCGCCTCAGCACTGCCTCCGCGCGCTCCAGATCCGCCTCCGTATCCACGCCGATCGTGTCCCCCGGAGCCTCCGCCACATAAATTGCAATCCCATTCTCCAGCAGCCGCAGTTGCTCCAGCCGCTCCGTCCGCTCCAGAGGCGAAGGCTCCAAGTCCGCAAAGCGCTGCAGCGCCGCCTTCCGATACGCATAGATCCCCAAGTGCTTGCGATAGCCGATAAAGCCCGCCTGGTCCCGGTCAAACGGTACCGCCGCGCGCGAGAAGTAGAGCGCCCGCCCATCCAGAGCCACGACCACCTTCACCGCACTGGGGTCCGCGACTTCCTCCGCCGGGCAGGGAACCGCAAGCGTGGCTACCTCCACCTCCGCTCGCTCAAAGAGCCGCAGCAACGGCGCGAAGAACTCAGGTCTCAGCGTCGGCTCGTCGCCCTGAATGTTCACGTAAATGTCGGCGTCGATCTGCCGAGCCGCCTCCCGCACCCGGTCCGACCCGCTGGGGCACTGCGGCGAAGTCATCGCCACCGGAAT
>JBEKPA010000416.1:0-2657 GCA_049521195.1 Occallatibacter sp.
GGTTGTGCTTGCCCAATACCTTGGTGATCGCCGCCGTCAGCGTGGTCTTGCCGTGATCGATGTGCCCGATCGTGCCCACGTTCACGTGCGGCTTCGAACGGTCAAACTTTTCCTTCGCCATGGTTGCTATCCTTCCGTCCTATCTGTTGCCTGCCCATGTCTTGCGGCCGCCCCTTGCTGCTGTGCCGCGAATCCAAAATCCTTATCTGCCCTGCGCGCGTCCGATGATCTCATCGGCAATCATGCGCGGAGCCTCTTCATAGCGCGCGAACTGCATCGAATACGATGCGCGGCCCTGCGTGGACGAGCGAATGTCGTTCACGTAGCCGAACATTTCTTTCAGCGGCACAATCGCCTTGATCACCTGCGAGCCGCCGATGCGATCCACATGCTCGATGCGCCCGCGCCGCGAGTTGATGTCTCCTATGATGACCCCCATTGACTCCTCGGGAACGGTGACCTCGACCGCCATCACCGGCTCCAGCAGCACCGGCGAGGCCTTGCGCGCGGCTTCCTTGAAGGCGATCGATCCGGCAAACTTGAAGGCCATTTCATTGGAATCCACTTCGTGGTAGCTGCCGTCGTAGAGCGTCACCTTGACGTCCACCAGCGGATAGCCGGCCAGGATGCCGAGTTCGATGGCGCCCTGCACGCCCTGGTCGATGGGTTTGATGTACTCCTTGGGGATCGAGCCGCTCTTGATCTCATTGATGAACTCGTAGCCCTTGCCCGGCTCGTTGGGCTCGACGCGCAGCTTGCAATGGCCGTAGTTGCCCGAGCCGCCGGTCTGGCGGATATACTTGCCCTCGGCCTCGGCCTTCTTGCGGATGGTCTCTCGGAAGGCCACCTTGGGCTCGCCCACATTGGCCTCCACCTTGTGCTCGCGCTTCATCCGGTCGACCAGAATCTCCAGATGCAACTCGCCCATGCCGCTGATGATGGTCTGGCCCGACTCCTCATCGGTACGCACCTTGAAGGTGGGATCCTCGTCTGCAAGGCGCGCCAACGCCACGCCCATCTTTTCCTGATCGGCCTTGGTCTTGGGCTCGATGGCCACCGAGATCACCGTCTCCGGGAAGGTAATGGCGCCCAGAGCGATGGGGTGATGCGGAGCGCATAGCGTGTCGCCGGTCTTCAAATCCTTCAAGCCCAAGCAGGCGCAGATGTCGCCGGAGAAAATCTCGGTCACATCCTCGCGCTTGTTGGCGTGCATCTTCAGCAGACGGCCCACGCGATCGGTCTTGCCGGTGCGGGGATTCAGAATCGTGTCGCCGGTCTTGAGCGCGCCCGAATAGACGCGGGTGAAGCAGAGCTTGCCGAAGGGATCGTTGATGATCTTGAAGGCCAGGGCCGCAAGCGGTTCGCTGTCGTCGGGCTGGCGGACGACGATCTGGGACGGGCGCGAGGGGTTGATGCCCTCTATCGGAGGCTTGTCGAGCGGGCTGGGCAGGTAATCGACCACAGCATCCAGCAGCGTCTGGATGCCTTTGTTCTTGAAGGCGCTTCCGCACAGCACCGGAAAGACCTTGAGGTCGATGGCGGCCTGGCGAATCCCGGCCTTCAACTCGGCGATGGTGGGCGTCTCGCCTTCCAGGAACTTCTCCAGAAGCACATCGTCGGTCTCGGCGATGATCTCTATTAACTGCAGGCGGAAGGCCTCGGCTTTCTTCTGCAACGCGGCGGGTATCGGCTCGATGTCGAACTGCGAGCCCATGGCCTCGTCCTGCCAGACGACGGCATTCATCTCCACCAGATCGACGACGCCCTTGAAACCGGCCTCGGCGCCGATGGGAATCTGCAGCGCCACCGGGCGCGCGCCCAGGCGCTTGCGAATGGATTCCAGAACGTGCTCGAAGTCTGCGCCGTTCTTGTCCATCTTGTTGACGAAGCAAATGCGCGGCACCTTGTACTTGTCGCCCTGCCGCCACACGGTCTCCGTCTGCGGCTGCACCCCGCTGACCGAGTCGAACAAGGCCACCGCGCCGTCCAGCACGCGCAGGCTCCGCTCCACCTCGGCGGTAAAGTCCACGTGGCCGGGCGTGTCGATGATGTTGATGCGAACGTCCTTCCAGGTGCAGGTGGTGGCGGCCGAGGTAATGGTAATGCCGCGCTCCTGCTCCTGCTCCATGTAATCCATGGTCGCCGTGCCCTCATGCACCTCTCCTATACGGTGCGTTATGCCCGTGTAGAAGAGGATCCGTTCTGTCGCTGTCGTCTTTCCGGCGTCGATGTGCGCCATGATTCCGATATTCCGGCAGCGGTTCAGCGGTGTGGTGCGTGGCACGGCATTTCTTCCTTGCGGGCGCTTCTTGTCCCGCGGTTAGATCTTTCTGTCCAGGTACTCCCCAAGTCCCTAGTCCCTTAGTCCCTAGTCCCTACCAGCGGTAGTGGGCGAAGGCCCGGTTGGCCTCGGCCATGCGGTGAACGTCTTCCTTCTTCTTCATCGCCGCGCCGCGCCCGTTGGCCGCGTCCAGCAGCTCGTTGCCCAGCTTGTCGGTCATGCCCTTTTCGCCGCGGCTGCGGCCATAGGTAATCAGCCAGCGAATGGCCAGCGACGTGCGCCGGTCCGGATTCACCTCGATAGGCACCTGGTAGTTGGCGCCGCCCACGCGACGGGTCTTCACTTCGAGCAGCGGCTTGCAGTTCTCAACAGCCTT
>JBEKPA010000417.1:0-2642 GCA_049521195.1 Occallatibacter sp.
ATGCGTGGCGTCCTTGGCCCAGAAGGGCACCAGTCCCCAGCGCATCAGGGTTATCTCGCGGCTGCTGGAGTCGCCGTTCTGGCGCACCACCGGCTGCGCGCTTTGCGGCGCCACGTTGTAGCTGGGCGCAAACCACGGCATTTCCCCGAGTTCCACGCCAAGCCAGTCGGCGAGAACTTGCTGCGTAGATCGACGGGCGAACCGGCCGCACATATGCCACAGGATAGTACGCCGCGGGCCATCGAGGGCAACCGCCGGGGCTATCAGCGCGCTTCATCCAATACAATGGGGCCTGGGAGTATGACGAATGGCACACACGGTATTCTGCGTACGCTACAAAAAGGAGATGGAGGGTTTGGACGAGCCGCCCTTCGACTCGGAGTTTGGCCAGAAGATCTTCAAGAACGTCTCGAAGGCAGCCTGGGGTGAGTGGGTCGACCGGCAGAAGATGTTGCTGAACGAGTACCGGCTACAGCCCTGGACCCCACAGGCGCAGCAGTTCCTGGTGGCGCAAATGGAGGAATTCTTTTTCGGCGCGGGCTCGGGTCTGCCCTCGGAGTTCGTCCCGCCGGAACACTGACGGGACGCCGGATACACCATCCGGAGGCCGGTCGGCTTCCGGATTCCGGGTCCTTCCGGAGCAATCGCGTGGCCGGTGCGGCAGGCGGTCTTAGCCCGGTCTGTTCTGGGAAGCTGCATCGGCATCGCGCTTCACCAGCAGGATGGTGACATCGTCCTCGTTGAAATGCGGGTCTACCAGCGACTTCAGAATGTGCATCGTATTCCCTGAACTGTCGGCCAGCGCATCGCGCAGGCGTTTTTCTGCATTCTCTCCGGGAATCGAATCGGTAAGTCCATCCGTAAAGAGCAGTAGGGCGCCGCCGGGTGGTAGAAGAACTGTACGAGTCTCATATTCAGCGTCGGGAAACAGTCCAAACGGCATGCCTGTAGCTTCCAGCGATGTGTCAGATCCGGCACTGAATACAATCGGGGGGTTGTGGCCGGCGTTCACATAAGTCAACTCTCCCGAATCGCGGCTGAGCACGATGAACACCGCTGTTGCAAAGCGATCGCTGGGGGTGTAGCGGCATAAATGCCTGTTGATCTGCCGGGCCAACTCCAGGGGATCCGCCTCGAAATTCGCGCCACTTCGAACCAGAGCCTGTATGTTCGCCGCCAGCAGCGCCGCCGGCATCCCTTTTCCCGACACATCCGCTACCGCGAAGAGAGTTCGCTTGCCCGCCAGCTCAATGACGTCGAAGTAGTCGCCGCTCACCTCGCGCAAGGGCTTGTAGAATGTCTCCACCTTATAGCCAGGCAACTCGCCGACCTTTGTTGGGGTGAGCGTCTGCTGAATCAGTCTTGCGGCAATCTGGTCGGATTCGAGCTGGGTCTTGCGGACGAACTCCGAAGTCAGCATTGCGTTCATCAGCCCGGTGCCGATTAAGTAAAACAGCCACACAAATCCATAGAGAAGCAATCCGTGCGGCCATATGAGAGGCCAGACCAGAGACCGTGCCCAAAGGCAGTAAATGGCGTATCCCTGGAGCAAGAACCCGACCCAGGTGACGATGCGCTTCGACCTCGGCATTTCGCGGGTCCAGGTGGTCACGGAGAAGGAGTACCGGAAGATGCCACGCAGTGATCCAGTGGCCCTGGCGAGCCTTGTCTTGAGGGCGCGAGACTGCATGGCTGGAGTCTATCAAGACCCAGGAATCCGGTGAAAGGTTCGTTCGGTGCACACGCAAGCGACCCGCGGCCTCTCTGTCGATGGTCTTCTGCTCGCTCCGGATTGCCGGCGATCGGGAAGATGGTCCGTTGACCCGGCTCTGAATCGCGGAATCAGCCCTGCTGATAGAATGGAGATTGCCGCGCTGTGCGGCGACTCGCCCTCCTGGCGCTCCCAACCCCATGGCCCGCGTGGCCGAACCAAAAGAAGGAAAAATCTTCCCTGTGACGCAGACGATACGCAATATCGCCATCATTGCTCACGTAGACCACGGAAAGACGACGCTGGTGGATGCGATGCTGCGCCAGTCGGGAACCTTCCGCGCCAACGAGCAGGTGGCCGACCGGGTGATGGACTCGAACGAACTGGAGCGGGAGCGCGGCATCACCATCCTGGCCAAGAACACGGCCATCGTTTTTGCAGGCGGCAAGATCAACATTGTGGATACTCCGGGCCACGCCGACTTTGGCGGCGAAGTGGAGCGCGCGCTCAAGATGGTGGACGGCGTGATGCTGCTGGTGGACGCGGCCGAGGGGCCGCTGCCCCAGACGCGCTACGTGCTGGCCAAGGCGCTGGAGGCCAAGCTGCTGCCCATCGTGGTGATCAATAAGGTCGACCGCCCCGACGCCCGCCCGCAGGAGGTCCTTAACGAGATTTACGATCTTTTCATCGACCTGGACGCGGATGAATCGCAACTGGATTTTCCGGTTCTCTACGCGGTGGCCAAGGCGGGCACGGCGACCCTCGATCCCGCAGTTCCCGGCGTCAATCTCCAGCCGCTGTTCGAGACCATTGTCTCCACCATTCCGGCGGCCACCGGCGACGCCGAGGGCACGCTACAGATTCTGGTCACCAATCTCGACTACTCCGATTACTTTGGCCGCATCGCCATCTGCCGCGTCTTCCAGGGCAC
>JBEKPA010000418.1:0-2624 GCA_049521195.1 Occallatibacter sp.
TGGGCAGAAAAGGCTGCCCGGACGGGATGCTTCGGAGACTGGATCGCTGCGAGCTGGCATCTGCCTTCCGGCGGCGGGCTGCCAGCCAGGATGCCACCTGGCGATCTTCTTTCAAGAAATTCCAGAGCACCCAGAGCAAGAAGGCTACGGCCAGACTTGTCGGAATGAGCAAAAACGCGACAGCGCTGAATTCGAGCATTGGCTTGACTCCTCTCCCTCCCCTCGACTGTGCAGGGCGGGTCGTTGCCTGACACCCGGAGCGGAGAACCGTACTTCTTCATCAAAGACCATAGGTACTAAGGATTGGGTAGATGATCCGTAAAACCTTTGTAAGGAGTGGGCACAGCGGCGGAAATGTGTTGGATAAAGCTGGCATGCTACCGATTCCCGATCGCTGCTCCTTGACACGCAACAGCCCGCGCGTTTCTTATCATTGAGGGCATTCTTCTGGAATCCGCGCGGAGGGAGCACGGGTGGACTGTGCGACTTCTGGAGTTGGACGTTCGGATCGGGGTTCCAGGGAAGGCTGTGTCGAGCAGGAAGCAGACGGCAGTTGGGTTCCACGGATGGATGCGGGCGCGGGAATGCGAATTTGCCTTGAATGCCTGCGGCAACCGGGCGATCCGGCCTGGAGTCTGGCCAGAGCCTGGACCGGGCGCACTCGGCGGCCTGGATCAAGCGAAGTCCGTTCCCGGAGACAGATTTTTCTGGCAGGCTTCCGGCTTCAAGCCGGGGGCGAGTAAAGGATGAGTGTGGCGACAAGTTTGGCATTATTGGCGGCAGCGCCCTCCGGAATGGGCGGGGGTGGGGGCGCCATCGGGTTTCTGCCCATATTTCTGTTGATTCCGGTGCTGTACTTCGTAATGATCCGCCCGCAGCAGAAGCGGCAAAAGGAGTGGCAGCAGATGCTGGGCTCCATCAAGGCGGGCGACCGGATCACCACGGCGGGAGGCATTCGCGGCATCATCCTTTCCATCAAAGAAGATGCGATCGTGATCCGCGTGGCGCCGGACGGCATCAAGCTGGAAGTGGCCAAGAACGCGATCGCCTCGGTTACGACGCAGGACGGGCCTTCGGGCTCTTGATTTTTTTGACATGGTTTTAGTCTTCTGGACTAGAGAAACGGGACGATGAAGAAGAATCTCAAGAACAAAGTTGTTCTGATTGTTGCAGTCCTGGCGATTTGCATTTACGGCATCATCGGGGTGCCCTCCGGGGTGAGCGGGAAGGCACTTACCGAGGCGATCGCGAGCCGGATTCACCTTGGATTGGATCTGAAGGGCGGCGCTCACCTGATCTTGCAGGTCGTTGTCAAAGAGGCGGTAAGCGCCGAAACCGACAATACCGTGGAGCGTGTGAAGCAGGAACTGAAGACGGCCAACCTGAGCTTTACGCAAGTCTTCAAGCCCGATCCGGACAAGCCGGAGACGATCCGCGTGGAAGGCACCGCGGCGGCCAGTTCCAATGACGTTCGCAGCCTTCTGGATTCGAAGTACTCCAATGAATACGACCTGACCAGCGGGGACAATGCCTGGACGCTGACCATGAAGCCGCTGGTGGAGAAGGCTCTCGAAGAGAAGACCGTCCAGCAGGCTATCGAGGCCATCCGCGACCGCGTGGATGCGCTGGGTGTGAGCGAGCCGCAGATTCAGGAGTACAACCTGGGCGCCAACCAGATTCTGGTGGACTTGCCGGGCGTGGAGAACGAAAGCCAGATCGAGGCCATCATCCAGGGCACGAACCGGCTTGAGATTCACGCCGTGGCCGGCGGCCCCTACAAGGACGAGCAGGAAGCGATTGCCAGCCAGGGAGGCAGCATTCCGCCGGACGAGGAGCTGAAGAGCTTCTCCGGCGTGATGGCGGGCGGTTCCGACTCCGAGGGACCGGAGAGCGTTTATGTGCTGCAGCGGGAATCGGTGGTAGCCGGCAACGACTTCCGCTCCGCCGACCCGGGCACCGACCCGAATACGGGGCAGAGAGAAGTGATGTTCACGCTGACCAATGAGGCCGGCGACCGCTTTTACGACTACACGAGCAAGAACGTGGGTCAGAGGATGGCGGTGGTGATGAACGACCGGGTTCGCGAGGTGGCCAGCATACAGAGCGCGATCCGCGACCGGGGCGAAATCCACGGCAGCTTCTCTCCGGACGAAGTGGCCGCCCTGTCGAAACTGCTGCGCACCGGCGCACTTCCGGCATCGCTGCAGCAACTGGAAAAGCGCTTTGTGGGTGCGTCGCTGGGCGCCGATTCCATCAAGCAGGGCGTGACGGCGGCCATCGTGGGCCTGCTGCTGGTGATGGCCTTCATGCTCATCTATTACCGGGGCTCGGGCATCAACGCCGACCTGGCGCTGATTTTGAACCTGGTGATTCTGCTGGGCTTCATGGGCGTCTCCAGTTCCACGCTGACCCTGCCGGGAATTGCCGGAGTGATTCTGACGATAGGCATGGGCGTGGACTCGAACGTGCTGATCTTCGAGCGCATCCGCGAAGAAGTGCGGGCCGGGAAGGCGGCGGCCGCGGCGGTTGATCAGGGCTTTGCCCATGCCCGGGTCACCATCGTCGATACTCACGTGACCACTATCGTTTCGGCGGCGATTCTCTTCCTTTTCGGCACCGGGCCG
>JBEKPA010000419.1:0-2601 GCA_049521195.1 Occallatibacter sp.
CACGCGCGTGGCGCCCTTGCCGTCCGCATCCTCCTTGAAGAGACTGAGCGTCGAGTTTTCGTTGCCCAGCGCCGGCCGGCCCACATAGAGCACATCCGTCATGCGCTCCAGATCGATGGTCCCGTCCACGCTCAACTGCGGCACTGCCCCCGCGGGGAGCGGCCCATCCAGCGTTACGTCAACCGTGCGCGTCCCGTTCACAACGGAAGGATCGATTCTGGTAACGTGGCCGGGAATGATGCCGTTGTGCGTGTCGATGGAGGCCGGTTGGCCGATCTGGATGTCGCGCGCCTGGGTCTCGGCGATCTGCAGAGCGGCCTTGAGCTTGTCGCGTTGAATCACCTCCGCAACCGAGGTTCCCGCGGTCACGTGCTGGCCCACCTGCACCGGAGTGGCAAGGGGCGAGAGCACACCGGAGATTCCGGCCCTGACCTGAAGCGCTTCGGTCTGCTTCCGATAAAGATCGAGCAGGGCCTTGGCCTGGTCGATCTTGGTCTGATGCGAAGCGAGCTGGACCTCAATAGCCTTCTGGTTCACATCGAGCTGCTCAAGGCTGAGCTTGTGCTGGATGGTCAACTGGTCGGCCGTATTCTTTGAATTGCTATAGGCAATGCCGGCGATAACACCCAGGTCATAGAGAGCCTTGTCGGTCTGCGCCTGCAACTGGTCCTGGGTATAGGCGGCGTTGATCTGGGCGGCGGCGGTCTTCTTGTCCATCAGCGTGCTTTCCAGCGTAGCCTGAAGGCTCTTGTAGTCTGCCTGAGCTTGCTTCAGCCCCAGTTGCGCATTGAGCAGCTCCTGCTCAAGCTGCGGATCGGTGAGGTCCATAAGGATGGTATCCGGAGTAACCTCGGTGCCGGGCAAGACGCGTATGCGGACGACGGTCGCGTCGGTCTGCGCGGGAATGAGCTCGATGCTGTCCTCGCGCGGCACCAACGATCCGGTGGACCCGCGCACCTGGCGGATCATGGGACCGCGCTTTACCGTGTCCGGCCAGATGGTGGAGCGGTCCACTGTGGGCGCTGCCGGCTTCAGCCGCGCCACCCCCAGGACGCCAACCGTCAATACCACCACCGCGACGCCAGCCCATACTGCGTACTGGCGTACCTTCTTGCGCTTCAAGTCTGGGCGTGCGATATCCATCGACTGGAGAGGAAGCATTTGCCGTTCCAAAGGATTTTGGACGATGCGCGTTGAAAAGAAAGATGTTAGCTTGAGTCGAACGAGAGCGGGCGCGTCCGAAGTGGCCGTTTCCGGCGCGGCACTGTTCGATTCCGGACAGTGAGGAAGCTCGCCGCAGGCGGGCCGGGAGACGATTCGCATCCCGCTTCAGAACCACGATTACGCGATGAGGGCGCACCATGGGCGCGGAATGCAAGAGGTTCCCACACGAGTTCACACAGGGGCTGAATACCCTCGGACTCAGAGCTTATCCGTAATTGCGAGTTTTGTAGCGCCGCTCTCCAGAGCGGCTGTCGTGCATCCGCCGCGGCGGACAGACCTGCACCCACCACCCCTGGCGGCTTGGAAGCCGCCAGTACAGCCGGTCTGGAAACCGGCGCTACAATTTGCGGATAGCCTCTCAGCTTGCTCGCAAGTTGCTGAAAGGATTGGAGGCGCGGGCCGGGATCGAACCGGCGCATAAAGGTTTTGCAGACCTCTCCCTTACCACTTGGGTACCGCGCCTTGGCAGGGCTGCCTTCTATTCCATTCGGTCCAAACCGCCCTAGCCAACCCGGCGGGCGCCGGAGGGCGGATTGGAGCGGGAGACGAGATTTGAACTCGCGACCCTCGCCTTGGCAAGGCGATGCTCTACCACTGAGCTACTCCCGCTGGTTGCAAGACTGAGTATATCGGGCGGTGTAAATCAGGTCAAACTCCGCGCATGCGATCGCTGTGGGTTTGGCGCCGCCGTGGGGTATCCTATAGAGAAGAAGCGCTTCAATCGCCGTTGTCCGCGGGATTCTCTCCCTGACGCTCGTCTCGGAGCCAGAGGATCGCTTTCGCTTCAACATCCCGACTGGGAAGCTGCCTGAGCAAACCGCCGGGCCGGTGAACACAGTCTTGTCGCTGCTGACTCGTCCGGCACTCCAGGGCGCAGCCGAAGTAGGAAGATACCGCTGACCTGGGGAGAAATGGTGCTTTTTCATTGATTGGAGATGTTTACCGAAAATTGCCGGGGCCGGTTCGCCGCCCGATTTCAAGTTTCAAGAAGAGCTGTGCGAGATTGGCGGCGAGATCGCAACTGAGGAAGGGGCCGTTTGGGCCTGCTGTCCAGCCATGACCAAGCGCATTGTTGTCGAATCGGGAGCGTATACCTGCGGGAACATGGGCGATGTCGCCATGATGCAGATTGCCGTCGCCCGCCTGAGCGAGTTGTGGCCCCGCGCGGAGATTGGGGTTCTGGCCGCTCGCCCGGACCTGCTGTCGCGTTTCTGCCCCGATGCGGTTCTCATCGACGTTGAAGCGCGGCGCGCATGGCTATTGGGCCGGTCTCTGATTGCCCGCGTCCGCCGGAGGCTCCCGCCAAGAGCATCGGCATTCGTGCAGGGGCTCGAGGAAGAGCTTTGGCTGAGGTGCCCAAGACTGGCGGACCTGTGG
>JBEKPA010000420.1:0-2573 GCA_049521195.1 Occallatibacter sp.
CCACCCCCGGCGTACTGCTGCTTTATGGGCTTCACTCTCACCTTCAGCAAGTCCCAATCTTCGTGGGACAACTGCAATACGAACTGAGCAAGCGGCGGAAGCGGGCGCAAAAGCTGATCGAGTACAAGGAGCGGCACGCCGGTTGAGGCAGGCCCGGAGGCGTGGCGTTGCATGCCTTCTCAACCTCCAGTCTGGCGGCCAGACCAGGGAACCTTTGATTGAGTCGCAGAATACAAGGCGGCGGAAGACCCGCACTTTCTGAAAGCGGCGGCCATGCGGTGGCATATACAAAGACTGTTGGGTGGCGCGCTGGCGGTCGTCGCGGCAGCATTGCACCTGGGTGCTCAATCGGCTCTTACGCTGACTGTGGAGGATAGCCGCGGCGCCGGCTTGGCGGGTGCGAAGGTCGAGGATGAGGCCGGCCGCCAACTGGGCCGCACCGATGAGGTGGGCAGGTTGACTGTCCAGTGCTCCGCTCCCTGCAGCTTGCGCGTGGCCGCCGCGGGGTTTCGCGAGGCGCGCTTGCAGCTTAGCGCCGATGCAACCGTTCAGATGGAGCCCGCCTCTACCAGCGAAGAAGTGACGGTTACCGCCTATCGCGCTCCGCTGGGCGCGCTGGAGAGCCCAACCGATTCACGGCTGCTTTCGCAGACGGCCCTCGATAGCACTCCGGCGGTGACCCTGGACGGCCGGATGCGCCAACTACCCGGCGTCGAGCTGTTCCGCCGCTCCAGTTCGCTGGTGGCGAATCCCTCCTCCCAGGGAGTCAGCCTGCGCGGCCTGGGTTCCACTTCGGCCAGCCGCACGCTGGTCACCGAGGACGATGTTCCCCTCAACGACGCCTTCGGCGGATGGATCCATTGGGAGGAGCAGCCGGAGCTTTCGGTTGAAAGCATTGAGTTGATGCGCGGCGGCGGCAGCGACCTCTATGGATCGAGCGCCATCGGTGGCGTAATCGCTCTGGCGGCAGCCCGGCCCACATCCGATCTGGCCGAGCTGAGGACCAGCTACGGAGCCGAAGAAACATACGACGATAGCCTGCGTCTCCAGGCCGAGCGCGGCCCCTGGGGCTTGATGGCCATTGGCGGCGTTCTCGGCACCGATGGCTATATCCCGGAGGCGCCGTGGCAGCGCGGGCCGGTGGACATCGCCTCCAATGTGCATAGCCAGAATGGCCTTTTTCTGGCCGAGCATGACGGCGGCTCGCTGCGCCTCTTTGTGCGGGGAAGCGGCTTCAACGAAGCGCGCAACAACGGAACGCCGGATCAGACCAATGGAACCCGCCTCTGGCGCTACGCGACCGGCGGCGACTGGCGCGGTCCGCACAGCAGCTCCCTGACCATGCGGCTCTTCGGCTCGTCGGAACACTACCGCCAAACCTTTTCAAGCATCTCCAATTTGGCCATCTTTGGCGACCCCAGTTGCTCCTATCGCTGCGGGGAGATCCCCACCCGGTTCTCGCTCACCCCGAACAACGAGCTGGGCGCCGCAGTTCATTGGAACCAGCCGCTTGGCGCGGGATTGCTGGTGGTGGCGGGCGCCGACACGCACGACGTTCGCGTTTGGGACCGGGAGCTGACCTTCGGAAGTTCTGTCGCTCTGACCAATCTGCACGACCATCAGCGGGACTCCGCTGGCTATGCCGAGTTGATGTGGGTTAGGCACGCTTGGACGCTGATCGCTTCAGGCCGAATGGATTGGTTCCAGAACTACGACGGCCAGCTTTCGATCTGGAATGGGTCGAGTTGGGCGGCGGAACAAACACAACCCGCGCAGACCGGCGAGCGGGTCTTCGATCCGCGCCTGGGTCTGGCACGCAAGTTCTCAAATCACTGGGCCGTCTCCGCCTCTGGCTTTCGCGCCTTTCGCGCGCCTACGCCCAACGAACTCTATCGCTCCACCCAGGTTGGCAACCAGCTCACCAACCCCAACGGCGCTTTGCTCAGCGAGCGCGCCACCGGCTGGGAGACCGGCCTGGCCACCGAGTGGCGCTGGGGCACCGTTCGCTCCAGCTACTTCCTCACCCAGGTCAACCGCCCCATCACCGCGGTGATTATCGACGCGGAGTCTTCTCCAGTCCTGCTCAAACGCGAGAATCTTGGCCAAATCGAGAGCCGCGGCGTTTCCGTGGACTTTACGCTTGCGCCCCGCCGCTGGCTGGCCGTCGACGGCGGCTACCAGCATGGCCATGCGATCGTTACCCAGGGCAACGAGTACGTGAGCAACTGGATCCCCGAGGTTGCCCGCGATATGGCCACGCTGAATGCGCGCGCCTACCGGGGGCGGATTGGAACCCTCAACCTGCAAGGCCGCCTGAGCGGCAGGCAGTTTGACGATGCGGCGAATACTGCCCTGCTGCACGGGTACTTCCGCCTCGACGCCTATGCCTCGCGCGACTTTGGCAGGCGCTTCCAGGTTTTCACGGCCGGCGAAAACCTGCTGAACCGCCAGATCGAGGTGGCCAAGACTCCCACGACCACGCTTGCCATGCCCCGTGTGGCGCGGGTAGGCTTCCAGGTGCGGCTGGGCGGTGAGGGCAGATGAGTCGCAGCCGCGCATCGCGGCAGAATCCA
>JBEKPA010000421.1:0-2569 GCA_049521195.1 Occallatibacter sp.
CCACCATTCCGTTGGACCCCACCAATCCCACCAATGACCCCACGGGCACCATGAACGCTCTGTGCCCCGTCTACGCCGTGCAGAGCGCGGACGGCAGGCGGCTCTTCGTGCTCAACCGGGGTAGCGACACGATTTCAGTGATCAACGATCAGAACAACACGCTGGACTCCTGCGCCCCCTTCCTCAATCAGAACGGCCAGACGGTGACGTGCCACCCCAGCCTGCCGCTTTCCACCTCCGCGGGGCTCCCGCAGAATGCGGGCGGGACTGTTCCGAGCGTCGCGGGCCCGGTCTATGCCGAATACAATGCCGCCACCGCCCAGCTCGTCGTGGCCGACTACGACGGCAATGCGATCAGCGTGATCGACGTGAGTATGGATGAGTATGGGAACGACAGCTCGACCTTCGGCACCACGTTTACGATTCCGGTGGGCAACAATCCGGCCAGCGTGACCGCGCTGGCCGACGGCAGCCGCGCGTACACGGCCAACCAGACCGACCAGACCGTAACCATCGTGAACCTGAACAGCCACACGGTGGAGAAGACATTGCCGGTAATCGGCCACCCGCGCACTGTCGTCTCCACTCAGAACTCGACTATTGGCAAGGTCTACGTAGCCTCGCCCGACAGCCCTTACCTCACCATCCTGCGCACCGACCTGGACATTGTCGATCGCACCATCCCGGTGGAGGGCAACATCGTGGATGTGCGCGCGACCACCCAGAATGGATCGCAAGGAAACGCGATCGACGTCAGCCGCGTGCCCGGTTATGGCGAGCCCTGCTATCTGCCCGGCGCAGCGGCCCAGGCAACCCTGGCCGCCTGCCAGACGCTGCCGTAGCTCTGCACGCCCCATCCTTCGCTTGGCCGGGGCCCCCACGGACAGGCCTTCGTCCGTGGGGTGGTCGTGCGAAGGGTGGGTTCCACGCGGGTGGTCCAGGTCCCATGAGTAACAGGTCTGGATTTTCCGCTACGCGGAGTCCAACTATCAGGAGTCGGCTTTCCGCTGCTATGCGCCTCTTCCGTTTGATCTTCGCTCTGTTGGCTTCCCTTGCCGTGGGACTCCCCGCGCTGGCGGCCTCCAACTCCGCCGATGCGCCTCATGTGCATGTGCAGCTAGTGTTTCCGGAGGGCTATCTCTATCCGGGCGTGCGCGACGATGCCGGACTCTACTTCAAGTTGGAACCGGGCTGGCACATCTACTGGAAGAATCCCGGCGATGCGGGCGAGCCGCCGCACATCCAGTGGACGCTTCCCAAGGGGATCACCGCAGAGCCCTTGCAGTTTCCCGCGCCGAAGCGCCTGCCGCTCGGGCCATTGATGGATTTTGGCTACGAAGATGAAGTCCTGTTTCCGTTCAAGTTGGATGTGGCCAAAACAATAAAGGCCGGTCCGACCATTGTTCATGCAAGGGTCGATTGGTTGGTTTGCCGGGCAATCTGCATTCCAGGCAAGGCGGAGCTGGATGCGCCGTTTCGGGTTTTCCAGGAAGAACCCAAGGTGGCAATTACATCGCCATCGGACTCAGCGCTACTCAGGCGGCTATCGAACTTAGTCCCCAAGCCCCTCCCCGCAACTGCCGAGGCCAGCTTCCAGCCCACGAAAAGCGGCTTTCGCCTTTTCGTCGAAAGCGGCCAGCAGGAGACCGAAGCTTCATTCTTCTCGTCCGACGAGAATATTCTCGACAACCCTGCACCGCAATTGCTGACGCCCACGGCGACGGGGTTTGTACTTGAACTGAAGAAGGACCCGAACCTGACCACAACTCCCGTGCAACTGAAGGGCGTGATTGAACTGGGAGGCGGGCGGGACTACGAGATTGCAGCGGCACGGGACGAGTCCTTCGGGACGGCGGGCATGGAGTATCTACCGGCTGCTGCGCCTGTGTTTTCCATTGCCGCGCTCTTGCGTGTGAGCGGCCTTGCCTTTCTCGGCGGTCTGCTTTTGAATCTCATGCCCTGCGTCTTTCCGGTGCTCTTCCTCAAGGGCCTGGCGCTGGTTCACTCCGGCCACAAGGAGCTGCACAAGCTGCGCGCACATGGACTGGTTTACGCCGCCGGCATTCTGGTTTCGTTCTGGGCGCTGGTGGCCGCGCTGCTGGGGCTGCGCGCGGCGGGCGCCACTTTGGGCTGGGGATTTCAGTTCCAGTCGCCGGTCTTTCTGGCGCTGATGGCCGGGCTGCTCTTCTTCCTGGGCCTGTCGCTGGCCGGGCAGTTCGAGATCGGGTTGACGCTGACCGGCGCGGGCGGTTCGCTCGCCGCCAGGCAGGGCTACACGGGCAGCTTCTTCACCGGCGTGCTGGCTGTGGTGGTGGCCACGCCCTGCACCGCGCCCTTCATGGGGGCGGCCATTGGCTACGCGCTCAGCGCGCCCGCGGCGGTCACCTTTGCCGTCTTCACGGCTCTGGCTCTGGGCCTTGCCGCGCCCTACGTTGCTCTCACGCTGCAACCGGCCTGGACGCGCCTGCTTCCTAAGCCCGGCGTATGGATGGAAGTCCTGCGCCAGGCCATTTCAGTCCCTATCTTCATCACGGTGATCTGGCTGGCATGGGTGCTCGCCGCGGCTTAT
>JBEKPA010000422.1:0-2564 GCA_049521195.1 Occallatibacter sp.
GGCCGCGTAGGGGTCCGGCGCGGCGGAGATGGGCGTGATTGCGCTTGACGGTCCTCCGTGTCCGAGGACCAGCACCGCGACGGCAGTCACGATCAGGACGACCGCGGCGGCGATCGCCGGCGGCAGCCAGTTGCGCTCCCGCGATTCGGCCGGGGAAGCAGGATTGAGATCGGAAACAGTGCTCACGAGCGAGATTCTACACCCGTTACCGAAGGAATACTCCGGCATCTCTCGTTCTTGTAAATGGGCGGACGTTCCTTCTTGCCTGGGCCGATGTGCTTTGCAGCGCAAGAATTCTGCCGGCGTTCGGAACAGCCGTCTGTTGACAGTTGCCGGAGTGTTAAGAGCGAAACCAGAGTAGGCATGCCCTGGCGAGTCTCGTGCAGGGTCGCCGCTCCCTGGTGGTCGCGTCGACTTGAACCCTGCGATTTCGGGGTACAGTCACTCTGGTTTCGCTATCGCGTCTCCGGTGAGTGTACGGCGTCTAAAGAATCTGACCGCGCTCGGCCGGAACCGCGACCGCCCATCCTACGTACCTTTTGCCGAAAGGCATTGAAAGGCAGGCCTACGATGCTCTCTTCCCCACAAACCGCATCTCTGCCGGCGCCCGGCGGAGACTCATCACCGTCCCAGAGAGCCGACGACCTGGCCTACCAGGCCGTGACTGTTGCCGCCATCCTGCTATTGCTGGCCAGTCTTTGGGTGTTCTGAGCCGCTGAGGGTTGCCCTTGCCCAGCAGACGCATGGTCGGGAGTTGCAGCGCTGTGGCAGCGCCTGGCGGCGAATCCTCATCCGAATCGCCCACTGGCCTTGCCCCCGTCCCATGGTTTAACCTCAAATACGCCATGAAACTCACGCACCCGTTTCTTATTCCCGCTCTGGCCGCGGCCTTTGCCGCTTCGATTGCCTTCCCGGCCCTGGCCCAGCAGTCCGCCAAGCCGGCCGAAGACCTGCCCGACGCGCCCCAGGCTACCGCCGCCGCGTTGGTCCGTCCCAACGGGCCCACGGTGGTCATGGATACCTCCATGGGCCGCATCACCTGCCAGTTCTATCAGCGGCAGGCCCCCAGGGCGGTAGCCAACTTCATTGCCCTGGCCGAGGGCTCCATCGACTGGATCGACCCCGCCACCCATAAGAAGCAGCACAACAAGCCGTATTACGACGGCACCACCTTCCATCGGGTCATTCCCGGATTCATGATCCAGGGCGGCGATCCCTCCGGCACCGGCATGGGAGGCCCGGGGTACAACTTCAATGACGAGTTCGATCCGAACCTGAACTTCGATCAGCCTGGAAAGCTGGCCATGGCCAACTCCGGCCCCAACACCAACGGCAGCCAGTTCTTCATCACCGAGCAGGCCTACGACTCGCTCAACCAGCACTACACCCTCTTCGGCCAGTGCGACGAGTCCAGCGTCCTGGTCGTCAAAACCATCGCCCGCGTCGAACGCGACTCGAACGACAAGCCGCTCACTCCGGTGACGCTGAACAAGGTGACGATTGTGCACGAGGGGCAGGCACTGCCGCCGGCCAGCCAGGGTGACCAGACGGTTTTGTCGCCGCCGAAGCGAGTCATGATCTCCGGAGGCGTAGCCGCTGGAATGCTGCAATTTCATCCCGCCCCTGTGTACCCAGCCAAAGCTAAGCAGGCTGGGATTTCGGGAATTGTCGTGCTGGATGCTGTAATCGGCGCGGATGGATCCGTCGAGGATCTGAAGGTGGTCAGCGGCCCTCCTGCACTGCATCAGGCAGCTATGGACGCCGTGCGCACCTGGCGATACAAGCCCTACCTGCTCAATAACCAAGCTGTCGAAGTGCGGACAGTCGTCAACGTTGTCTTCACGCTGAAGCCGCGTCCCTAGAAATCTCCATCCGGAATCGACAGCCCAGGCCAAAACGCGCAACCAACTTCTAAAGGAGCACCCATGTCTCAAGTCCCAGGTACCTACGCCGTCTTCACCACCACCGAAGGCAAGATCACCGTTCGCCTCTTCGAGGCCGACGCGCCCATCACCGTCGCCAACTTCATTGCCCTCGCCGAAGGCGCCAAGGAGTGGACCCACCCCACCACCCGCGCCAAGTCCACCGCCAAGCTCTACGACGGCACCATCTTCCACCGCGTCATCCCCGACTTCATGATCCAAGGGGGGGACCCCGCCGGCACTGGCATGGGTGGCCCCGGCTACCGCTTCCAGGACGAGACCAAAGGCGCCCCGCACAAATTCGACAAGCCCGGCAAGCTGGCCATGGCCAACTCCGGCCCCAACACCAACGGCAGCCAGTTCTTCATTACAGCCGCCCCTACCGACTGGCTCACCGGCAAACACACCATCTTCGGCGAAGTCGTTGAAGGCCAGGACATCGTCACCAAAATCTCGCTTGTCCCCCGCGGCGCGCAGGACAAGCCGCACAAGCCCATCGTCCTCGAATCCGTAACCATCGAGCGCATGTTTGCCGTGGAGGCGTTTAAGTGGTTGAAATGATTGGAGCGATTTTTGAAGTTGGTCACTACACGAGGCATTGTTTGTTCTCCGGCGGTGGGGGTGGATCGATTTGAGTAATGC
>JBEKPA010000423.1:0-2559 GCA_049521195.1 Occallatibacter sp.
GACCTCGACGGCACGGGCGTTGGCGTACTGTGGTTCCACTGCGGCCAGGAGCGCTTTCACGAGCTGCTGGAGAACGACGGAATCTGCGCCGCGCCCCACCTGGCCAGGGCCCATTGGGTCGCCATGGAGCGCTGGGACGCGCTCAGGCCGCGCCAAATTGAAGAGGAGCTGCGCCTGGCCCATGGCCTCATCTACGAGAAGCTGCCCAAGCGCACCAAGGCCGTGCTGGCCCTACCGGAGAAGGAGCGCGCCAAGCTCATCCGCGAGCGCAAGAAGCTGCTTGCGGCGAAGGCCAAGGCCGAGCGGGATTGAGCGGGAGCCAGGTCCAGCGACGCGATGCGGTTGTATCTCAGTTTGAGTCCCTCTTTCGGCCAGTCCAATACAGAACGAGCCCGAAGGCGATCAATGCACATATGGGTGCGACCATTAGCCCGAAAACAAAGGCAGAAATTCCAGCCATTGAGCTGGTTTGCGGGTAACGCCATTCCGCCCAAGCCATGTAGGCGACATTCGTAATAACAAAGCTGACTACCAATGTGCCCGCGCCGGTCAGTAGCGCGTATATCACATGTTTCCCTTTCATCTCGCCATACTCTCACGCATTCCTGCCGCGTGCAAGGCTTCATTCGGCCAGGAAACGCTCGGCCAGCCTCGCCCCTGATGCGTTACCCTCGTAGGGATGGGCCGACAGCGGCTTAGGGGAGTTCATTGTGCGCATCATTCTCTCGAACATCGGCACCTTCGGCGATATCAATCCGCTGATCGCCATTGCCCTGGAACTGAAGCGGCGGGGGCACGCGCCGGTGATGGCCGTGCCGGCGGTCTTCGAGCCGAAGATTGCGCCCCTGGGCCTGGAGTTTCACGCGGTGCGGCCGGATATCGACCCGGAGGACACGCACCGGGCGGAGATGATTTACGAGGTGCGCAAGGGCACGGAGCGGGGCTTGAGGGAGTTTCTGTTTCCGGTACTGCGCCAGACCTACGACGATCTGCTGGATGCGGCCACCAGGCCGGAGCGGGCGGACCTGCTGCTGCTGGGCGAGTTGAACTACGCGGGGCCGCTGGTGGCCGAGGTAACGGGCATCAAGTGGGCGAGCTACGTGCTGGCGCCGCTGTCCTTCTTTTCCGCCTTCGACCCGCCGGTTTTGCCCCCCTATCCTCGTCTGGCGCGGGCGGACAAGGCAGTTCCGGGCTTTGGACGGGTGATCAGGCGGCTGGCGCGGTTTGTCAGCCGCAAGTGGCCGCAGCCGATCTACGATCTGCGCGCCGAACTGGGGCTGGCCAAGGGCGCGAATCCGCTCTTTGACGCCAAGCACTCGCCCTACCTGGTGCTGGCGCTGTTCTCGCGGGTTCTGGGCACCGAGCAGAAGGATTGGCCGGGAAATACAAAGATCACGGGGTTTTGCTACTACGATTCGGATGCGGGAAACGGGGCGCTGCCGCCGCATCTTGAGGAGTTTCTGGCGGCTGGCCCGCCTCCGCTGGTTTTTACGCTGGGGTCGGCGGCGGTGCTGGCGGCGGGGCGCTTCTACGAGTTCTCAGCCAGGGCGGCCATCAAGCTGGGGGCCCGGGCGGTTCTGCTCATCGGTTCCGATCCGCGCAACCGGCCGCGGCAGGCGCTGCCGGAGACCATCTGCGTGGCCGAATACGCGCCTTATTCCAAGCTGCTTGGGCACGCGGCCATGGTGGTACATCAGGGCGGGGTGGGCACGACGGCGCAGTGCCTGCGGGCGGGCAAGCCGATGCTGATCATGCCCTACTCGCACGACCAGCCGGACAACGCCAGACGGATGCTGCGGCTGAAGGTGGCGCGGGTGATTCAGCGCGGGAACTATACGCCGATCAGGGTGGCGCGCAGGTTGAAGGCGATGCTTGCGGAGCCGCTGTTCGCGCGGCGCGCGGAGCAGGTGGCGCGGAGGCTGGAGCAGGAGGACGGCGTGCGGTCGGCGTGCGATGCGCTGGAAGAGCTTCATCGGAATTCGCGGTAGAGAAGCCCGCGGGAGCGATCGAAAGGCTTGCCTTTTCCAAAGGGAATCGAGCGCTCCGGGGCTGGCGTTGCTAGGAGCCCGGGCCGACGGCGGCGAAAGTCAGGTCTTCGGCGGCCGAGTTGTGCCGCTCCCGCCAGAGGTCGAAGAGGCGGCCGTAGCTGAGGGTGATGTACTGGGAGGGGTCGATTCCGAGGCGGACAGCGGCGCGATCAATCCACTTGGCGGGGCCTTCGAGTTCGGCGTAGTTGCCGATGGGGGTTTCGTCGACGACGCAGTGGCCCTGGCCGTCTTGCCACTCGGTGCGCCATTTTTCATAGCGGAAGGCGGCGACGAGGCCGAGGGAGAGAAAGACCTGGGCGAGGGCCGCTCCGTCGGAGACCTCGGTTTCGGTTTCGATGCGGTGTTTGTGAGTGTCTTCGCCGGGGCCCAAGTCGGGGAGGCGCTTGTGGGTGAGGAGGCAGCGGCCGGCATAGGTGCGGATGCGGAGGATTTCAGTGCGGGTGCGCATCTGGCGGTCCGGGGTGTCGTATAGGACGTTGGACTCGAAGGAGCGGGGGGTTTGCAGACGAAA
>JBEKPA010000424.1:0-2544 GCA_049521195.1 Occallatibacter sp.
CGGGTTTGGCCGCTGGTGTCGCCCATGGCCAGGCCAAGCACGTGGGCCGGTCTCTTCTGGCTGTTGGGGTTGCTCAAGTCGCTGGGAATATCGACGATGTTGTGCAGCGTGACGAGCGTGGCGCGGTCGGGCGCATCGGGCAGAAAGGCCGAGGCAAAATAGAGATCCGTGACCGCCGCGTATGAGTATGGCTGGTCGTATGTGGCGTTGGCGCTCACCCCTGGAGAGGTCCAGAACAAGAACCCCGACGAGCTTGCCGTCTGCGAACTCTGCTTGCCATCGACGGACCAGACAAACTGCGACATGGCGGAAGTGGGCACTTGGGACCGGGTCGAGGACGAAGGAAGAAACTCTTCCATGTCGCCGAGGCCGGAGGGCCAGGCAATGAGCGCGCGTACCGGTGAGCCGTTGCGCTTCACCTCAGCCTCGACGGTGATCACGTAGCTCGCGTCGAAGCGGACGGTCTTCACCGCATCCACGCCGTTGGCCGCGTAGTGAAAGGTCAGGGCATTGGTTTCGGGGGCCTGGGCATGGCCTGTGGCCGAGGGCTGTGCGCCTGAGGCCGTGACCTGATAAAGCGCCTGGTTCAACTGCCCCGTGAGGGCCGGCTCATAGGTGAAGAACGAGAGCGGAAAGCCGAACTTCTCGGCAACCTGGGGCTGGACCATATCCAGCGGCTTGCCGGCTGAGTCGGTGTACTTCTTCAGGATCCATTGCCTGACCTGCGCGCCGCGATTGGTGAAGACGATCTTGTACTGTTCGTTTTCGACCGTGGTCTCGGTTTCGAGCGCGGCGCTGACGGCGGGCATGGCAGCGGGAGCCTGTGCGATCCCCGCGGCCAACGGCGGCTGGCCCGGTGCTGGCGTTTGTTCGGATTGTCCACGTTGCCCAGCTTGTCCAGTTTGTCCGGCCGGCTGTTGCGCCGCCTGCGATTGCGTCTGGCGGGCGGGCTCTGTCGTCTCCTGGTTGGGCTTGAAAAAGTAGTTGTAGCCCAGCAGGACGGTGATCATCAGCAGGGCGAAAATCATGGTGGAGCGCATGTCGCCGCCGCTGCCGCCGCCGCTGCCTGGCGACTGGAGATTGGGATTGCGAATTTCGGGCAAAGGATACTTCCTGTCGTTGAGAAGATGCAGACCGTCGGGTTGCCGCTTCTCCTATGGTAACGGTTCTTGGGGAGAAATGGATGGCCGCCTGGATTCGCGCGGGATTCGGGTGGGCACGTTGTCAAGGCCTCCGCGGCCGAAAGGGTTGCAGCGCAGCAGTCTCCACATCGCCAGCGCCGTGCCGCGCAGGGGTCCGTGGGTGGCGATGGCCGTGGAAGCATACTCCGAGCAGGTGGGCACGTAGCGGCAGCCGCCGCCGGGGTTGAGCGAATGCAGCGCCGGAGAGAGCCAGCGGCGGTAGAAGACGAGTGTGGCGAGCAGAATGCGCGTCATGGTGTGGGCTTTGCCGGCGCGATTTGGCGGGTGGACCACTGAGCCGGCCTGCCTGCGAGCTTGGCCGCCTCGGCATTTGCCTGCTCAAGGATACGCACAATCTCCGCTTCAAGTTTCGCAAATTCGAGGGTGAGGATGGAGCGGCGGGGATGGAAGATCAGGTCGCAGCCCCGTGGCAGCAGGTCCAGATGGCGGCGCAGCGCCTCTCTCATGCGGCGCTTGATGCGGTTGCGCTCATGGGCCTTGCCCAAAACCTTGCCGGCGGTGAGGCCGACGCGCGGGGCGGACAGGCCTGCGGGCGGGCGGGTTGCCTGGCAGTCCAGGGGACAGTCGGCCGCAGTTTGCTGTTGCGCGGCCAGGAACCAGCTCATCGACGCGGATTGCCGCTTGCGGCTGGCCGCATAGGCTCGCTGATAGTCGGCGTGCTTCCGCAGGCGCGCGCCGGTCCAGGATAGAGTGGAAGATTGGCGCCGGGTCGGCTGCCGGGCTGGGCATGGGTCAGGGCTTGGAGGGGTGTTCATGACGTTGCCGGAGGGCGTTTCAGCCGGAGGAGCGATGCTTGCGCAATCCCTTTCCGGCTGCAACGGAGGGCGGAGGCAGATCGGAGGGCGCGGATCAATCGCGGAAGCCGGCGCTGACGGCCACACGCTTGCGGCCGATGGCGCGGCGGCGGCTGAGCACTGCGGCGCCGGCAGTGGTCTTCATGCGGGCGCGGAAACCGTGGGTTTTCACGCGCTTGCGGCGATTGGGTTGAAATGTGCGCTTGGGCATAAAAACACGCTCCTGCTTCCTGATGAATATCTGCGCCTTGACGGCAAGATTCAGTGTATCGCAAGATGGGTAGGGAATCCAGCGCAAACTCGCTTCAGGGCGGAGGCTCGCGGGAACAGGCCGGCCTCGAACCCTTCTCGGGAGTCGCGCAACCGATGCCCCAGACTGTGCGGGCGCGGCTGCTTGGCAGTGCGAACGCGCCTCCTCTTTGCGGTGACCCTGGTAACTTCCTAGGGTGAGTTTCACCGCCAATGGTGCAACTTATTGCGACCGGCAAAAAGCTATGTGAAAGCCATACTGCAACGTCCCCTAAATGTGCTACTATCGGGACCGTTCA
>JBEKPA010000425.1:0-2534 GCA_049521195.1 Occallatibacter sp.
CCAGCACCAGGTACATGGTGGTCAGAATCACCGAGAGCGACCGCTCGCCCTCCGCCTCGCGGCCCGTCTCGCGATAGCGCGTGAGAATGGTGACAAAGGTGATGGAGGCCGCGCCGCCCACCAGAAAGTACGAGATCATGTCTGGCAGCACAAAGGCGGCGTTCAGCGCGTCGGCCTCCACGCCGCGGCCAAAGAGCCAGACAATATACTTGACCCGCACCAGTCCGATGATCCGCGAAAGGAAAGTCGACACCATCAGCAGGATGGTCGCCGTGAAAGCGGTATGAGCGTGCGAAGGGCGCAGCAGCCTCAAGCCGCGCGCCCACGGGGATTGCGAGGCCAGAGAGCTTTGAGTTGTGGGAGATACTGCCACTGGACTCGATTCTACTGGGCTTGCGAGCGGACGAGGCGCCGCTTGGCGAAGTATCCTGTCCCCATGAAGCACTGCATGGAGCGGATCTTTGGGTTGGGGTTGGCGATCTGGTTAGCTGCCGGCACAGGCGCGGCGGCCCAGGCCATTCATGGCCGCGAAGGCATCACGTTGCCTCCGCCGCCCGCTGTCGAGGCTATTCCGGTTGCCGACGACTACTTCGGGACGAAGATTCTGGACGGCTATCGATGGCTCGAAGACGGCAAGAGTCCTGAGACGCGAGCCTTTATCGATGCCCAGAACGCCTACACGGCCCACTATCTGAAGCAGGCGCGCATACGGCCGCAAGCGGCGGACGATCTGGACGCGCTGGAGAACGTCTCGGCCGCAAAGATACCCTTGCAGCGCGCAAACAGCTACTTCTTCCTCAAGCGGCTGCCCGGTGAGCAGCAGTTCTCAATCTACATGCGCCGCGCCGGGACGGGGCCGGCCGAAATGGGCAAAGACGAGCGGCTGATCGACCCGGCACAGCTGAGCCGCGACCCGAACACGTCATTTTCTCTCGGAGATGTCTCGCGCGACGGGAATCTGATCGCCTATGGCGTTCAGCAGGGTGGAGCGGACGAGACCTCCATCCATATCTTCAACGTGAAGACCGGCAAGACGCTGGAGGACGAACTGCCAACCGCCCGCTATTTTGGCGTAGCCTTCTCGCCGGATGGGAACGGCATGTACTACTCACGCAATAACCAGGAAGGAACACTGCTTTACCTGCATACGCTGGGGACGCGCATCTCAGGTGACAAGCTGCTCTTCGGCCGCGAGTTTCGCGGCGAGCGGCTCGCGGGCGACGACCTTTTTTCCGGCGTGGTGACCGATGACGGCCGTTATCTGGTTGTCACCATCGATCGCGGCGTGCCAGCCCGGCGTGTGGACATCGTCTTCCGCGACCTGACCAAGCCGGGTTCCTTCTTCGAGGTGCTGGTGTGGGGATTGGATTCGCGCTTTGAGGCCATCCGCGCGCAGGGGGCGTGGTATGTGAAGACCGACTACCAGGCTCCCAAGGGACGCATTCTCAGGGCCGATCCCGGCATTATGCCCGACGTATGGAAGACCATCGTGCCGGAGGAGCAGGATGCGATCAGCGACTGGTCAATCGCGGGCAGGAAGATCTACGTGAACCGGCTGAGGGACGCAAAGACGGAGACGGCGGTCTACACGCTGGATGGAAAGCCGGCTGGAAAGATCGACTTCAACGGAATCGGATCGTCCTCGGCCGTCGTTGGCCGGACGACGGATCGCTATGGCTTTTTCAGCTTTGAATCGTTCCTGGTGCCACCGACTATCTACCGGCTGGATACCGCAACCGGTAAGCGCGACGTTTTTTTCCAGCCGAAGATCGCCTTTGACTCCAGCCAGTATGAGCTGAAGCAGGTGTTCTTCAAGTCGAAGGATGGGTCGAATATCCCCATGTTCATCGCCGGGAAGAAGGGCCTGAAACAGGACGGAACCGAGCGGCTGCTGATGACTGGCTACGGCGGCTTCAACCTGAGCATGACCCCGTCGTGGAGTCCGGTCTATGCGTGGTGGCTGGAGCAGGGCGGCTGGTTCGCATCACCCAGCCTGCGCGGCGGCGGCGAGTATGGCGAGCATTGGCACGAGCAGGGAATGTTCGAGCGCAAACAGAATGTCTTCGACGACTTTTTTGCGGCGGCCGAGTATCTGATCGCCAACAAATACACGTCGCCGCAACGCTTCGCCATTTCCGGCCGCTCCAATGGCGGACTGCTGATGGGCGCGGCCATCACCCAGCGGCCGGAGCTCTTTTCGGCCGTCTGGTGCGGATTTCCGCTGCTGGACATGCTTCGCTTCCAGAAGTTCCTGGTAGGTTCCTACTGGACCACGGAGTACGGTTCGGCGGAGAACGAAAAGCAATTCCCGTACCTGCTCAAGTACTCACCCTACCAAAATGTGAAGCCCGCCGCGAAATATCCGGCGGTCATGTTATTCACCGGCGACAGCGACACGCGCGTGGACCCCCTCCATGCGCGCAAAATGACGGCCCTGTTGCAGTCGGCCTCCTCCAGCGGCCGGCCCATCCTGCTGCGCTATAGCGTGGCGGGAGGGCACAGCGGCGGATTGGGCATCGACCGGCAGATCCAGG
>JBEKPA010000426.1:0-2513 GCA_049521195.1 Occallatibacter sp.
CCTCATCGAAGATCACCTCGTCCTTCTGGTACGACCTCTGGTGCAACAATTCGTCCAACTCCCGCAGTTCGCGCGCCGTCAGCCGCTTGAACAAGCTCAGCCCCTTGAGGTTCTCGATCCTCTGGTCGTCGGCTACCGCGCGGAGAAAGTTAAAGGGCAATTTCATTACCTCAAGTGTTCTACGCTACGCCTTGCGAGCCGTCTTCCGAACGCTGATCGGCCGTCGTCCGCGCGATAATCTCCGCCCGCTCCGGATGGAGACAGTGGTAGTGGAATCCGAAGCCGAGCACGTAGCGGCACTCGAACGGAGCATCCACCAGACAATCAGCGTAGTCGCCAAACCCAGCATGCTTGGCACGGCAAATGGCAGGGTCCGGCAATTTCCGCTCCGGCCTGCGCTCAGACCGGCTGCTGACTTGGTTCGGCATATTTGCGTCGGACATGTAATTGGCCTGGCAATTCTACACGTTTCCCGCCGCCGCTTTTCTACACCCGAGCTGGACGCTGGACAAGCATTCTTTCGGACGTGAATGGGGTGAACACCACACAGGCGCACCTTCCTGGCGGTTGCGGAGTCCCGACCAGGGCCGGTTCCGAACGCCTTCGCCAAGCGCGCACACCCCTCACACGCGCCCGGCCTCGCCTACGCCCCTTGCCCATCCCCCGCCCCAATGGCACTGCCAGTGTGGCACTATTTGCCGCCCAAAGCCAGGAACGAGCCACGACTGCATAAAGGTAACCGGATCGTGAGCCGTCCCGGCTCGGAGCGGCCCTGCCGTTTCCCCACACATCCCGCTTCGCGCTTGCTGCCGTTCAGCGGGCCGGTACAATTTCGAGCGTGAGTAATCTGGAGAAACCCGATCCGGCCCTGCCTGCGCGGGGTCAAAGGCGGCCGTTCGCATCGTTTGCCTGAGACCTTATGCCCAAACCGCTAACTGTATATCTTCCCTACAGTGGCCAGGCATATACGCGCCGAACGATTGAACGGTTGCACCAATCCCCTCTGGTTGAGAGCATCTGCCTGCTCTCAACCGCCGCTGTCGCGGGGACGGTCGAAGGTTGTGACCGGCTGGCCGTCAGTTCCCTCTACGGGAGCCGACCCATGCAGGCGGTGGCGCAGAAGACCAGGACGCCCTACGCGCTTCTGGTCATCCACGACACTACTATCGAGTTCGGGCAGGGTTGTCTCGAACGGCTGCTGTCGGTGGCCAGCTTGACCGGCTCGGGCCTGGTCTATTCGGATTATCATGATCTCCAAGGCGGCCAGCGAGTCTCGCACCCGCTGATCGAGTATCAAACAGGCAGCATCCGGGATGACTTTGATTTCGGGTCGGTGTTGTTGTTCGACAGCCAGGCGCTCAAGTTGGCGGCAAGCGCCGGCCAGTGGCAGAATTTCGAGTATGCGGGGTTGTATGCGCTGCGGCTGGCGGTCTCCCGCCATTACCCGGTCACCCGCGTGGGCGAGCATTTGTATGGCAAGGCGGAACAGGACGTCCGCAAGTCTGATCAGAAGCAGTTCGATTACGTCGATCCGAAGCACCGCGCGGTGCAGATCGAGATGGAGGGGGCCGCGACCGAGCATTTGAAGCGCATCGGCGCTTGGCTCAAGCCAAAGTTCAAGACCGCCAACTTGGACGAGGCGGAGTTCGCCAACGAGGCGTCGGTCATTATCCCCGTGAAGAACCGGGTGAAGACAGTCGGCGATGCGGTCGGCTCGGTGCTCAAGCAGAAGACGGCGTTCCCGTTCAACTTGATCGTCGTGGACAACCACTCGACGGACAGCACGACCGACCTGCTGCACTCGTTCGCCCAGAAGGACAAGAGGGTGGTCCATGTCATCCCGGAGCGTCTGGACCTGTTGATCGGCGGATGCTGGAACGAGGGGATCGACCACCCGGCCTGCGGGCGGTTCGCAGTGCAACTCGACAGCGACGACATCTACAAGGACGAGAATACCCTGCAAAAGGTTATCGACGCCTTCCTCCATGAAAAGTGCGCCTGTGTGATTGGCTCCTACCAGATGACTAATTTCAACCTGGAAGAAATCCCGCCGGGTGTCATCGACCACAAGGAATGGACGCCGGAGAATGGCCGCAACAACGCACTGCGCATCAATGGGCTCGGCGCGCCACGCGCGTTCTACACACCGATACTGCGGCGCATCAGGTTCCCGAACGTCAGCTACGGCGAGGATTACGCGGCGGTGCTGGCCGTCTCCCGCGAGTACCAGATCGGCAGAATCTATGAGCCGATCTATCTCTGCCGGCGGTGGGAAGGGAATTCCGACGCGGGGATCGATGTCGCCAAACAGAACGCCTTCAACTCCTACAAGGATAAGCTGCGGACGTTCGAGATCCTCGCGCGGCAGCGGCTGAACGAGGGCCGAAACGACGCCGCTTCAGTCTCCAACAAAGGCGGGAGTGGAAAGCGAAAGGGCGGAATAGCCCGGCGCTGAACCGTCTGCATCCAGTCATGCCCAGGCCCCTGGACCAGATCGCAATCCCGGACAGTGA
>JBEKPA010000427.1:0-4382 GCA_049521195.1 Occallatibacter sp.
CGCCGGCGACACGGAGCCGATTCTGTTCTCGGTAACGCCGGCCGAGCTGCATGGCGGCAAATGTCTCGCGAAGGGAACCGCGGCCAACCACCCCAGCGACCAAGACCTGTCGCCGGGGACCCCGGCAAACCACCCCAGCGACCAAGACCTGTCGCCGGGGGCCCCGGAAACCGCCGAATCCGCCGCTTTCACGATCCAAGCGGTGGCGCACTCCGGTGGGCGCAGCTATCAGAGCGGCTGGCAGAGCGTGGGCTACCCCGGCCTGCGCCCCTACAACCTGTACAAGGCAGCCCAGTTGAAGACTCGCAAGGTGGATGTGAAGCTGGCGCAGGGATTGCGCTTGGGCTACATCATGGGCAGCGGCGATCTGGTTCCGGAGGGAATCGAGGCCTTGGGAGTCAAGCCGCACATTTTAACTGCGCAAGAGATAGTTTCGGACGAGTTTTCCACGTGGAACATTCTCGTGATCGGCATCCGGGCTTACTCCGTGCATCCTGAGTTAGCCCTGGCCCAGCCACGTCTGGAGCAGTTCGTCCGGCGCGGCGGGACGCTGATCGTCCAATACCAAAGCGGCAACTTCCCTGCTCCGTTCCCGCTTTCCATGGGCCGCGCGCCGGAGCGGGTGGTGGACGAGACCGCCCCCGTCGAGCTGCTCGATCCCGCCAATCCCCTGCTCAACTGGCCCAACACCATCACCACCGCCGACTTTGACGGCTGGGTCGAGGAGCGCGGCCATTCCTTCCTCGACAAGTGGGATCCAGCCTACACCGCACTCACCGAGACAGCCGACCCCGGCCAGGATCCGCAGCGCGGCGGCCTGCTGGTTGCCCATCCGGGCAAGGGAACCTACATTTACACCGCTTACGCGCTCTATCGCCAGCTTCCCGAGCTGGTTCCCGGCGCCTACCGTATCCTCGCCAACCTGCTCAGCGCCGGCCAAGACGCCTCGGTGAACAGCGATCAGCCGCAAGCGCCGCGACAATAATCATTCCAGCCAGCGACCCAGGCCAGCCGCCTCTTCCTCGGCAAGAAGCGGTTGCGTCTCAACCCGGGGATGGAGAAAAAACTAGGCCAATCGACGGTTGCCGTTCCCTCTTCGGCCCTTCATTCTCAATAGACCGACATGAGAAGGCTTCCCCTTTCCCTCTTCTTCCTGCTGGCTACGGTCAGTCTTTACGCGCAAAGCAGCTCCGTGACCTCCGCGCCGGGTACTCCCGCTCCAAGCGGCTTCTTCAACCGGTGGCTGGCCCGCACCTCCGCCACCCAGGCCAAGCAGCCCGCGTGGGCGGTTCCGGTCATCACCACGTTCACCGGGCTCATCCAGGTGGCGCGCACCGACATAGTTCACCAGATCACACCCACCCACACCAACACCTGGAACCTGGACAACAGCAAGGGCCTCAATCTGGTTCCCTGGGCGAATACCGAACTCGTCGCCGATCTGTCGCCGTTCATCAAGCACAACCTGCCGGCCCCAACCTCGAGTAGGGACGGCTTCGGCGACTTCTCCTTCCTGGCCAAGTACCGCATCGCCAGCGGCAACGCGCAGCACGGCAGCTACACGCTCAGCGCCTGGGCGCTGACAACTGTGCCTAGCGGCAGCTACAAGAACGGCTCGGCCAATGCCAGCCTGCAGCCCAACCTGGGTGGCGGCAAGGGCTTCGGGAACTTCGATGTGCAATCGACGATCGGGGTTACGCTGCCCACCGGCAATCCCGCCATCGCGTTCTCCGGCCGTCCCGTGTTCTGGAATACCGTGGCACAGTACCGCATCGGCAAGCTCTTCTGGCCGGAGATCGAGAGCAACGCCACCTTTTACAAGGGCGGCGCAAACGACGGCAAGACCCAGGAGTTCGTCACCCCTGGAATCATCGTGGGCAAATGCGCCTTGCACCCTTCCGATCCCAAATCCCGCCCCGGCCTGGCCTTCGGCGCAGGGATGCAAATCGCCACCAGCCAATTCCACACTTACAACCACGAGTTGGCGCTTACCGCAAGGTGGATCTTCTGAGCTCAAGTTATCGGCCCAGCCCATAACAAGTAAAAACAATGCCGGATTCTCCACTCCTTCTGCTCCGATCACGCGGCCAGTATGGGTTTCCCTGCCGCATTCCGATGAGGCCGAATCGATAGAGAGCGGCTGGGAGTGTTACAAATATGTTAAAAACTCCGCCCCAGTTCGATTTCTCCTCCTGCGCACCGTGAGATAACATGAGCGATAGCTTTGTTAAAAACCGATGAATTCGTCATATATTCATATAACTCTGAGAGTCTTGGAAACGGAAGCAGCCGGGGAAAGCTCCGTTTATGCGGACTCATTCCCCGGTTCGCAATGTTCGATTCAACCAGATCTGAGAGGAAAAAGAGAGGCCCAATGAATTTCAAGCTCAAAACGGCTGCCGCCGCAATCGTGGCAGCCAGTCTAATTGCCTCATATGCGTATGCCAGCGATCCAACACCGCCGGCCAAGAAACACGTTGCCACAGCGAAGGCTAAGACGCCTCCACCAGCTACCGTAGGGGAGCAGATTCAGGCCCTGCGCCAAGAATTGGAAGGTCAGATCAACAGCCTGAAGAGCGATCTGGCCGAGAAGGATGCACAGTTGAAGAAGGCGCAGCAGGCGGCAGCCGATGCCCAGGCCGCAGCGGACCGGGCGGCGGCGGCGGCTTCTTCGCAGAATCAGGCGGTGAGCGACAACGCCGCGGCCGTCACCACGCTGCAGACCACCGTCACCGACATGAAGGCCGCCAACGCATCGGCAGTCGCCTCGCTATCCGACGAGACAGCCGCTGTGAAGAAGGCCATCGCCAATCCCGGCGCGCTCCACTACAAGGGCATCTCACTAACGCCCGGCGGCTACGCGGCGGCTGAAACTGTTTACCGCTCCAAGGCCACCGGCGGCGACATTCCCACGGCCTTCAGTTCGCTCCCTTACGAGGGCGCGGACGCCTATTCGCTCAGCGAGTTCTATGGCAGCGCACGCCAGTCGCGCGTCACCCTGATGGCCGAAGGCAAGACCAACTGGGGCACCCTGCGCGGCTACTATGAGGCTGACTGGCTGGGCACCGGCATCACCTCCAATAACAACCAGTCCAACAGCTACGTCCTGCGCCAGCGCGTGTTATGGGCGCAAGCCGAATCCAACAGCCACTGGGCCTTCACGGGTGGCCAGTTGTGGTCCCTGGCCACTGAAGACAAAAAGGGCATCTCGAACCTCTCCGGCGATATTCTTACGCCGCAGACCATAGACCCGAACTACGTTGCGGGCTTCGTTTGGACCCGCCAGTATGGCTTCCGTGTAACCAAGACCTTCCCCAAGGCAGCCTTCGGCGTCTCGTTCGAGAATCCGCAGCTGCTGTACTCGGCGGCTCTGGCCGGCAGCACCCCGTATGCAGTACTGGGCAGCGCTGGCGCCAATGGCGGCAACTACAACGCGGCGATCAGCTCTGTCGGCGTCACGACATACGTCAAGAGCTATACAGGCGTGACGACCGAAGACAGCGCCGGCAACAAAGTTTATTCCTACGTGCGGAACTACAACACAATTACCGCCAACAGCAACATCGCTAATATCTCCTTCAACGACGCGCCCGATGTCATCATGAAGGCAGCCATCGATCCCGGCTGGGGCCATTATGAGATCTTCGGAATCATTGGCTTTGCGCATGAGACGGTCTACCCCAACGTCACGCAGAACTCCTACAAGTACGGCGGCGTGGCCGACATCATGGGCAACAACGGCTCGGCGCCAGGCACGGCAATCACCAGTTCCTCCAATGCCGGCTACGTCTCGGATGCCATCGTAGTGGGCGGCGGCGGCGCCAGTCTTCGCGTCCCCGTCATCAAGGACAAGCTGACCGTTGGCGTCAAAGGCCTCTACGGTCCCGGCGTGGGCCGTTACGGAGACACCACTCTCTCCGATGTAACAGACAACGCCTGGGGCGGTATTTCTCCCATTCACAATGCCTCCGGCCTGCTTACGGTGGAAGCCACTCCCACCCGGCGGCTGACCCTCTACCTCAATTACGGCGGCGATTATGCCGCGCGCGCCGATTACGCCAACACAGCGCTGACCTTGGGCGATCCGACCGCCACTTTCTGCCAGACCGGCGTCACCGCCGCCAACGCCTCCACTTACTGCTCGGCTTCGCCCACCGCGGCGATGTTCGCGGCCGGGGGCAGCTATGGTTCACACTTCACCGCCACTCCGGCGATGACGGCTGTGGGTTACGGTTCGAAATACGCCAGCGTTTCCGCCAGTTGCGCGGCGGTGGCTACGCCTGGATACCAATCCGGTTCGGTTGGCTACCTGCCGGGCGGCACAGGCTGCGGCAACAACACCCGCGACGTGCAGGAAATGACGGGTGGTTACTGGTATGACA
>JBEKPA010000428.1:0-3436 GCA_049521195.1 Occallatibacter sp.
GCCGCTGCCCTCGGGCACGGCCAGCACCCAGCGCACTTTGCGGCGGCTCTGCTTGGCATAGGTGAGCGTCGTGACGCTAGTTACGTCCAGGCCGCTCTCGACCACCCAGTCGATGCCGGTAAGTCCCACGTCGAGCGCGCCGTGATCCACGTAGCGCGCCATCTCCTGGGCGCGAATCAACATGCACTCGATCTCGGAGTCGTCGATCGATGGGAAGTAGGAGCGGCCGTCGGCATAGATGTTCCAACCTGCCCGCTTGAACAGAGCGATGGTAGCATCCTGCAAACTGCCCTTGGGAATGCCGAGTCTCAGCTTGTTATCCACGGATTTCCTCTTTCTTGTCGCCGGCTTCCGGTTTGCCTGCGCCGGCGGGCAGCGGTTTGGTGAAGCAACTGACTGTGCCTTCGTGGCAGACCAGGCCATCGCCCTCCACCTCGACGCGAAACAGCAGCGTGTCGTTGTCGCAGTCGGTCGAGGCGGAGATGACGCGCAGCCGGTTACCGCTGGTTTCGCCCTTCATCCACAGCTTCTGGCGGGTGCGGCTCCAGAAGGTTACATAGCCGCTCTCCAGCGTCCTGGCATAGCTGGCGGGGTTGAGAAAGCCCAGCATCAGCACCTCGCCCGTGCGCGCATCCTGCACAATGCCGGCGACGAGGCCGTCCATCTTGTCGAAGTCGATCGTTGTCGTTTTATCGCTCATTTTTCCTTTTTCCGGTTCTGGTTTGGATTCGCGCCCAGGCGTGAAAAAGCCCGCCAGCGACATTCGCCGGCGGGCTTCAGGTCTTTCGATCTCTCTGGCCGTTTACTTCAGGCCATGGCAGTCCGCCGGCATGGAGGTTCCATGATAATGGTGATGACCGTGATGGCGGTAGCCCTGCATCTGATTGAAACCCTAAGGGAAAACCCCATGGTCTGTCAAATGCTCTGCTTGCAGCCGGCGCGGGGCGAAGCGGAGAATGGAGCCGTGCGAGCTGGGACGCGATTGACGGCAGCGGCGGTTGCGATTCTGTGCGTGTGCCCGGCCGGGATGGCGCAGAATCAGGACCGGGATTCCCGCGGCGTGCCCAAAACGTCGGCGGCGGCTCCAGCGGCGGAGGCGCGCATCGACATCAATCACGCCGGGGTGGATGAACTGCTGAAAGTCCCCGGCATGACGCGCAGTTGGGCCGGGCGGATCGTTCGCTTCCGGCCCTACCGCACCAAGCAGGACCTGCTGGAGCGCGGCGTGGTGAGCAGCGAGGTCTACGACCGCATCAAGGACTATGTGATTGCGCACCAGAAGGTGCAGTGAGCGCGTACGATCCCATCCTTGCCACAAACACAGAGACGTGGCAAGGACGGGGTGCCCAGCAGTCAGATCTAGCTTCAAGCCTCAACCGGCTCCGAAGCGGAGGGCTCGCCGGGCTCGGTCTCGTCCCCGCGCCTTAGCAGCCTGCTCAGAATCACATAAAGCACGGGAATGAAGAACAGGTTGAGCACTGTCGAGAGCAACATGCCGCCCACGATGGTGGTTCCCACCGAGCGCCGTCCCAGCGCGCCCGCGCCGGTGGCGAAGACCAGAGGAAGAACGCCCAGGATGAAGGCAAACGAGGTCATCAGAATGGGCCGCAGCCGCAACGCCCCGGCCTCGGCGGCCGCGTCGGCAATCGACCGTCCCTTGCGGCGGAGCTGCTCGGCAAACTCGACGATCAGAATGGAGTTCTTGGCCGAGAGTCCGATGAGCATTACCAACCCGATCTGGCAATAGACGTCGTTCGACAGCCCGCGCGCCGCCACCAGGCCAAGTGCGCCCAGCACCGCCATGGGCACGGCCAGCAGAATGATGAAGGGCAGCGCAAAGCTCTCGTATTGCGCCGAGAGGGTGAGATAGACGACCAGTATCCCCAGCCCGAAGATGATAAGCGCTTTGCCGCTGGATTCGATCTCGTCCAGGGTGAGGCCCGTCCACTGATAGCCCATGCCGGGCATCTTGTTTTGGTTGAAGAGATCCACCATGGCAGCCAGTCCTTGGCCTGAACTGTAGCCGGGCGCGGGAGAGCCGTCGATCTCCACGGCGCGGAAGAGATTGTAGTGCGTAATCACCGGCGGGCCGGAGCCTTCCGTCACCGTGGCCAGGTTGTCCAGCGGAACCATCTGGCCGGTGTCGGAGCGCACATAGTAGTTATGCAGGTCTTTCGCCGTCATGCGGAAGGGCTGGTCGGCCTGCACAAAGACCCGATAAGTGCGGTTGAAATCGTTGATGTACTCCGAGCCCATGAAGACGCTGAGTGTGTTGGTGATCTGCGAGAGCGGAATGTTGAGGACCTTGGCCTTTTCGCGATCGATGTTTACCAGCATCTGCGGATCGTTGGCGGAGAAGGTGGTAATCAGCCCGGCAAGATCCTTGCGCGCGCGGCTCGCGCCCACCATCTGGTGGGCCACGCGGTCCAGGTCGCTGAGGGTGTTGGTTCCCTGGTCCTGAAGCATGAACTGAAATCCGCCGTAGCTGCCCACGCCCGATACCGCCGGGGGCTCGAAGATGGCCACCAGGCCGCCGTTGGGAGCAAACATCAGGCTGCCCAGCTTGGGCGTCATGTCGGCCACGATATCCGCGGTGGAGTGGCCCTTGCCGCGCCGCTGATCGGAGGGCGTGGTTGCAATGAACATCATCCCCGAATTCGAGGCCGGTCCGGAGAAGCTGAAGCCCATCACGGAGAAGGCTCCGGCAATGTCGGGATTCGACGCAAGGATCATGCCCGCGCGATCCGCAAGTGCTGAGGTATAGGCCAGCGAAGAGCCCGGCGGCGCTTGCACCACCACCATGAGGAAGCTCTGATCCTCCTGGGGAATGAAGCCGGTGGGGACGCGCTGATAAACCCACACCGTGGCGCCCAGTCCGGCAAAAAAGATTACCAGTAGTAAATAGCGCAGTCTCAGCGCGAGATGAATGGATTTGGCGTAGGTGGCGCCCAGCCAGGTGATCTGCCTGTCGGTGGAATGAATGAAGGCGGCGAAGGCGCGCGATATGGGGCCAATGCGCAAGAAGTCCAACTGCCGGGGGCGAGCCTCTTCGCCGCGCAAGAATATGGCCGAGAGCGCCGGCGAAAGCGTGAGCGCGTTGAAGGCCGAGATGGCGATGGCAAAGGCGATGGTCAGCGAGAACTGGCGGTAAAGAATGCCGGTGGTTCCAGGAAAGAACGAGACCGGCACGAAGACCGCAATCAGCACCAGCGAAGTGGCGATAACCGCGCTGGTCACCTCGCCCATGGCCCGCGATGTGGCCTCGCGGGCTTTGGAGTGCTCCATGGCGATGTGGCGCTGCACGTTCTCGATGACCACAATGGCGTCGTCGACCACCAGTCCCGTGGCCAGGGTGATGCCGAAGAGCGTGAGCGAGTTGATGGAGAAGCCGAATAGCTTGATGAATGCGAAGGTTCCAATCAGCGAGACCGGGATG
>JBEKPA010000429.1:0-3019 GCA_049521195.1 Occallatibacter sp.
CGCGACGGCGACAAGAGCCACTTTCTGGGCAAGGGTGTGCTGCAGGCCGTGGCCAACGTGGAAACCGTGATCGGGCCCGAGCTGGAGGGCATGGACGCGGCCAACCAGCGGCTGATCGACCAGACCATGATTGCGCTGGACGGCACGCCGAACAAGGCCAAGCTGGGCGCCAACGCCATTCTCGCCGTCTCCATGGCCGCCAGCCGCGCCGTGGCTCAGACGCTGGAGCTTCCGCTCTATCGTTATCTGGGTGGCGTGAACGCCAGCATCCTGCCCACGCCCATGCTGAACGTCCTGAACGGCGGCGCGCACGCCGACAACAATGTGGACTTTCAGGAGTTCATGATTATGCCGGTGGGCGCGGAGCGCTTCAGCGAGGCGCTGCGCTGGGCCGCCGAGACCTTCCACACCCTCAAGAGCGTGCTCAAGAAGAAGGGTTACAACACATCTGTCGGCGACGAGGGCGGCTTTGCTCCCTCGCTGAAATCCAACACCGAGGCCATCGAAGTGATCCTCGAAGCTATCGAGGCGGCAGGCTACAAGCCCGGCGAGCAGATTGCCATTGCGCTCGACCCGGCCTCCAGCGAGTTCTACAACAAGGAGAACGGCAAGTACGTCTTCAAGAAGAGCGACAAGCGCGAGTTGACGAGCGAAGAGATGGTCAGCTTCTACGACAACTGGACCCGCCAGTATCCCATCGTCTCGCTTGAAGACGGCCTGGCCGAGGACGACTGGGCGGGCTGGCGCATCCTGACCGAGAAGCTCGGCAGCCGCATTCAGTTGGTCGGCGACGACATCTTCGTCACCAACCTCAAGCGCTTGCAGCGCGGCATCGACGAGGGCATCGCCAACTCCATCCTCATTAAGCTCAACCAGATCGGCACTGTCACAGAGACCCTGGAGGCGATCGACCTGGGCCGCCGCTACGGCTACACTTCGGTCATCTCCCACCGCTCCGGCGAGACCGAGGACACGTATATCGCCGACCTGGCCGTGGCCACCGGCGTGGGCCAGATCAAAACCGGCTCGGTCAGCCGCACCGACCGCATCGCCAAGTACAACCAGTTGCTCCGCATTGAGGAAGAATTGGGCTCCGGCGCGGTATTTCTTGGGCTGGAAGGGTTGAACTACAACGACTAACAAGATCGAGCGATTAAGAAACGGATGCCGCCCAAGCCCTACTAGACGGCATCCGCAAATTCTTCCGCTGTAGAGAGTAATTCCTCAGCAACTTCCAAGTACATCAGCGAGGGCTAGAATGCTTTTTCTTCGCCGCTTAACATACACGTCTGTGGCCTTTGTGCTGTCCATCGTGTTTGTTCAGTTTGATGTTGCACAATCCACGTCTCCAACTCCAACTGCGCCGTCATCAACATCCAGCGTTGTTCCGCCTGAGCCTCCAGTATCGCACTCTGTACTTGAGAACTATTTGAGGTCGGCTGGAACACTGGAAGAAAACAAGGTTCTTGCAGTAGCACAATTAGATGCAACGCGAAAAACACTTCCCGCCTGGTTTCCGCAAACTGTTTGGGATGAAGTCGTGCGTAAAGTACTGACAATTGATTTGGTCGAAGTCTACTTGCCTGTTTACCAGAAATATTTGAGTGCCGATACCGTAAGCGCCCTTACGCTTCTATATCAAGGTCCTACAGGAGAGGAGATTGCGCGCATTTCTTCCCGGCGGGTCATGACAGCTATCCGAAATGGCTCAAAGGGATATTCTGCGGATATGCAAGCAGCCGATACAATGGAAGCGAATGGTGAGGATGTCCTTGTCGACAAGCGAATGAAAGAATTGACGCCGGAACAACAAGACAGATTCATCAAAGCGGAAACCCTGCTGAAATCTGTGCTACAGCAGCTAGACAACGAACAGAACGCAGCCTTTTCTCGGAAGGTAGATGAGGTGTGGCGAGCAACTTTGACAGCTCGCAATGCTGAGGTAATGGCAGCGCAGAATGCTGCTTCACATACTCATTCTGTGAAACAATAACGGAGGACTTATTGCAAAACATAATGCAAGCACAAATCAGTTCCGGCAACATGTTCACAGAACTTGGCATGTCACCTGACCCTTACGCGTCCACTTTTCTTCTTCCACAAACCCCGCACCCAAGAAAGAGAGTATTGAGATGTACAAAGTCGTACTGCTTCGCCATGGAGAGAGCATCTGGAATAAGGAAAACCTGTTTACCGGTTGGACGGATGTTGACCTATCGGAGAAGGGCAGGGAAGAAGCCAGGCAGGCCGGCGTGATGATGAAGGAGCAGGGATATTCCTTCGACCTTGCTTTCACTTCGGTGCTGAAGCGCGCCATACGCACTCTGTGGATCGCGCTGGACGAAATGGACCTGATGTGGATTCCTGTCGAGCGCGACTGGCGGCTGAACGAACGGCATTATGGGGCGCTGCAAGGCCTCAACAAAGCTGAAACGGCAGCGAAGTATGGGGCGGAACAGGTGAAACTCTGGCGCCGCAGTTACGACATTCGCCCGCCCGCGCTCGCCGAGACAGATCCGCGTTACCCGGGGAAGGACCCGCGCTATCGCAACATTCCGAAAGAACAGCTTCCTTTCAGCGAATGCCTCAAGGACACCGTGGACCGCTTTCTGCCGTGCTGGCACGAACTGATTGCTCCCAGTATCCGGTCGGGGAAGCAGGTGTTGATCGCGGCCCATGGCAACAGCCTGCGGGCACTCGTAAAGTATCTGGAAGATGTGCCGGATCAGGAGATTGTGGATCTCAACATTCCTACCGGCATGCCGCTGGTGGAAGAACTCGATGATAACCTGAAATCGATTCGTCATTACTATCTGGGAGACCCCGCACAAATCGAGCAGGCGGTAAATAAAGCCGCGAGCACAGGCGGAGTGAGTCGTTAATGGATCAATAGAACGCGTGTTCTTCATCACCTGCGCGACCTGCGCGCGCCGCTGGCGAAGTGATCCAGCGGATCGCGCGGAAGCCGCCGCCTACACGCACAAGAGCCTCCCGTGCGGGAGGCTCTTAAACTTTCAGA
>JBEKPA010000430.1:0-24004 GCA_049521195.1 Occallatibacter sp.
GGCACACAGTTTCAGCATGAGCGTGTCGAGATTTCATTGGGCCGGGTTCGCACGGTGCGGGTGTATGTAGTGGGAGATGTGCAGCGGCCTGGCGCATACGACGTCAGTTCCTTGTCGACGCCGCTGAACGCGCTGTACGCCGCGGGCGGCCCGACCAACAATGGGTCGCTTCGCACCTTGCGGCAGTACCGGGGCGCACATTTGATCCGCGAGATCGATCTATATGACTTTCTGCTGCGGGGAGTTCGTTCGGAGATCGACCGGCTGCAACCTGGAGACACCCTTCTGGTTCCCCCGGTTGGCCCTCAGGTTTCAGTGAGTGGAATGGTGCGCCGCCCGGCGATCTACGAATTGAAGGGTGAGCAGGGGCTGAATGAGGTTCTCGATCTTGCCGGGGGAGTTTTGGTCTCAGCGAGCTTGAAGCAGATCAGGGTGGAGCGGATCGAGGCCCATCAGCGCCGCACCATGTTGAGCTTGCAACTTCCGGAGGGTCACAATGGGGCCACGCAGGATCTGACCGCTTTCCGGGTGCAGGACGGGGACAGCGTTCTCGTCTCGCAGATTTTGCCCTACAACGAACAGATGGTTTACCTGGATGGGCATGTCTTTAGCCCCGGCAAATACCCGTTTCGGGAGGGGATGACCGTCAACGATCTGTTGCATTCCTATCAAGACATAATGCCGGAGCCGGCCGACCACGCCGAGATCGTTCGCTTACAGGCGCCGGACTTCCGCCCGGAGACCATCGGCTTCAGTTTGCCGGAGGCTCTTATCGGCAACGATGTGATCCCACTCCAGCCCTACGACCTGGTCCGTATCTTCGGACGGTACGAGATCGATTCACCAAGGGTTTCCATCGAGGGGGAAGTCCTTCGCCCCGGCGAGTTTCCGATGTCCGAAGGCATGACGGTGGCTGCGCTGGTCCGCATGGCCGGAGGCTTCAAGCGCAGCGCATTCCGGGAAGAAGCCGATCTCTCCAGCTATACGGTGGAGAACGGCCAGAAGGTGCTGCTCAACCATAGCGTGGTCGCCATAGAGAAAGCGCTGGACGGAGACAAGAGCGCCGATGTCGCACTCAAGCCCGGAGACGTTGTCAGCATCCGGCAGTTGACAGGTTGGGAGGATATCGGAGCCTCGGTGATGATTACCGGCGAGGTCGCGCATCCCGGCACTTACGGGATTCAAACTGGTGAGCGCCTCAGTGGATTGCTGAAGCGCGCCGGCGGCTTTCGAGAGACGGCCTATCCCGCGGGCGCCAATCTGGAGCGCGTGCAGGTTCGCAAAGTGGGCGAGCAGGCTCGCCAGGAGATGATTCGGCGAATCGAAACCACCCCCATCACGTTCAGCGCCGGGGTGCTGTCTACACAGGACCAGGCAGACCTGCAGAAGGCCGGCGAGCAGCAGCGAGACCAGGTTCTCACCGCGCTTCGCAGCCATCCGGCCAGCGGGCGATTGGTGATTAACATTTCCTCGGACATCGGCAGATGGCAAAATACGCCGGCCGATATAGAGATGCGCCCAGGCGACTCGCTCGTGATTCCCAAGCGGGAGAACTTCGTGTTGGTGAGCGGACAGGTCTATAACCAGACCGCCATCACCTACATGCCCGGGAAAGATGGCAGTTGGTACTTGCGTCAGGCAGGCGGAGTAACCCAATCTGGCAACAAGGGAGCTATCTTCGTGGTGCGCGCCAACGGCTCCGTCGTTGGCCACGCAAGCAGCTGGATAACAGGCAATTCCCTCAACTTCCGCATGAGACCGGGCGATACGATTATCGTTCCTGAAAAAGGCATTGGCTCACAGGTCTGGAAGAACTTGATCTCCGCGGCCCAGATCATGTCCTCGGTGGCCATCACCGGCGCTGTTGCCGGAATCTTCTGACAGAATATGGGACGTCTTTCAGATGGTTCCGGCGATACGGCCTTGTGCGCGGGCTCTCACCGGAAAGCCGCAGGTGAGCGCAACGGGTAGAGGCGAGCGTTTTGGCCGATTTGCAAGCGCGAGCATTCAGCCGGTTGTCAGCCGGTAGATTCGGCGCCGCATGGCTTCCCAGAAAGTGAATCTCAAATGGACGATCCTCAAGGCGCAACACCGGGTCAGGAACCTTGGACCCAGGCAAATGACGTTGAATCGGCAAGTGCCGAAGAAGCGAGTGAAGCTCTGAGCTTGCGAGTCGCGCGCTTCCTGCGGTCGTGCTGGGTGAGACGGAGGATGGTCTTGGGCATTCTTGTCACCGGCATTCTTCTCTCATTGCTATATGTCATCTCCCTGCCGAATATGTATACATCGACGACAACTCTAATGCCCCCCGACAATGCCTCTTCCAGCTCCAGCCTGATGGGCCTGCTTTCAACTGCCGGCGGTCCTGCCGCCGCTGCCGGCAGCGCAGCGCTGGGAATAAAGACCCCTGGCGCAGTATTCGTCGGCATTCTACAAAGCCGGAGAGTGAGCCAGAGCTTGGTCGCTCGCTTTGACCTGATTCACCACTACAAGAAGCAGTTCATCGAGGATGCCTGCAAGCAATTGGACGCCGACACCGATATCCGGGAAAATCTCAAGAGCGGAATTATTACCGTGAGTGTGCAAGCTGATAACCCCGTGCTCGCTTCAAACATAGCACAAGGGTACATTGAAGAACTTGACAGTGTTGTAACCCATAACAGCACTTCCGCAGCTCGACGGGAGCGAATCTTTCTGGAAGCGCGCCTTAAGGAAATCAAGCAGGACCTGGATGATTCCGCCAAAGCCCTTAGCCAGTTTTCCACGAAGAACAAAACGATCGACATTTCTTCCCAGGGAAAGGCAATGGTGGAGTCGGGGCTCAAGCTGCAGGACGAGATGGCAGTTGCCCGTTCCGAACTCGCTGGGCTGCAACAGGCCTATTCGGAAGACAATGTCAGAGTACGCGCCGCGAAAGCACGCATTGCAGAGCTCCAGCAACAAATGGACAAGATGATGGGATCGACTGGCGAACCTGGGCCCGATGCGAGCGATTCGGCGTACCCTTCTGTCAGCGAATTGCCTGCTCTAGGGCTTACATATTATGATTTAGAGCGAAAGATGAGTGTCGAGGAAGTACTCTGGGTTGCTCTGACCAAGCAGTATGAGGCAGCCAAAGTTCAGGAGGCAAAAGAGATTCCTACGGTTCGCGTCTTGGACGCAGCCAACGTGCCACAGCGTAAGTCCTCGCCTCATATAAGCGTGATCATGATCTTAGGCACCCTTCTTGCTCTTAGCGCGGCATTCATAGCGGTGCTTACAGTCTCTGTTTGGGAAAGGACGGATGCGCGCGATGAACGTAAGAAGCTTGTGATAGAGCTTGCTGGAGCCATGCTGAATCCTCAACGTCGGTTTTGGAGATTGCCTGGAATGGGCTGGGTTCATACGCGCTTGACCGGAACGTAGCAGCATCTGTAACTTGTCGTAAACTCCTCGCGAGAGATAATCACTGGGGCGCTTGCAGAGGTTCTTTAATGCCCGCGTCGCTTGCACTGCAATAACATTTATCAAACCATCAAGCGATTTTGCCCTGAGCGGCCGGGAGAGCGGCTTACAACCGGTTCATGCAGTATTTTTCGTAAGCTGTGGATCTATGGCAAGCCGTGTGTCGGCGCGATAGCATAAGTACCCAATGAATAAGAGATTAGCGGGTCTAATTGGAGATCGTTTATGCGGTCTTAATACGACTCCTTTTGCGGCCACGCAGCAACCAGGGGCGCCAATTGAAGACTGTAGCACTCGATGCCCCACCGACCGATAACCCGCCAAATAAGTGGCATCCTCGCCGTCTTGCGAGGCAATTGCTCGGGTCCCAGCTGCGTCGCAATATCGTTTCCGGCAACCTGAGCGCTGTAATTTCCGCTTTCATCAGTATCCTGTCCTATCCCATCTATCTGCATTATCTGGGTTATAGCGGTTTCGGCGTTTGGGTGGCTCTGGGCATCATTATAGCGGCGGCCCAGGTGGGAAACCTCGGTGTCCCGAACGCCGTGTCGAAAATCGTGGCTGAGCGTTACGGCGCCGGTGACATTCACGGAGTCCGAACTTGTGTAACGAATGCGCTGGTCATCGTCGGGCTCGTTGGCCTCATGGCTGCCGCCGGGGTCTGGTTGCTTCGCGATGGGGTCATTGCAGCTCTCGGCCTCGGGCTCGAGCACAGGCAGATAGCCCGCGCGCTCCTGCCTTATGTTGGCGTCCTCTCGGCCTACGTGATGTGTGTTGATTCATTCAACGCCACGCTTATTGGTCTCGGACGAATGGACATCAGCAGCGCAACTCAAGTTGCAAACCAGGCGATCAGCTTGGCCGTGACCACCGCGCTGCTCGCGTCCGGTTACGGCGTTGGTAGCCTGCTGGTCGGAGTTGCGGTTTCATATCTGGCGCTTAACATCGTAACAGTCACATCGATCCGAGGAATTCTTCGTGTGCGTGTCATCGATATCAGCACTGTTGGCCTACACGATGCGGCTAGAATCCTGCGCTTTGGTGGGTGGGTGTTTGGCGGTGCGGCCATAAGCCTGTTGTTGTCGCCGCTCAATAAGCTCATGCTTTCGCGATACTCCGGTGTCAGTGTTCTTCCCGTCTATGAGATGGCCTATACCGGAGCGATGCGGACAAGGGGCTTGATCGAGACAGGTTTGCGCGCACTGATGCCGGAAGTCAGTCATGCGATGGGAGCCGGTCCCGCAAAGGTCTTGGCAGCTGAGCGCAAGGTGACGCGTGCATTCTACATGACTTTCTGGCTCGGCTTGACCGTTTTTGGCTCGCTGGCATTATTCTCTCGGCCGCTGCTACATGCCTGGCTCGGACATAATTTCAGCCCTGCACTCCCGGGAGCTTTCAGGATGATGCTGGGCGCCACATTCGTCAGCCTGTTGGGCGTACCGGCATTTCTTAAGTTACTCGGTTCAGGCCGAGTCGCACATTGTTTTTGGGCTTCGGCCCTGCAAGGAGTACTTAACGCGATGATCCTTTTCATTTTCCTAGCGCTGACGCACACGGTTACGATTACAGACACATGCTGGGCTGTCATGGCGAGCATGTCCGCTTCCACTATCTACTTGCTTTGGCATGGACGGCAAGGACGCGCTGGCAGCGGCACCGGCTCGACGCCTTGCATTCAGAGACGGATGTCTGCTGCCGAGACGGCGAGATGACACGAGCACAACTCGTTGGGAATAGGCAAACGCGTTGCCCGGCAGGCGCACAGAACAGCGCCGGACGCCATAGAGGACGGACTCGCACATTTCGAGGATTAATGATCGTGAGACACGGCAAGAGTGTACTTGGTTTGAGTGTGACGTTCGTCCCTTAGAGGACGATTGGAGTTGCAATGTATGAACTCGTAATTGCGCCGCGGGTGAGTATAGTCACTCCCGCGTACAACTATGGCAAATACTGCGGCGAATTAGTCGATAGCGTCATGTCCCAAACTTACCCATTTGTCGAGCACATAATTGTCGACGATGGTTCCACTGATGATACTCCCGATGTCCTGGCGTCGCTGGTCAAGCGCTATGGATCGAGACTCGTGGTCATCCGGCAGCGCAACGCGGGACAGGCAGTTGCCGTTAATCGGGGCTTGCTTGCTGCGACAGGCAATGTTGTGCTCTGGATCAATTCAGATGATCTCATGGCACCCTGGGCAGTCGAAGAAGGAGTCCAAGCGCTCCGAGAGCACCCGGAAGCTGCGGCTGTGTACGGGGACTGGGCGCGTGTGGACGCTGCTGGCAAGCTCCTGGAGGAGATGCGGCCGGGCACAGTGAGCATCGAAGAACTGCTCCTGGGTGGCTTTTTTATTGCCAACTGCGCTCTATTCATTCGAAAAGAGGTGCTTCATGATGTTGGCCTGTTAGATCCTGTACTTCGATCTACGCTGGATTGGGACTTCGTTGTCAGGATTGCATTACGACATGAGATCGCATATTCTGCGGGGCGGCCCTGGGCTTACTACCGCGATCATTCTACAACCAAGACAAACATTGGACGTATCGTTTCGGCTCGTGAGTATAATTACCTCTATGAGAAAGTTCTGGCACGGCCGGACCTCCCCAAGTCAGTTTTACGCTTAAGTCGGCTTGCGCGGTCAAAGGCAAGATGGCAGTCTGCCATCTGCTTCGCATTCGGTAGGGCCCCGGTTCGCGCCGCCCTACAGGCCCTCTTGTCGTTCTTGCTTGACCCCATCGCCTTTCTCGTAACGCGGCATTTCGAACCGCATCCCCGAATCGTTGGCGTGGGTCACGAGCTTCGTCGCCGCCTCGCAGCAGCGGGAGGTAAGTTTTGAGCCAGACCGTTGCCATACAATTCTAAGAATGTTCCGCGTGCAGGAACCGTCGGCGTCTTGCCAAGTTGAAGGCATCTCTCTCTTCCCCGGCAGATGCCGTCGTCTGGCCCGAAATGAATTGGATCTGTATTCTGAATGTGAATATGCTCGAGGCAGCCATGTGAGTGCGCTCAGAAGCTTCTCGTACCTATCGAGAAGACTTGATTCAGATTTGTAATGCGTGCGGAGCAATGTATCAACATGTGGCCTGTGAAATGTGGCTTCACGAGGAGGAAGCGTGTCAGAACAGCAAGACAGAGAAATCTTTAAAGGCAAGACCCTTCTTATCACCGGAGGGACGGGGACGTTCGGCAATGCCGTGGTGAACTTGGGAAGCAAGGCTGGATTCAGCGAGATCCGCATCTTCAGCCGGGACGAAAAGAAGCAGGAGGACATGCGCAACAGGCTGAGAAACGTTGCCGTCAGCTTCTATTTGGGCGATGTGCGGAACTACGACAGCGTTATGCAGGTGATGCGCGGGGTAGACTTCGTGTTTCACGCGGCAGCTTTGAAGCAGGTTCCTTCGTGTGAGTTTTTTCCCATAGAAGCAGTTCACACGAACACGCTGGGCGCCGAAAACGTGATGAAGGCTGCGCTGGCTTCCAATGTTGGCAAAGTGATCGTTTTGAGTACGGACAAGGCTGTGTACCCGATAAACGCGATGGGAATGTCGAAGGCACTGATGGAAAAGTGCATGGTGGCGAAGGCACGGATGTACAGCGACAGTTCTACGGTGTTCTGCGGGACGCGGTATGGGAACGTGATGGCGTCCCGAGGGTCGGTGATTCCGCTGTTCTTGAATCAAATTCTAACTGGCGAACCGCTCACTGTGACCGACCCAAATATGACCCGCTTCATGATGACCATCGAGGGGGCAGTGGACCTGGTGCTTTATGCTTTTAAGCATGGTGTGCCGGGAGATATCTTTGTACAAAAGGCTCCGTCGGCGACAATCGGTACCCTGGCGAAGGCCATGATGACGCTTTTCAACGTGCAAAATGAGATTCGGATTATAGGCACGCGGCATGGCGAGAAGCTCTATGAAACCCTATTAAACCGGGAAGAAATGGCCCATGCGGAGGACCTTGGGGATTACTACCGGGTGCCGGCTGACGTGCGTGATTTGAACTATTCCAGCTTTTTCAGCAGTGGAAAAGCAGAGATTTCCGAGGCTATTGATTACAACTCGCACAACGCAGTACTGCTGGACGTGGATGGAATGATGAACATGTTGCTGAAATTACAGTGCGTGCAGGATGCCCTTAAGGGCAAGACGGTGCTGGCTTGACGAGAATTCTAATCACCGGCGGGCGGGGGTTCTTAGGCCGCAACTTGGCAGTTCGTCTGCTTGAACGCGAGGATTGCGAGACGAGGATTTTCGATCAAGAGAATTCGGTCGAGGATTTGAGGAGTTGGGTGCTCGACGCCGATGTCATCTTTCATCTGGCCGGCGTCAACCGGCCGCAAGATCCGATTGACTTCGAGAGAGGAAATGCGGGGCTCACCGAACGAGTGTGCCATTTCCTGCTGGAAAGCGGTCGTTCTCCGAAGATCGTTTTCAGTTCTTCAGTCCAGGCCGAATTGGACAATCCCTACGGAGCGAGCAAGGCGAAGGCCGAGAATGTTCTGCGGCAATTCTCCTCAGATACCGGAGCTTGTGTACAGATATACCGCCTGAAAAACCTCTTCGGGAAGTGGTGCCGCCCGAACTATAACTCGGTCACGGCAACCTTCTGCCACAACATTGCGAACCATCTGCCAATTGCCGTCACCGATCCGGCGCGCGAGGTGGAACTGAGCTATGTGGACGACGTGGTTGCGGCATTCCTGGCGGAAATCGATGGCCCTCAGGGCGCGAGCGAACCCGGGGTGGAGATTCCCACCTGCAAGATTCAGCTCGGCGACCTGGCAGGCAGAATCCAGGCGTTCCATGAGATGAGAAATTCGCTGATACTGCCTGACTTTGCGGAATGGTTCAATCGGGCGCTGTATGCGACCTATCTATCGTATGTCCCGCCCGCTGAGCGACGACACAACCTGGAGATTAAGTCTGACCTCCGAGGGAGCTTGGCAGAATTCATCAAGCAGAATCACCTTGGGCAGATATTTGTATCAAGAACCAAGCCAGGAGTGACGCGGGGAAACCACTATCACCACACCAAGGCTGAGAAGTTCTTCGTAGTGGAAGGAGCAGGCTTGATCCGGATGAGAGCCGTTGAAGGCGGGCCGGTCGAAGAGTATTCGGTGACGGGCAGTGCATACGAGGTGATAGACATTCCGCCTGGATTTACGCACTCGATCACCAACGTGGGCCTGGGAGAAATGGTGACCCTGTTTTGGTCGAGCGAAATGTTCGATCCAGATCGCCCGGACACTTATTATCTCCCCGTCGATTGTGAGACACAAAGCAAGTGCAAGACGCTGGAGTAAACATGAAGGTAGCAACCATTCTGGGTACGCGCCCGGAGATCATTCGGTTGTCGCGTGTTATCGCAGCATTGGACCGTTATACGAAGCACGTTCTGATTCACACGGGTCAGAACTACGACTATGAACTGAACCAGGTATTCTTTGACGACCTGGAAATCCGCCGGCCCGATCACTTTCTGCAAGCTGCCGGTAAGAACGCGGCTGACACAATTGGGCTGGTTATTTCAAAAACAAGCGATGTACTCGCTGAGATACAACCGGATGCAGTGCTGATTCTGGGTGACACGAACAGTTGCCTGGCTGCACTCGCGGCCAAGAGAATGAAGATCCCGGTCTTCCACATGGAAGCCGGAAATCGCTGCTTCGACGAACGGGTGCCGGAGGAGATCAACCGCAGGATCGTCGACCATATCAGCGACATCAATCTGCCCTACAGCGACATTTCCCGCGAATACTTGCTGCGCGAGGGCATCGCTCCCGACCGGGTCATCAAGACCGGCAGCCCCATGTACGAGGTCTTGACCTACTATCGTCAGAAGATTGACCGCTCCGACGTCTTGGCGCGGCTCGGCTTGACCGAAGATCGCTATTTCATGGTCAGTGCGCATCGGGAGGAGAACATCGACTCTCCGCGGCAGTTCGGAAACTTGGTAAGAGTATTGGAAAGCGTAGCTTCGCAATATCAACTGCCGCTGATTGTCTCCGTGCATCCCCGGACGCAAAAAAAGATAGATGCGGGGGGCGTGAATTTCTCGGAAAGAATCCGACTGGTGAAGGCAATGGGCCTGTCCGACTTCGTTCACCTCATGATGAAGGCTCGGGCAACCCTGTCCGATAGCGGCACAATTACAGAAGAATCCTCGATCCTCAACTTCCGGGCGTTGAACATCCGCGAGGCTCACGAGCGTCCTGAGGGAATGGAGGAAGGCGCGGTGATGATGACCGGACTTGACCCGGAGCGCGTTCTCGATGCGTTGACGGTGCTGGAGGCGCAACCAGCCGGCGACAAGCGGGCGCTGCGAATCGTACGGGATTACGACATTCCTAATCTGTCTGAAAAAGTTGTACGGATCATTCATAGCTATGTGCCCTATGTGAACCGTGTAGTGTGGCGTAAGGCATGATTTATGTAGTAAGTCATGAGACGGGGAAACCAACATTGTTATACTAAGTATCCTCCGGGAGAGGGGAAGAATTTACAGTTGTTGGCCCCTCAAAGAGGCCTTTTTACAACCGCTGAAAGCAGAAACAACCGCAACAGCAGCAGGGGCACGACACGATGGGCTTCGGCAAAACGAAAGCAACAGCGGGAGGTTTACTTCCGGAATTCTCAAAGTTCTCCTGCCAACCCGGCAGAGCCTGGGGACCTTCCTTTTGGATTCGGAAGGTCTCTCAGAAATGAGAATTCCGAACAAGCCGTGCTTTCGCAGCACCTTCAACCACGTGAGCCTCGCGGACTTGACAGCACTAATCTGCGCAGCTTTAGCCATGAAGCATATTAATGCTCCCATTGACGACTGCTTTCTTCCCGGTGGCTGTCGGGCATCGTTCGCCTACGCCACTTGTCTTCATGACGATTTAAAGGCCTGGACACTATGATGGAGTTGAATTATAGCGTGTTATTCGCGGTAACCGCAGGCACTTTCATCATAGGTCTCATTCTGCACCATCGGATGCAGACAGGACTTGAACGACTGTATCTTTGGGCCTTTCTCTGTGGCATCTATGTTATATGCGGCTTTGGTTCCGCGTATACAGAAGTTCCTCATTCTTACTCGGTAATGTATCTCGTCTATGTTGCGGCTGCTGGAGCCGGCTTTGCAGTCGTGGTTAACTTATTCCGCGATGCTGGGGCAAGAACATGCCGGAAGATCGATTGGCGACTGAGTCGGATCGATGCTACATACATTGCCATAATTGGCTTCTGGCTTTATTTCACCTCAGTGGTTTTTCCACTGGTTTATCCGACGATGCGCCTCAACTTGTTGTGGAACCCTCCTTTGCCCGACTTGCAGGCCGCATTTGGATTCGGCGTCGCCCCTGATAAAGCGGTTATTGAGCGTTTGGTTGGATATGTTACACTCCTATGCTACCCTGTTTACTTATGGCGTCTGCATGCCTACTTAACGCGACCCGTGCATCTTGCGCTAGCCGTCTTTGGGCCATTGTATCTCATTTATTGTTCCGATAGCTACATGGGGCGCGGCACGATTCTAATGGGCGTCGGTCTGTACGTGATGTTGCTTTGGCGAAACTGTCGCCGCGCGAGGAAGTATCTAGTTGTAACGCTTGTGGTCGTAGCGCCGTTGGCGGTAATTGCGTCCGCCCTGTATACAAGAGTGCGACTTACGGGAAGCCTTTCGGGGTCGGTTAGTGTATCTGACGAGGTCTGGGCCTCGGTAAGATTGGAAACGGGTCTACCGCTAAACGCGGCTGTTGTGTTGGATAGTGGTGAGCGCGTAAATGTCGGTGACCTAGCGCTGTGGGCTGTTACGCTCCCATTGCCAAAGGTCCTTACGGGAAACATCGTGACGTTTCAACCGAATTTTGACATGGCAGAAATAATTACGAACATACCGCAGGGCGCACGGGCGTTTTCGGTTGCCCTTCCCGGTGTAGTCGGAGAAAGCGTCTATTTTGGAGGCCCATGGTTTTACTGGATTTCCGCAGTTGTCACAGGGGGCATATTTGGGTTTCTTTGCGCCCTATGCTCGAAAAGTAATCAACTTGGAGGCGTGACGGCTTATTGCGTTTTGTTATGGCCAAATATCTTCATCCGGGCGGGGCTCGACGCCGGACTACCGATGATAATTAATGGGCTGTTTCCGTTTCTTGTTGTCGCCGTGCTTGTGTCAAGTCGTGGATCGACGAACCGTGCCAACGGTGTTATGCGGTCGCCAAATGCAAAGCGTCTCGTGCCGACTCACGCGGCTTTGGAAGAATGACAAGTAGCTTTCGGCCCTCTGCTCAGTTCACTTCGCCGAAATGCGCACCGGATGTTCGGTTCTGGCGCAGGTGACGAATCGCTCCACGATCAATACATGGACTTTACCGCTGCTGATTGCAACGCCTTTTCATGAAACCAGGCGATTTGAAACTTCTGTACGTGTGCACCGATTTTCCTTATCCGCCTACGAGCGGGGGATTGGTGGACATGTGGAACCGGATTCAGTCGTTGCACGGCCTGGGTCTGACACTCGATGTGATTGTCACCGCAGGGGCAGAGCCGCCGAAGGCGGACAGGGAAAGGGTGGAGAAACTGGTCCGCCGTCTCATCATTTCGAAGCGGCGCCGCAGCCTCTGGGGGCTGCTTTCCATCAAACCGAGTCAGACCGCGATCCGAAGCAGTCTGCGTCGCGCAAATCTCGAGGATCAGTACGACGTTGTTCTGATGCATACTGAATTTGCAACGGAAATCCTGCTCAACAAGAGTTTGAGGTATAAAGCGGCCATCATCAGAGTCGACAATGATGAGTATACCTACTATATTCAGACCGCAAAGGCAGAGCGATCATGGTTGGGTAAGCTCTATTTCCTACAGGAAGCATTCCGGATTCGGCGCCATATCGCGCGGATGCTTCCGGCTATGGACATGCTCTGGTTCATCTCGCACGACGAACTTGGTCGCTACAAGCAGCGTTGGGACCCGCACGATCGTCAGCCCACAGCCTTCGTGCCGTCCGCCGTCGATCGCAACCTTCTTGACGAGCCTTCGTTGGAGGGCTTCCAGGTTCTGTTTGTCGGGAACCTATGGACGCCGCTGAACAGGGAGGCCGTAGAGTGGTACATAGAGAGTGTCCATCGTAGGTTGACCGATGTCCCGGGCTACAAGTTCCTGATTGCGGGCAGCACTCGGGGGAAAGGCTGTAGGTGGCTGGAGGAAATTGCAAAGCCATATGCGAATATTACAATCCATTTCGATCCTGAAGAACTGTCGCCGTTCTATAAGTCGAGCGCGGTATTTGTGAACCCAATGCAGCAAGGGGCGGGAGTGAAGTTAAAAACCATCGAAGCGGTGCTGCGGGGGCTGCCGGTGGTTTCGACGAGAACAGGCGCCGAAGGCAGCGGGTTAGTGGATGGCGTTCATTACAAATGCGCGGACACGCCGAGCGAGTTCGCGGCGCAGATTAAGGTGTTATTGATGGATAAGGAGGTCGCGCATGAGTTCGTGCGGCGTTCTCAGAAGTTCATCCTAGACCAATACGACCAAAAGAAAGTCCTTGAGGTGCTGTTGCGCGAAGTGGGCAGTCGAAGTCAATTTTGCGCGGCGAAGACGAAGAACAAGGATATGCAAGATCCTGCGACACCCTAACCCGGCTACGCCGGGTTAGGAGACATCGCTGACCTCGTTCGCCAATAGCTGGCAGGAAGTTACTGGAGCATGATCCTTGGCATCTGCACGAAGAAATTGATCGCGACTACAGCAGCGAGAAAGAGATCGGCGAGTCTATTGAGACGACCGTTAGAACGCCGATTAGATGACAGGTCATATAGAAAAACTGGTACAACATATCAAGCTGACAATGGTAATGGTCAAAGCAATATTGAAACGATGTCGTTGATAACACGACTTCCGGAAGTGGGCGCAGAATGAGAATTGGGATAAATCTGCTTTATTTGATTCCTAGCCAGTGCGGGGGTACGGAAACATATGGCGTTTGTCTGGTTAATGCGCTTGTAAATCTGGATCCGACGAATGAATATGTTGTTTTTCTGAATAAGGAGTCGAAAGATCTTCCACTTGCCGAGGCACCGAATCTGAAGACAATTGCATGCAACGTTAAGGCAGCCCACCGGCCGGTGCGCTATTTGTATGAACAGATGGTTCTGCCTTTTCTCCTGATCAAATATCGCATCGACTTGGTTCATTCCCTGGGGTATGTCGCACCGTTAGTAGCGCCGTGCATCAATGTGGTCACTGTCCCCGACATGAACTATGTGGATGCGCGCAAAACCCTTCCGTGGTTCAGATGCCTGATGCTGGCCTTCTTTTCATCTGCGTCGGTTTGCCTAACAGATCATGTAATTACCATATCCCAATTCTCTAAATCGTCCATATGCCGGCGACTTGGCACAGCACCGTCCAAAATCACCGTGACTCACCTAGGGCCAGGTTGGCTGGGCAAGCCATCCGCGCCCATTGATTGGGAAGCCCTGCGGACTCACTACGACCTGCCGGGAAAATATATTATCGCATTCGGAGGCGGCGCTTTACATAAAAACATACCTAGGCTCATCGAGGCGTATTTGGATTGCAAAGATGTTCACGACTGCACCCTTGTTATCATGGGACGCCTTCCAGCCAACGTCCAGCTTCCGGACAGTCCCAATGAAGGTGGAAGTGCCAGAATTCAGTGGTTAGGTTACGTGCCCATGGGGCATATCCAGCCTCTGTTAAGCCATTCAGTACTCTTTGTACTTCCTTCTCTTTACGAGGGGTTTGGAATGCCGATCTTGGAGGCTCAGTTTGCGGGTGCCCTTGTAGCATCCTCAAATGCGGCCTCTCTGCCTGAGATTGGCGGGGAAGGTGCCATCTATTTTGATCCAATGTCGGTGCAGGCGATCTCCAAGGCCATTAAGGTTGCGGTAAAGGGGGAGGCTTCTTGGACGGATGGCATTCGCAGAGCCGCCGAAAGCAACCTCCGGAGGTTTTCCTGGAAAGCCACGGCCGAAGCTTCTTTGGAAGTATATTTGTCATTGGTTCGTCCCACCATTGGGCAACCGGGGACATCCTCTCCGAAATGAGTTGCATTCCAATCTTATGCGCGACTGTCGATTGCGCACAGCCTGTGAGGCCAGGGGGGCGCCTATGACACATGGTCGGACTGCGATCTGCCAACTCTTCAGATTCTTTATGGCGATAACTGATGAATACTAAGAAGGTACTCATTACCGGCGGCTCGGGATTCGTGGGTCAGCACATGTCGCGCTTATTGCTCGATTGGGGCTACCGTGTCTTTAGTCTCCAGCGGAACACTTTGGCTTCCCTTCCTGACGGCGTTGACCCCATTTACATCGACCTGAAAGACCCTAAAGCGCTGAAAGACCTACCTCGAGCCTGGGATTTCGTTATCCACCTTGCGGGAGCCTCGATCCCGAGCCAATTCACATCCGTTGATCCCGTCCTGCTCAATGTCAGGATGGTTATGAATCTCTTAGAGCATCTAGAGGACGCCAGAGTTCTATTGGTGAGCAGTTGCCATGTTTACGCTCCTTCCCTTTGCCTTCGGGCCGAAGAGAGCCCTATCATCCCTCAGGGACGATATGGGCTCGCCAAACACCTTATAGAGCAAATGGCTGGACATTATGAACATAAGCTGGATATCCGTATTGCTAGGCCCTTCAACCATCTGGGCCCCTATCAACGGCAGGAACTTGTCATTCCTTCCCTCTTGAGGCGTATCAGAATGAGCGGTTCGCTAGATAGAAGTGCGATAACTATGAGTGGCACAAACAGTACACGCGATTTCGTGGATGTGGCCGATGTGGTGGCAGCCTACCTAGCCATTCTTCAGATTGAAGTGCCCAATCACCGGGTTTTTAATGTTTGCACAGGAACCCCCCTGACCATCAAGCATGTGGCCGACTTGGCCCTCCAGATTCTAGAGATTGAACGTGAGATAGCCTTTGAAGGACATCCGAATTCGGCGGATGACAATCCTTTTGTGGTGGGAAGTCCCGCACGGCTCATGTCAGCCTCCAATTGGAGACCCCATGTCCCTCTTCGCGTGAGCCTCGAGCGCATGCTTTTATCTTAATTCGAGGTACTTATCCATTGACGACAGATGTCGAACACTAGTACCCATCTCATAAATGCGTTTGGAGCCTGAGAAGGCATCCGAGTTACAGAAAGCCGACGAAGTTTTGATCTGGTATCCCCATCGTGCAACCAGGCGGCGATAGTTCTGCATCCAGACAAAGAGGCGTTCCACTTTCCAACGGCGGCGGCGCGTTACATAAGAATATACCCAGGTTCTTCAAGGCGTCTGTGTAGTGCAAAGATGTCCATGACTGTGCCCTGGTCATCATGGGACGCTTCCCTGCGAACGTCCAACTTCCGGCCATGCCCAGCGAAAATCGCGGTCCGACAGTCCAGTGTCTAGGTTATGTGCCCATGGCGCATATCCAACCCCTGTTGGTCCATTCTGCACTGTATGTACTTCCTTCTCTTTACGAGAAGTTTGGAATGCCCATCCTGGAAGCTCAGTTTGCAGGTGACCTTGTCGCATCTTCCAATGCGGCATCTCTTCAGGAGATCGGTGGGGAAGAGGCCATTTACTTTGATCCAATATCAGTCCCGGCGATCTCTGGGGCCATTAGGGCCGCACTGAAAGGGGAGAATTCCTGGACCGCCGGCATTAGCAAAGCCGCCGAAAGCAACGTCCGGAGGTTTTCCCGGAAAGCCACAGCTGAAGCTACTTTGCAAGTATACCTTTCATTGGTTTGTCCCGCCAATCCGCAACGAGGGACATCGTCTTCAAAATGAGTTATATTTAATGAAATGTACAGCTTTCGATTTCGTACAGCCTGTGAAGCCAATAATGGCGCCCACGACAGGTGGTCACACTGTGACTGCCTCCCCGTATGGCGGACTGCATCAGTATTCTCGTAAGTAATCGGCAAAGGAGCAAGAATGAAGGACCAATTGGTAGTGGTGGCAGGCGGTGGTGGATTCATCGGCGGAAATCTGGTGGCCTCCCTCAGGGAGCAGGGTTACAGACACATCCGGGCGGTCGACGTGAAACCCCTCGAGCACTGGTATCAGAAATTCGACGATGTCGAGAACCTTACGCTCGACCTGAACGACAAGGAGAATTGTGAGATTGCGACAAAGGGCGCAACTGAGGTCTATAACCTGGCCGCAAATATGGGCGGGATGGGCTTCATCGAGAAGAACAAAGCCCTGTGCATGCTCTCGGTTCTCATTAATACTCACATGTTGATGGCGGCGCGGAAATGCCGTGTCGAGCGCTATTTTTATTCCTCTTCGGCCTGTGTCTACAACGGCGATCTGCAGCACACGCCTGATGACGGTGATCGATTCACGGCGCCGGCCTTGAAAGAATCAGACGCATATCCCGCTTTGGCCGAGGACGGCTATGGCTGGGAAAAGCTCTTTTCGGAGCGGATGTGCCGCCACTTTATGGAGGACTTTGGTCTGCATGTGCGTGTGGCGCGCTTCCACAATGTTTACGGCCCCTGGGGAACTTGGTTTGGTGGCCGCGAGAAGGCCCCGGCCGCAATTTGCCGCAAGGTGATTGAAGCCAAGTTGGCCGGCAAACACAAAATCGAGATCTGGGGTAACGGGCACCAAACCCGCTCCTTCATGTTCATCGATGACTGCATCAAGGGCATCGGACTGATCGTCCATTCTGAGATTCTGGAGCCCATCAATCTTGGATCGAGCGAAGCGGTCAGCATCAACCAGTTGGTGGACATCGTCGAAGACATTGCGGGAATCAAGTTGCATCGCAACTACGACCTGGGAGCACCCAAAGGCGTAAATGGCCGCAACAGCGACAACACACTAATCGAAAAGTATCTGGGTTGGGAACCAAACATCAGCCTTCGGGCGGGTCTAGAAAGAACTTACGCATGGATCTATGACCAATATCAATTGCGGGAGCGCGGCGCGGAGGGAGTCGTTCGCGAGATCGATAACGGGTGAGGCAGCCATCCATTCTTCAATAGAGCGACTGGCTCGATAGGAGTCGGCTTAGTAACTGCGAGACGGTTGCGTATGATAGGTTGCCCACAAAAGGGAGTCCGAAGCTTTGAAGACCATGTTAAACAGTCAGCGCATTTGGGTCGTTTCAGAACTGTACTATCCGGAAGTTACTTCGACTTTCCTTACTGAGATCTCCGAGGGGCTTGCGGGAGTGTACGATGTTTCTGTACTGTGCGGACAGCCTAGCTACTTGGTACGTGGGGTGCGCGCACCAGTTCGCGAAATGCGCAATGGCGTGGATGTTAAGCGCTGCCGGGCAACCACGCTGGACAAGAACAGGCTTGTTTCCAAAGTCGTCAACCTGATCACCATTAGTGTATCCATCTTCGCAGCCGCGCTGTGCCGGTTCCGCCGAAAAGACATTATAATAGTAGTTACTAATCCACCTCTCCTTCCGTACCTGATGGCGCTTGCCTGCCGATTGAAGGGGGCTCGTTTTGTACTGCTAGTATATGACGTATATCCGGAGATATTCACCAGGCTCGGAATCTTTAGTCAAGAATCGCTGGTTGTTAGATTGATGGATCTTGCAAGTCGTTGGCTTTACAATAGTGCATCTCGTATAATCGTTCTCGGAAGGGATATGCGGGACCTTGTCGGCGAGAAGCTCAAGGGCCGCCGGAACAGGGTAGTTATCGCCACAAACTGGGGCGATACCAAAGCAGTTTTTCCGCAACCGCTCTCAGAAAACCTGCTGCTTGACAAATTGAATCTGAGGGGACGCTTTGTCGCGCAGTACTGCGGGAATATCGGGCGCACACATGGCATTAAGGACATAGCAGAGGCCGCAGAATTGCTCGCTTCTGACGATAAATTCCAATTCCTTCTGATTGGCTGGGGTGCAAAGAAGCGCTGGGCGATTGAGCATAAGCAAGCACGAAAGCTGGATAACCTGACTATTCTCGATCCTCTTCCGCAAGAAGAGTTTTGTGACGGGTTGAATGCCTGCAATGTGGCGATCATCTCTTTTTCGAGCGGGATGGCGGGCATATCTGTACCGAGCAGGATGTATAACGTGCTGGCCGCTGGAAAGCCGCTGCTGGCGGTGTGTGACGACAATTCCGAGCTGGCGGCCGTCGTGAGAGAAGAAGCAATTGGTTGGGTAATTTCCCCTGGCCGCCCCGATCTGATTGTATCGGCTTTACGCGAAGCGAAGGCCAACCCGGAGCGTCTACGCGCGATGGGCGAGCGCGCCCGTCAGGCCGCTGAGAAGAAATACACCCTTGGCTATGTACTTCAGGTCTACAAAGATACGATTGAAGGCCTCAGATCCGAGTGACTTCCCTATCGAGACAATTATTGGTGACTGGGGCGTCCGGGTTTCTGGGCTCCGAGGTAGTCGGTTTAGCGCGAGAGGCGGGCTGGCATGTTCGCGGCTTCGACCGAAACCCCGTCTCCGAGATTGACGGCGTCGAGATGTTGGTAGGGGACATCAGCGATACCGCGATGCTTTGCAAAGCCTGCGAAGGTATAACGGCGATCGTGCACGCCGCCGGACTCGCGCATGTCTTCGGTCCTGGGTTCCGGGACTCCACTCTCTTTGACGCCGTGAATGTAGAGGGAACGCGCTACCTTGTTGAGGCAGCCTTGGCGTGCGGTGTTCCTCACGTGGTTCTGATCAGTTCAGTTTCGGTTTATGGCGATTATTCGGGAGTCATCTGCGACGAGACTGTACCTTGCCATCCTCAAGGTCCCTACGCCATCAGCAAATGGCGCAGCGAGGTCAGCGCCAACGAGCGAATGGCAACGGGGCCAGGCTCGCTCACCATTCTACGTTTCGCCACGATTTACGGCGAAGGGGACCGGGGCAACGTGGCGAAGCTGATCGGCGCGCTAGATCGCGGACGCTTTATTTGGCCCGGCTCTGGGCAGAATCAGAAAAGTCTGATCTACAAAGAGGATGCCGCACGTGCTTGTCTTTGTGCGCTGGAGCGCCCGGTATCTGGTATTGAAGTATTCAATGTCTCGGCGCGGCCTGTGTCCATGAGAGAGATTGTGTCGGCTATTTGTCAAGCTCTTGGTCGTCCTATTCCACGCCTTAGCATTCCGTTGGCTCTCCTAAAGGCTGTCGGGGCAATCTCTCGCAGAATGGGCGATCCGGGGCAGTTCGGCCAACGATTGGAGAAATTCATTCACGACGATGTTTACGATGGTTCGAGGTTTGAGTCCACTTTCGCCTTTCGTCCGGCAATATCGCTTTCTGAAGGGATGCGCAGAGAGGTAAGATTTCTGCAAGCCCAAACAGGGCGGTGATCCGGCCCGTCTCTTATCTGCGCGGCAAGCGGAAGAGGCGACTGAGTGTGGCATCGTGAATTTGGAGAGTTTCCATGCCATGGCATAAGCGCGTATTTGATATTGCATCTTCGATGCTGTTTATATTCCTTCTCTCGCCTTTGTTTCTCGCTCTTGCGCTGGTCATTAAGGCGACCTCGAGGGGCACGGTCCTACATTGGTCCAATCGGGTTGGAAAGGACAATAGGCTATTCCAGATGCCGAAGTTCCGTAGCATGCGGATAGACACTCCTCAGGTTGCCACTCATCTGCTCTCGGATCCTTCAATACACCTGACACCTATTGGCGGTTTCCTCCGCCGGACGAGCCTCGACGAACTGCCTCAGTTGTTCAGCATTCTCGCGGGCGACCTGAGCTTCGTCGGTCCGCGCCCGGCACTGTTCAATCAGGACGATCTGGTCGCGCTAAGAACCGAGCGAAGCATTCACCTGCTGGTTCCTGGATTGACTGGCTGGGCGCAGGTGAATGGGCGGGACGAGTTGCCGATCCCGGAGAAGGTTCGCCTGGATTGTGAGTACCTCCACGCCCGTTCCTTTTGGCTTGATCTCAAGATTCTTGCTATGACCGTTTTCAAAGTTGTCCGACGTGAAGGCATTTCCCACTGAAGAAGCAGCAACTGATGTATTCAGCTCCCGGATACATATCTATTGTCTAAGGATCCACTGATCAAGTTCCCCGGCCGCATTCTACTTGCATAAAATCGTAGTACTGGGCCTTTGGGAGTAAGCTTGACTGTGACTGCAATCAAAGCCATTGGAACGACGAGAAGCAACAAGAATAGGAACGTCGATTCGGCCTTGTGCACCATGGTTCCTTCATCCTCAGAATTGCGAACTGGCCCCTGCGTGACCGACTGAAGTGCCTTTGCGAGCTCGACGACACTAATGGCGTCCGTTCTATCGTCGAACGGAGATCGCTCGGTGCCTGGATACACACAGAATCGCCCCCGCGGATTCAGATCGGCGCAGGCGGAATGAAAGCCGCGCTCGATCTTCGTGGCAGATGTGCGCTTGACCTCGATGGCCGATAGATCTCCGGCGGGAATCGTGAGGAGAAGGTCCACCTCTGTACCATTGGAGGTCCGATAGTAGTGCTTCTCGGTTCCGTCCGGCGCCGCGGTGACCAAAGTCCCAATGACAAAGCTCTGCCAGGTTTGGCCGGCGACCGGATGTTCGAGCGCAAGCGTCAGACCAAATGCATGGATGACGTCTTTCTCGAAGCTTATGGTGTTCTAAACTGCAACGATTTCCCCCCATGGCTCGACTACGTTTTCCAATCTCGAACTGTATAACTACCTCTGGACCCAAATCACTGATCCTGGCTGGAGTTGCCAGAACTGGTACAGCACTCGGGCGTTCCAATGCAGTTTTGGCGGACAAGAGACAGCGACGCAAGTTACTCTGTACTATGGCGGCGCACCACCGGTGGCTCAATGTCTTGCTCCAGCGCCCAGCCCTGATCTTCCACCAGTCATGTGAAATCGTATTCCATACGGGATGATGGGTGCAGCCGCGGCCTGCTATTAAACGCACGTTTCCTCCACTAGCGCTTCTTTTTCGAGTTGAGGTGAGAAACGAATTTTACGAGAGCCGCGAGTGCTCCCCGCGATGTGAGGCAGTCATGCCTGCAAACTGGCGGTTCCTGCAAATCGCCATTATTCTCAATGCCGAAACGCGCCACTGGTTCTCATGTGCTTTCCTGAGCTATCTGCTTCCAGCGTTATGCTTCGCCCAGTCTGCGCTGAAAATGCGCGTGCACCGTGCTGGCGCTGCCGAATTCGCGCGGCAACGCCTTCCACTGGCAACCGCTGCGCAATACATATACGTTCGCGGAAAAGATATGTCGGGCGGGCATCGGCGGGCACCCTGCACCAGGTTGGCGGCGATACAGGCGTCCAACAGGTTGAGTGACGACGGGGACAAGTGGTTCCACCTTGGCCCAAAACGCATCCGAAACAGTCTAAGACTTGATCTGCGGCATCTTGGAACTCATTTTCGCCCGGTTTGCACCTCTCAACGCCTTGCTGTTTCTCATCGAAAATCAGGTTGAACACTATTTACGGATAATCTCTTAGTGTTACGCGGTAGTGAGGGGCCGAGCGCGACAACTGCCGCTGGGAAGATGATCGGGCTGCTTTGAAGGCAAATCAATCGGTGGCGCTGGACAGTGCGGCGCCGACATGGGCCATCTGCGGCTCCTTGACCATCTGGACCGGCTTGCGGTGGCTGTCCTCGGCTGGAGCCCACTGGTACTGCGGAACGATGCAGCGCTTGCAACTGAGCCTGCAATTCCTGCCAGCTTGTTACTCTGCTCTGGGTGCGAAGAACCTTCTGGGCTTCGGTGAGAGATCGTCCTTCGAAATCGTAAAACAGCTCCTCGTAGAGCTTCTCCCCAGGCCGCAGGCCGCTGAAGACGATCTTTATCTTGTCCTGCGCAATGCCCGACAGGCGAATCAGCGTCTTGGCCATATCCAGGATGCGAACCGGCTGGCCCATATCGAGTACCAGGATGTCGCCCTTGCTCCCGATCGTGAAGGCCTGCAGCACCAGAGACACTGCCTCCGGAATAGTCATAAAGTAGCGGGTAACATCGGGGTCGGTCACCGATATCTGGCGGTGGGTCCTGATCTGCTCCTGGAACAGCGGGATCACGCTGCCCTGCGAGCCCAGCACATTCCCAAAGCGCACGGAAACGCAGCGCATCCGCCCCGAGGGCCGGGAGGCGACGATCAGCTCTCCGATCCGCTTCGTGCAACCCATGAAACTGGTGGGATGGACGGCCTTGTCCGAGGATATAAGCAAAAAGTCCTCGCAGCCCGATTGGCCGGCGACTTCCATCAGCGTGAGCAATCCGAATACGTTGTTCTTCACCGCTTCCTGCAGATTCTCTTCCATAAGGGAAACGTGCTTGTAGGCCGCCGCGTGAAAGATGGCGCGCACATCGTGTTCCTCGATCAGGTCGCGCATTCGGGCCCCGTCGGTAACGTCGGCCACGCGATAGACCGCCTTCACCCCGGGCCGGGAGTGGGCCTGCTGCAGATGGAAGAGCGGAGTCTCCGCCTGATCCACGCAAACCAGTTTCGACGGCCCGTACATCAGCAACTGATTGCATAACTCCGAACCGATGGAACCGGCCGCGCCGGTCACCATGACCACTCGCCCCGCGATCTTCCGCTTGACCGACTGCAGATTGAATTCCACCGGCTTCCGCCCCAGCAGATCCTCCAGATTGACCTCCCGCAACTGCTCCACGGTCACCGTGCCGTAGATCAGGTCGGCAAGCCCCGGGATGGTGCGGAAGCGCAAGCCCGTCTCCTGGCAGCGCTCCGTAATGCGGCGCATCTCCTCGCCGGTCGCCGAGGGGATGGCAATCATCAATTCCTCGGGGCCAAAATGGCGCACGATCCGGGGAAGATCCTTGATCGTGCCTGCCACCCGCACCCCGTGCAATCTCACCCCGGCCTTGGCCGGATCGTCGTCCACCAGGGCCAAAGCCGTGTAGCCGCTGCGCGGCAGCTCCCGCAGCAGCATCCCCGCGCCGCACCCGGCGCCGATCACCACTACCGTCTTGCTGGCCATCCCACTGGCGTGGACTTGCACCCTCTGCATGAATGCGCGCGACAGCATCCTCACTCCGCCCAGCGCGCCCGCGGTCAGGATGGCCTCAATACAGTAGACCGAGATGGGAAAGGATGTTACACCGAATATCCACCGCTCCGCGATTACGAATCCCGCCGACCCCAGAGCCACGGCCTTGACGATGTCCACGGCGTCGCTCATTCCCGTGTAGCGCCAATAACCGTGAAACAGATTGAACTGCTCCATGGCCAGTAGCCGCATCGACACCAGCAGCGGCAGCGCCAGCAGGAAGAGCCTCACTTGCGGAAATGCGAACTCAAATCGCAGCAGCCATGCGAACGCGGCTGACAATACGATCAGTGCTACCTGGGCCCCAACGATCACAACTTGACGCTGCTTGACGAACACTCTTTTCCTCATTCCTGAAAGAAGCTGCTCTCTTGCGAAAAGCAACCTTAGTCTGTGCCCGCTACTGCACTGCGCCCTCGCGAGCCGAGGCGGACAACCGGAACCGGAGTTTCATTCTCAAGTCAACTATGGCAACCCATCGTAACGCTTTGGGGATGGTTTCGGCAAGACGCGTGGCTCCCCCGCCCGAAATTGGCGCCCCAGGCCCGAAAAAGGCCCCCAGCTCATGAACGCCCGATTCGGTCC
>JBEKPA010000431.1:0-10308 GCA_049521195.1 Occallatibacter sp.
TTATGGCACGGCGCTGAGCGGCACGCAGCTCAATGCCAGCTCGACGGTAGCCGGGACCTTCGCCTATACGCCGGCCTCGGGGACGGTGCTGACAGCCGGCCCACACACCCTCTCGGTCACCCTGACGCCAACCGATACGACCGACTACGCCGCAGCAACGACGACCGTCCAATTGACGGTGAACCAGGCCACGCCCACGATTAGCTGGGCGACGCCTGCGGCCGTCACCTATGGCACAACGCTGAGCGCAACCCAGTTGGACGCAACCGCCAGCGTGGCGGGTACATTTGTTTACAGCCCTGCGTCAGGCACGGTGCTCACAACTCTTGGGACGCAGACGCTCTCAGTGACATTTACGCCCACCAATTCCACCGACTACAACATCGCTCCGAGCAGCGTCGCCTTGATGGTAATCCCGACTACACCGACGTTCTCCGCGTCGGCAGGCTATTACGGCAGCGCACAGACGGTCGCCATCAGCGACTCTACTCCTGCCGTAACCATCTACTACACCACCAACGGGTCGACTCCGACGTCCTCGTCAACCCCATACTCCAGCCCGATCACGGTAAGCACGACGGAGACACTCAATGCTGTGGCGATAGGATCGGGAGCGTCTGTGAGCGCACTAGCGTCTGGGGTCTACAACATCTTGGTTCCAACTTCGCCCCCTAACTTCTCCCCCGCGGCAGGCACCTACGAAAGCGAGCAAACTGTTACAATCAGTGATACGACTCCGGGGGCAACGATTTACTACAGCATCAGTGGGTCGACGCCGACCGCATACACGGGCCCGATCACGGTAAGTGTGTCGGAGACCTTGACCGCGATCGCACTGGCAACTGGGAATTCTGAAAGCCCACCTGCCTCGGCAGCCTACATCATTACGGGTTGTTCTGAATAATTGTCAACGCCGACAGAGTGGCTCAAGACTGATCGAGCTGGTTGAACGGCTGGTAGCCATAAGGCTCATTTACCGCGTAGAAGGAGAATCTATGATCGGACGTCCGGAGTTTCGCTTTCTTTGGCCCCCTATGTTTGCTTTTGCTATGCTCGTCTTATCGCATAATTCTCCCGTGCTGGGGCAGTCGTCGCAGACAGCCAGTACTCCGGCTTTAGAGGTGCTCGGCGCAACATATGCTTCGGATACCGATAGGATCGTCTTCAGGTTGGTAAACAATAGCCTAAAGTCCGTAACCGCATACAGCGTCAATATCGCGGTTTCCAGCGGAGGCAATGTGATACAACGCTTTGGGTATGGCCTGGATATGTTGAATGCCGTGCTGAACGCACGGTGCCAAGCTCACTCGGATACCTCCTGGGACGGGACCATCAAGCCTGGAGACGTCTATACTGAATCGGTGTTAGCCGGCCTCGATAAAACCAAGATAACAGACTCAAAACCGGTAGTGCAGGTCGCCGTAACGGGCATTATCTGGTCCGATGGAAGTGTCGAGGGCCCGGATCAAACCATCATGAATCAGCATGAGGTTCTACGAGAAGAAACTGCAAATAATGAAGCTAGGGTTATATCGATTCTGAATGCACACCAGACAGATCCAGATGTTCAGCACCGGATAAGTGAGATGACAAAAGATGTCAGTCTCCTCAAAGATATTACGCCTCGTGTGAAGAACCCTCAACAAGGAGCTAAGATAAAGGGAAGTCGCATCGCAGAAGAGACACAAGTATACCCCGAACTTATGGTAAATCTTAACAATATCTCGCATTCGAACATGCCAAAGGAATATCTTGAGGCCTACGTTTCCTTTTTTGTGGAGCGGAGTAACCGCCGGATCGCTCTAATCAATTCTACGCCTATTTCGAAACCGCAACCAGTTCAGAAGTAATCGAGGAGAATGCACATGAAAACCGTTCGGTTTGCAGCGTTGTTGATAGTTGTTGGATTAAGTTGGGCGGGAACGGATGCTCAGTCCAGCAATTGCAGTTATGCTGACGTCGCGTACAATCCAACCGGGAGTGTGACAAATACTTGCAGCGACGCCGGAGCGCCATATGTCACGGCTGTTCCTTATACCAATACATATAACTATACCATTAGTTGCCTCGCCAACGGCAACTCGGTAAGTCCGCCGACTGGAACTGTTACGAGTACGAGCGCTGTGTCGCTAAGTGTTGCCGGAGGCTGCAGCAGCTTCGTGAATTGCGCCCCCGTGGGACCAAATGCTGTGGGGGAGCTATTTAATCCGGCAAGCAGTGTGCCCGGTACAAACCAGGTAACATTGTCCGCAACCAATATGGAATGGGTAAACGTTGTTGGCGCAGGAGGCGTAGGGATGCTCTTCTGCGTATCGGGTTCAGTATCGACTACAACTGGCGGGTGTGCAGCAACCGCATGTCCATGCACTGAAGCCAGTGGCGGCTACTTGCCCTATCCCGGGTTGCCGCAGGATCCAAAGAGGTTGGGACTTGTTCGTGCAATGAGGCGTGGGCTTGTCCACGTAAAGTTCGATGTCGACCATGGCTTCGCAATGTTCGGATAGGCGCCCACATTGTTTGCTTGACAGAATGAGTCACTCTATGGGTGCCGAGATCTCGGTCCTGAGGCCATGGTTAGTACGAGTTCACGGTGCAGGATTGCAAGGTCGGAGACTTGCGAGTTAGCACGGCCGAAGATGTGAGTGATGACAGGAGGTGGGGAGTTTGCATGAAATTGAGATTCAACTGAGTTGTTACCCAAGCCAGAACGGTACATTGTCTGTCCTTGACGAACGCCGTCAGACGATCCTTGGGCCCTTTCCTGTTGCAGGCAAGTTGTGCGCCGTGGAGTGCGCTTTTAAGGAGACAGAGCAGCAGTTGGACACGGGAGGAATACCATCTGGAGCTTATGTGGTGCAAGACATCCACGCAATGGCAGGTGCTTCTTTGGGCGATATTAAGGAATTTGGAAGATATGGGATCATCGCACTCGCACGATGGGTTGGTGGGGAACCCGGTGCAATCGGCGGTAGCGCGGAGCCAATCTATATGCATGGTGGAGTTCAGGACGCGGATGCAGGCATTCGCATCACTTCCGATTCTATCCGAATGCAAGATCGTCACATCCACCAATTAGTGGCGCTCTTGGAATGCAAGAAGGACGTAACGATTCATATCCAGCATTTGGCAGAACAAAGAGAACTTGCAATCTCATCGTCGTCTAACCTGGCAAGCGCGCGGTGCCTTGGGCGTTTGCGTAAAGTATTAACTGCACTGCCGTTGGCATTTGCTGGAATCCCAGGCCTCTTCGCGGCTTCCGCTGCTGCGCAGGAGGAGTGTACTGCATACGATACTGGAACAGGCTTCAGTCAGGTCGATTTCAGCGGTATTCTCATCCAAAATGGAGGCGACGCTCTAGCCGGATATGTTCCCGGGCCAACCTCAGGGGTTACAATCGCCGGAGGGTTGGATTTGGGAAGTTATACTTCGTCGGAAATGCTGGCAATGGGATTCCCATCGACACAAGTCGCCGAGTGGGCGCCTTATCTTGCATCATCTTGCGGGTCCCTCGTAGGCTCGGCTGCTACGGCCGTGGTGAACACAAATCCACTTTCCATTTCATCAGGACAGGCGCAAATGATCGACAATATCTATTATTCGTGGGGCGCCAACACGATTGCTAGTTTGTATAACCAGCTTGTAATTCAATTCAATGTTATCCCGGGAATCACGTTTGCGATGCTGCCTTTACGCTATCAGACCGCAATGACTGCGATGAATCTGACGAACACGTCCTTTGGAATGTCGCAGGCATTTATGCTCCTTGCGAAAGGCCAGTGGAAGGCTGCTACTGCGGCGTTGAGGGATTATGGATCATCGAGTGCTGCCATAAACAAGCTAGCTCAAATATACGCGGATTACCTTGGCAATAGCCCAGAGCCTAGCGTATAGACCGCGAAAGGGTTGAAGCCGTTGTACATGTGGAAAAAGGATGTAGGGAGGCATGAGGATGTTTGGCCAGAGTCAGGTAGCACATACGTCGGCGCCGAGTTTCTCTGAAACTCTGGGCGACGAGATGGCATGGCTGAAACAAGAGGCGCAAAGATCCAATTCCACTGTTATCTGGCATCGGCGTTTCAAGGGCTTTCTGTCAGCTAACTTTTCAAAGGAAGCGCGAGTTGCGTTTTGTGATGATGCGCCGCTGCCAGAAGTTATTGGTGACTTTATAGGATCCTGTCCGGATAAGCCACGACTAGACCAAGGACGATATGCTATCTTCTCCGGGGTGTATGCTCTTAGAGGAGGAAGTCGAGGTCTATTGTGGGTTGACTGCAAAGCAGCAGAGACTCGCGCGGTCTTTGTGGCAATGTCCAGGAGCGGTCTTAGATTGGATTGCCTGGAGATATATCTGAGCAAGCGCATTTCAGAGCCTTTCTTGCCGGCGCAGTTCCTGTCTACAATGCATTTGTGGCTGAGATCGCACGGTATTCGTGAAATTGTGGGTATCAATCTGCATGACGCTTGCGATTATGAGTACTCGCTCAATCCAGCCTTCCGGTGGTGCAGCATGAGTCAACCTCGCATTCTCATCTTTACACACGATGGTCGTGGTCTCGGCCATCTTCGGCGACTGGCGCGGCTAGGAAAGGTTTTACAGCAGCACTCTGCCGTATTGTTCATAACAGGGCATCGCGAGGCATCATGGCTCGTCCCGCCAGAGTGCGAGTATATTCATTTGCCAAACCTCGATAGCCTCGATCCAAGACGAAGCCGCCAGTGGGGCCGAAGGCCCTTTTTGTCCGATGATTTGTCAGTTGGGCGCGCGTTGCGCCGAGATGTAATTTATGGCGTTATTCAGCGGTTCCGCCCCGATGCGATCATTCTCGACTACCTCCCCCTTGGTATGGACGAGGAAATGAGGGAGTTCATATTGGGTACGCCGGAGTGCAGGAAGTATTTTATTTCCCGCGGCATTCTTGGAAGTCCCGATCAGGTCTACCGAGATGTGCTAACGCCTTCTGCGGTGGAGTCATTGCGGGATGCGTATCATATGATTCTAGTTATGTCCGATAGCAAGATTATTGACATGGCGCAAGAATACTCGCTTGAAGCTGGTATCGTGGACAAGATTGCATATGTTGGATATGCTGCCGAACCTGTTAGTAGTGGCGCAATTGAGGGCATACGGTCAAGACGAATGCTTCCGAAGGATGCAAAATGGGTTGTATGTACGGCAGGAGGCGGAAAAGAAGGTGAATTACTTATCCAACGATGCTGGGAAGTGGCGCAGATATTCCCAGAGTGTTATTTCGACATTGTAGTCGGACCCCGATCCAGGCTCTTGCTTGAATCTGAGGCATGGGCCGATGGAAATCGAATACATTTGCTTCCATTGGATGACAGGCAGTTACCGCTCATGCACGCGGCCGCCGATGTAGTTATTATCCGCGGAGGTTATAATTCCTTGATCGAAGCGTGTATGGGTAAGGGGCGCATCATCGTGGTTCCTATTATGACCGACTACGAGCAGGTTAACCATGCAAAGCGACTTTCAGAATACCGGGATATTCGCATAGTGGAATCACTCGGCATTTTGGACATTGCACTTGATGACTGTTTACAGGAAGGCAGTCTTCCCAACAGCCGTTTCACGGAACTAAATATGGACGGATTGCATATAGGCGCCGATGTGATCCTTTCCGATCTTGAGCAACATCGCATTCGTGGTCCGCAATATGCCAGGGGCGTGGATGCGTCACATGTATTGACAGGTGCATCAGCCAAACGGTAGGGAGAAGAAGGCTCATGAACAGACGGGAGTTCATATTCAGCAGCGCTGCTGGAGTTCTGGGGGTAACCATGCTGTCGCCGCTACAGGCGATCAGCCAAGCGATGTCCTCCAATGCGTCAATTTCGGAACATATGGCAACCGTCACTCCGAAATGGCTAAAACGATTCGATGGAGCGTTCAGTTCAGCACTTTTGTCGAGACGTCGGCTTCGCTTGCTCATGGACGGTGCCTTTGCGGGAATGAGCGCTCCGTTTTGGTCTAACCGGCCGATACACTCTACGGCTAGAGCGTATATGAGCAAGCCGGGATATGTAACTGTTCTTCATCACAGGTATATCGTTGTAACTGGCACAATGGCGACTTGTGCAGCAAACCGAGCGATGCTTTGGATCGACTCCCATTTTGATTCGTCGGCCTCCGATGTACCGCATGCGGTACTGTCGGTAATTGATGTTGGATCATCTTCGCGGCACATGTGGCTCATCAATAACCATATGGCTGCAAATGGAACGATTGATGATGTCCCTCATAATTTGCGTCTATGTATGTCGCGTTGGATGCTGTCAAGGAGACCCTTGCGTTCCGAGGGTGGTTTGTTGCAAGAAATCACGAGGCTGGGTAGACATAATGTTATTGGCGTAACGAAACCGCGTGCCTATGGCATCCCGCTTTACAGATGCGACACTTCCGTGAGCGGCTAGCGGGGAGTTCAGTCGAGGATAGAGAAGCTACTTATTCTCCGTGCTCGGCATGCCGGGTATTGTAGGTTTGCGAAGGGGGGATCATGCGTCCGGAAATGGTATTTGAACGCATTGGCACGCTGCCTTATATGCGATTAGAACAAGCAGTCATGTTTTATGAGTTTATTACTGAGAATCGACTTGCGAACTGTTTGGAGCTGGGTTTCTATCATGGAGTATCGACAGCCTATATTGCTGGAGCTATTCAGGATTTAGGCATTGGGCATCTAATTACCATTGATCTTACTACAGCGGCCGAGAGAACGCCCAATATCAGTTGGGTTTTGGAAATAACAGAACTGAGCAGGTATGTACAAGTAATTTATGAGCAGAAATCCTATAATTGGAGGCTGATGAAGCTTCTTGAAGAAGGGCAGTATGAAAGCTTCGACCTGTGCTATATAGATGGTGGACATACTTGGTATGATACAGGATTTGCCTTCTGTCTAGTTGAAAGATTGCTGAAGCCCGGAGGATGGGTGGTTTTTGATGACCTTCACTATACCTATAGGAAGTCTTCAAACCGTGATAAGTCCTGGGTCCGAAGAATGACAGAGGAGGAGCAGATAACCCCCCAAGTCAAGCGAGTATTTGAACTGCTGGTTGAAACAGACCCTCATTTTGGGTCATTTAGAAAAATCGGGCAGTTAGCTTTCGCTAGAAAGGAGGATGATGCTTGGTCGAAAGAACAGCGCGCAAGAAGGTATATGGATTTAGTGATAGCTAATGCACTGGAAAGGTCTGGCTATGACCTGGAATTTCGTACAGAGCTGCTATTGTCGCCTGCCAGAGCTCTTTCGATGATCACCGGGAGACAAGAATGTGAGTTTATTCATCTTCGGTTTGTTGAAACAGAGTATCGCGCTCCCATACCGCATGAGATAAGCAAGCATGGATCAACAATAGTCTATGTGGCTCCGCCTACTTCGAGGGTGTCCCAACCGTAGTGTAAGCACACGGTCCCCCCATCTGTTAAGCAGCTTTGGTCTATGATGAACTTTGTTTATAGGCGAGGCGGGACCACCTCAGTACAGGTGGGTGTAGTCAGCGGCCTGTGCTGAAGCCGATGGTTTGGACCACTACAAAGGCTATCGCCTCCGCCTCTATCATACGCACGGTTTTCTCCGCCGCCGCGCGACGGTTGGCCTATTGCAACATTTCTGCGCTTGATGCGCTTTTGATGCAAGTGGCTTGGGGCAGGGCGCTGGCTGTCGCCGCAACGGAGGACTCCATAGCCTTCCTTGCTGCGCGCCCCGTTCCACACCCAGCATTCGCTCCGGCCGACGGTGACGCGCTCCCTAAGGCTCGCTTTGCTCGCAATCTTCATCCCTGTGTCGCTCCTTCCTATCCCAGCGCCTGCACCGTCCCCTTACCCAACAACTCCTCCACGCGCTCTACCCAGCCGCGATCCGCCGCCACGCTCATTCCCTCCGGCTCCAGAATCACAGCAAATTCTCCCTTCTTCTCCAGGTGCAGCATCACCTTTCCCGGCCCCGGCGCGGCATCCGCGGCACGTTTCAAGTCCGCGAACATCTCCTCCGTCGCCCGCTCCAGATTGATGCGAATGCGGACCCCGGCCGGCAGCTTCACCTGCACCTCTTCGAGCGCCACAATCGAAGTGACCGCAATCTTGGGCGCGGCATCCTCATCGCCCATCAGCGCCCCGCGCACCAGCACCGGCGCTTCCATCCGCAACTGTCCTTGCAGCCGCTCATAATCCCGCGCAAAACAGATCAGGTCGATCTTACCCGTCGCGTCCTCCAGCGCCGCCTGCGCGTAGAGTTTCTGATCCCGCTTGCTCTTCTGCACCCTCAGCGCCAGAATCATTCCCGCCACCTGAATCTCGTCCGCCAGTTCCGCCTGCGTTCCCCAGCGCTTCTCCGGCGGCTTCCGCTCCAGCGCCTCCGCGGCCGAGATCACCCCCGCCAAATTGCGCAGCTTTTCAGCGTACTTATCCAGCGGATGCCCGGAGACAAAGAATCCCAGCACCTCCTTCTCGTTGGCCAGCCGCTCGCCTTCCTCCCAGTTGGCAACGCGCGGCAGGTCGTCGCCGCCGCGCACTGCCTTCGGACCCTCGTCAAAGAGCCCAAACAAACCGGTCTGACCCTGCGCCGCGTCCTTCTGCGCCTTCTGCGCCCGCTCCATCGCCTTGTCCACAGCGGCCATCAGCGGCGCGCGCTTGCCCAGCGAGTCCAGCGCTCCGGCCTTGATCAGCGATTGAATCACCCGCGAGTTCATCACCCGCAGATCCACCTTCTCGCAAAACTCCCAAAAGCTGCTGAAACGCCCGCCAACCTCCGTCCGCGCCTTCAGAATCGACTCAATCGCGTTCCCGCCCACGTTCTTCACCGCTGCCAGCCCAAAGCGGATCGCCTCGCCATGCGGCGTGAACTGCGCTCCCGAAATCTGCACGTCCGGCGGCTCCACGCGAATGCCCATCTCCTTGCACTCGCCGATATATTTCACCACGTTCTCCGGCTTCGATGTCTCCGACGTCAGCAGCGCCGCCATGAACTCCACCGGGTAATGCGTCTTCAGATAAGCCGTTTGGTAAGCCACCAGCGCATACGCCGCCGAGTGCGACTTATTGAACCCGTACTCCGAGAACTTCGCCATCTGCTCGAAGATCTCGCCCACCGCATATTTCGGATGCCCGTGCGCCGCCGCCCCGCTCACAAAGCGGTCCCGCTGCTTGGCCATCTCAGGGGCATTCTTCTTGCCCATCGCCCGCCGCAGTAAGTCCGCCTCGCCCAGCGAGTAACTCGCCAGTAACTGCGCAATCTGCATCACCTGTTCCTGGTAAACAATCACTCCCAGCGAATCCCTGAGAATCCCCTCCAGCTCGGGCAGCATGTACTCCACCTTGCGCCGCCCCCACTTGCGCTCGATGAAGTCGTCGATCATGGCCATCGGTCCCGGCCTAAACAGCGCATTCAACGCCGTCAGCTCCTCCACCGTATCCGGCTTGTAGCGCCGCAGCACGTCCCGCATCCCGCTCGACTCGAACTGGAAGATCCCCGAAGTCAGCGCCGGGTGAAAGACCCTTTTGAACGTCTCCTCGTCGTCCAGCGGAATGGTCTCGATGTCCACCTTCTCTCCCCGGCTGTGCTCGATCAGCTTGAGGCAATCGTCGATCACCGTCAGCGTCGTAAGCCCCAGAAAGTCCATCTTCAGCAGGCCCAGCTTCTCCACGGCCTTCATGTCGTAGGCGGTCACGATTTCGTCGTTCTTGGTCTTCGCCAGGGGCACCAGCTCTGTCAGCGGACGCGGCGCAATCACCACCGCCGACGCATGCACGCCCGAGCCCCGCACCAGGCCCTCCAGCTTTTTGGCCGTATCGATCAGCTCACGGATCGCTGGGTCGCTTTCGTATGCCTTGCGCAGCTCCGGCACATCCTGCAGCGCGCGGTCCAGCGTAATCCCAATCGTCGCCGGAACCAGCTTGGCTATGCGGTCCACGTCGCCATACGGCATGTCCAGCGCACGGCCGCAATCCTTGATCGACGCCTTGGCCGCCATGGTGTTGAAGGTGATAATCTGCGCCACCTGCTCGCGCCCATACTTGCGCGTCACGTAATCGATCACCTCGCCCCGCCGGTTCATGCAGAAGTCCACGTCGATATCCGGCATCGACACCCGCTCCGGATTCAAAAACCGCTCGAACAGCAGCGAATGCTGCAGCGGATCGATATTCGTAATCTCCATCGCATACGCCACCAGCGACCCCGTCGCCGACCCGCGTCCCGGTCCCACCGGAATCCCATGGTCCCGCGCATACTTGATGAAGTCCCACACAATCAGGAAGTACCCCGAGTACTTCATCTGCTTGATGATGCC
>JBEKPA010000432.1:0-3745 GCA_049521195.1 Occallatibacter sp.
TCGATCATCGGGCCCATGTACTCCTGCCCCATCGCCAGTAACCCAACGTATAACTTCGCGGGTTCGCCGAACGGCATTTCCGCCCTGCCGGCGATCAACAACGTCCCCTATCTCTACGCGTTCTGCTTTGAGAATGGAGCCGGGCGGTCGCTGGTGCTGATCAACACCGACCTTTCCAGCAGCCACACCGTCACCTTTTCCGGAACCAATCCTCCCTCGGGAACGGTTACGCAACGGCAGTATGCGCCCGCGGCGCTGGACGACATGAACGAGGCGCCCAGTGGAACCGTCACCAACCTGACTCCAGCTACCGTTTCGATCGAAACATCCACTCTTTCCAGCCCCAGCTCGATCGCGCTGCCGCCCTTCTCAGTTACCGCGCTCGATTACACCGCGGCGGGCTTGACGACCGCGGCGGCGCCAACCTTCAGCCCGGTGGCCGGAAGTTATGCCACCGCGCAGACGGTAACCATCGGCGACGCAACCGGCGGCGCGACGATCTATTACACCACCAACGGAACCACGCCAACGACCTCGTCCAGCGCGTACAGCGGTCCAATCACGGTGAGCGCGACGGAGACGCTGGAAGCCATCGCGGTGGAGACGGGCTATACCAGCAGCCCGGCGGCGACGGCGGCCTACACCATCGCCCCGGTGCTACCCGCGCCCGCGTTCTCGCCCGTGGCCGGCACTTATGCCACATCGCAATCGGTAACCATCAGCGACGCAACGGCCGACGCCACCATCTATTACACCACCAATGGGACCACACCCACGACCTCCTCGACCGTGTACAGCGGCCCAATCACGGTAAGCGCGACGGGAACGCTGGAGGCGATCGCGGTGGAGACAGGCTATAGCAACAGCCCGGTGGCAACGGCGGCCTATACTATAGCCGCAGGGCTGTCCGCGCCCGCGTTCTCGCCCGCGCCCGGCACCTACACCTCGCCGCAGTCGGTAACTATCAGCGACGCAACGGCCGGCACAACCATCTACTACACCACCAACGGAACCACGCCCACAACCTCTTCGACCGAGTACACGGGCGGGATCTGGCAGAGTTCCACGCAGACGCTGAAAGCGATCGCGGTCGAAACGGGCTGTGCCAACAGCGCGGTAACGACGGCGGCTTATACCATCGCCCCGATGCTGCCCGCGCCCACGTTCAGCCCCACGGGCGGTGGTTCCTCCTGGGCCCTCTTTACTTCGCCGCCATCGGTGACCATCAGCGACTCGCAAGCGGGCACAACCTTCTACTACACCACCAACGGGACCACGCCGACGACCTCTTCGACCCTGTACACGGGTCCCATTACGGTGAGCGTGACGGAGACGATCGAGGCCATCGCGGTTGAGACGGGTTATACCAACAGCCCCATGAGCTCGATGTTGTACTCCGTCGCCCCGATGCTTCCTTCACCCACGTTCTCGCTTGCGGCGGGCACTTACTCCACATCGCAGACGGTGACCATCAGCGACTCAACCAGCGGCACAACCATCTACTACACCACCAATGGGACGACGCCCACGACCTCTTCCACTGTGTACAGCGGTGCGATCACGGTAAGCGCGACGGAGACGATCAAGGCCATCGCGGTCGAGAGCGGTTACTGTAACAGCCCAGCAGCGTCAGCGGCCTACACCATCAACGCCACGGTGCTGCCTACGCCCGCGTTCTCCCCCGCGGCGGGCACTTACACCACCTCGCAGACGGTGACCATCAGCGACGCAACGGCGGGCACAACCATCTACTACACCACCAACGGGACCACGCCGACGACTTCCTCGACTGTGTACAGCGGCCCAATCACGGTGAGCGCCACGGAGACGCTGGAGGCCATCGCGGTTGAGACGGGCTACACAAACAGCGCTGTGGCTTCGGCAACTTACACCATCGCTCCGGTGCTGCCCACTCCCACGTTCTCGCCTGCGGCCTGGACGTATACAACGTCTCAGTCGGTGACCATAAGAGACGCGACCAGCGGCACAACCATCTATTACACCACTAACGGAACCACGCCTACCACTTCGTCCACCGTGTACACGGGTGCCATCACGGTGAGTGCGACAGAGACGCTGAAAGCCATCGCAGTTGAAACGGGCTACACAAACAGCGCGGTTGCTTCGGCACCGTACACCATCGCTCCGGTGCTGCCCGCGCCCACGTTCTCGCTTGCGGCGGGCACTTACTCCACGTCGCAGACGGTGACCATCGGCGACTCACAGTCGGGCACAACCATCTATTACACCACCAACGGAACCACGCCTACGACCTCTTCCACCGTGTACAGTAGCGCGATCACGGTGAGCGCGACGGAGACGCTGGAGGCCATCGCCGTGGAGGCGAGCTACACAAACAGCGCTGTTGCTTCGGCAACTTACACCATCGCTCCGGTGCTACCCACGCCCACGTTCTCGCCTGCGGCCTGGACGTATACAACGTCTCAGTCGGTGACCATAAGCGACGCGACCAGCGGCACAACCATCTATTACACCACTAACGGCACCACGCCTACCACTTCGTCCACCGTGTACACGGGTGCCATCACGGTGAGTGCGACAGAGACGCTGAAAGCCATCGCGGTTGAAACCGGCTACACAAACAGCGCGGTTGCTTCGGCAACTTACACCATCGCTCCGGTGCTACCCGCGCCCACCTTCTCGCTTGCGGCGGGCACTTACACCACCTCGCAGACAGTGACCATCAGCGACGCAACGGCGGGCACAACCATCTACTACACCACCAACGGGACCACGCCCACGACCTCGTCTACCAAGTACACGGGTGCGATCACCGTGAGCGCAACGGAGACGCTCGAAGCAATCGCGGTTGAAGCGGGCTGTACAAACAGCCCGGCAGTCTCGGCGGCCTACATCATCACCGCGGAAACCAGTTACATCAGCTATCCCAGCGACGGAATCACTGCCAGCAGCCTGTCGCTGAACAATGGCCCGACTGTTACCGGCGGAGTGCTGCAATTGACCGATGGAGGAACGGCGGAAATGCGCAGCGCCTGGTCTACGACGACGGTTCCGGTGAGCGGCTTCACGACCGATTTCACATTCCAGATGCTGAATGCGGTTGCCGATGGAATGACTTTCACGATTCAGAACGACCCCAAGGGAATGTGGGCGCTCGGGAATGGCGGCAGCGGACTCGGCTATCAGGGCATTCAAAACAGCGTGGCCCTGAAGTTCGATATCTACAACGACGCGGGCGAAGGCACGGATTCCATCGGCGTATACACTGACGGCGCGGCGCCTACCATGCCGGCAACGGATCTGAGTTCCAGCGGAGTTACGCTGTTGAGCGGCGACCTGATGCATGCGCATCTGGTTTATAGCGGAACAACGCTGACCGTAACGCTGACCGACACAAAGACGGGAGCCAGCGCTACAAACCAGTTCACCGTGAACATTCCCAGCGTCGTCGGCGGCAACACGGCTTACGTAGGTTTCACGGGAGGCACGGGATCTAACACTGCGGTGCAGCAGGTTACGAGCTGGACTTATTTGGTTCCATAACAGGTGTGTAGCTCAAATCGATTTCACGGGCGGACGGCCATTCTCTTCGATGGCCGTTCGCCATTTTCATGAGAGCTTCCGTTGGAAGCGGCCGGATCTACGCAAAAGGTCTTCTCGACGCAAAGTCATCAAGCCATCCTGGCCCAATCTTCAGCGTTGGCTCTTGAGCGGCTCGCCAGCCTGGGTTGCCGCAACCACATTACACTGGAGACTCGCTTCT
>JBEKPA010000433.1:0-8902 GCA_049521195.1 Occallatibacter sp.
GCCCCGGTCGCGCAACTGGACCAGGGCGTTGAAGGTAGCCTTGAGGACGTTGTGCGGATTCGGCGAGCCCAGGCTCTTGGTGAGCACGTTCTGCACCCCGGCCGAAGTCATCACCGCGCGCACCGCGCCGCCGGCGATCACCCCCGTGCCTTCGGGAGCCGGCTTCAGCAGCACCTGCCCGGCGCCGAAACGGCCCAGGACAAGATGCGGAATCGTTGTATCGGTCAGGTTGACCCGGATCAGGTTCTTCTTGGCCGCCTCGATCCCCTTGCGTATCGCTTGGGGAACCTCCTTGGCCTTGCCCGAACCGTGACCCACCACACCCGCGGCGGCGTCGCCCACCACCACCAGCGCGGCAAACGACATGTTCTTGCCGCCCTTGACCACCTTCGTCACGCGATTGATGGCCACCACCTGATCCTTCAGGTTGTACTGGTTGGCATCGAGTTTCTTCTTCAAAATCGTCATTGCTCTCTCGTTTTCCAGTTGTCAGTCGTCAGTTGTCAGTTGTCAGAACTCAGGCAAATCCAGCACGAACAAACTGATCACTGACCACTGAGATCTGACCACTGTTTTTAGAACTCCAGGCCCGCCGCGCGGGCAGCGTCGGCCAGCGCCTTGATCCGCCCGTGATACAGGTAGCCGCCGCGATCGAAGACTACCCTCTTGATGCCCTTTTCGACCGCCTTCTCCGCCACCGCCTTGCCGATCTCCTTGGCCGCCGCCACGTTGCCGCCGCTCTTGAGCTTCAGAGCCAGCGTCGAGGCCGAAACCAGCGTCTCGCCCTTCTGGTCGTCGATCACCTGCGCGTAGATGTGCCCCAGCGAGCGGTACACGTTCAGCCGCGGCCGTGCCCCGGTGCCCGCCAGCTTGCGGCGGATGCGCTCGTGAATGCGCTGCCGGATTGCGTTCCTCTTGGTCTGCGTAATCATGGTCTCTCTCACCTATCGGCGGAGCCGCCCGGCGACCCCGTTCGGTTGATTTCAGTTGTCAGCTACCAGTGGTCGGTTGTCGGCAAAAGCCCGTTTACCGATAACTGAGAACTGACAACTGTTCCTCTTACTTCGCCCCCGTCTTGCCGGCCTTCTTCTTTAGCTTCTCGTCCGAATAGCGCACGCCCTTGTTCTTGTATGGGTCCGGCTTGCGTAGCGAACGCATGTCGGCCGCCACCTGGCCCACCTTCTGCCGGTCGATGCCGGAGACGACCACGTGCGTCATCTTAGGATCGACGCTCACCTCGATGCCCGTCGGCAGCGGAACCTCGATGGGATGCGAATAGCCCAGCGTGAAAACCACCGTTCCCTTGCCCTTCAACTCGGCGCGGTAACCGATGCCCACAACGTCCAGCTCGCGCTTCCAGCCCTGAGTCACTCCGTGAACGGCGTTCTGGACCAGCGCCCTGGTCAGCCCATGGACCGCGGCGTGCTCGTCCGAGTCGCGTTCCACATGCAACTCCCCGCCCACTGTCCTGAGCGAGATGCCCTCGGCGATCAGCGCCGACACCTTGCCCTTGGGCCCCTCGACCAGCACGGTATTGCCCTCGACCTTGTACTTCACGCCCGCAGGCAGCGGGATCGGCTTCTTTCCAACACGCGACATCGTTTCATTCCTTCTTGCGGCTTGCGAGTCCCGCCAAGGCGCATTCACCCTCGCGTTCCACTGCAGCCTGTAGAACAGGGGTCAGAGATCAGGGTTCAGGGGTCAGCAAGAACCCGCGATCACCAAATTCGACGCAATCCGATCCCTGACCCCTGATCCCTGTTCCCTGTCGTTACCACACTTCGCACAGCAGCTCGCCGCCCACGCCCTCGCGGCGCGCCTGTCGGCCGGTCATCACGCCTTTGGGCGTGGTCAGGATGGAGATGCCAAGCCCGCCCTGCACGCGCTTGATCTCGTCGCGGCCAATGTACACCCGGCAGCCGGGACGAGAGATGCGCGCCAGGTCGCGAATGGCCGCTTCCGTGCCGCCGTACTTCAAGTACACGCGCAGCACCTGCTTGCCTTCCTCTTCCTGCGTCTTGTAGTTCGAGATATACCCTTCCTCTTTCAGGATGCGGGCAATCTCGGTCTTCAGCTTCGAAGCCGGCACGTCCAGCTTCTGATGACGCGCCCGGATCGCATTCCGGATCCGCGCCAGAAAATCCGCTACTGGGTCGCTCAGACTCATTCCTTCTCCTTCATTCCCCGTTCGCTCCCCGTTCCCCATGCACTCTCTTGAGGGAGAACCCGCCGGAATGCCTACTACAGTGATCAGTGGTCAGTTGTCAGTTACCGGCCGGTCCGTCCCGTCACCGCGTGTCAGCTCTTAAAAAACAACTGACATCTGAAAACTGACTACTGACAACTGTCTTGCTACCAGCTCGACTTCACCACGCCCGGAATCTCTCCCTTGAGCGCCAGCGCGCGGAAACACAAGCGGCAGACGCCGAACTTGCGCAGAAACCCGCGCGGCCGCCCGCAAAGCTGGCACCGGTTGTGCTTGCGGCAGCTGAACTTCGGCTTCCGCGCGTCTTTCACCCGTTTTGCTGTGGTTGCCATAAACCCTCAAATCCCCCTGCGCGCCCTACGCCCCTTGCCGGAACGGCATCCCAAAGTGCTTCAAGAGCGCCCGCGCCTGGTTGTCGTCCTTGGCTGTCGTCACAATGGTGATGTTCATCCCCTTCAGCTTCTCCACCTTCGAGTAATCGATCTCCGGAAAGATCAACTGGTCGCGCAGGCCGAGCGTGTAGTTGCCGCGCCCGTCGAAACTCTTCGTGGAAACGCCGCGAAAGTCTCTCACCCTGGGCAGCGTTGCCGAGATCAGCCGATCAAGAAACTCGTAGGCCATCTCATTGCGCAAAGTCACCATCGCGCCGATCGACATTCCCGCCCTCACCTTGAAGGCCGCAATCGACTTCTTCGCCTTGGTGGTCACCGGCTTTTGTCCAACGATCGCCGCCAGATCCGCTACCAGCGGGTCCAGCAGTTTGGTGTTCTGCGTCGCCTCGCCCAGGCCCATGTTGACGACGATCTTCTCCAGCCTTGGCACCGCCATCGGGTTCTCAAGCCCCAGCTCCTTTTGCAGAGCCTGCCTGATCTCCTTGCGATATTTCTCTTTCAGCCTTGCCGCCATTGTTCTTCGCTCTCTTTCTTCCGGTGCCCGGAGTAGCCGCCGTGGCGGTCGTTTACCGTTGCGGAAGTGCTTGGGTGCCCCACCCTCGCGGCGTCTCTGCTCTTGCGGCTAGGGTGGGAGGATCCCCTTTTACTTCTTCGTGGGCATCGGCTGCCCGCATGTCTTGCAGATCCGCGACTTCAATCCGCCCTCGACCTTGTAGCCCACGCTCGCCGGCCCGCAGTTGGGGCAGACCAGCACCAGATTGGAAGCGTCGATCGGCGATTCCTGCTCCGCGATGCCGCCCTTGGTGCGCTTTCCCTGCTTGCTCGAAACCGTCTTCTTGACCACCCGCACGTGCTCCACCAGCACCGTGCCCTTGTCCGGAAAGACGCGCAGCACACGGCCCGTCTTGCCGCGGTCCGCGCCCGTAAGCACCTTGACCGTATCGTTGCGATGAATACTCAAACTCGGCATCTTCTCTCCATGCAGTGGTCAGTTGTCAGTGATCAGTGGTCAGTTTTCTAAACTGATCCCTGATCCCTAACCCCTAATCCCTGTTCCTAAACCACTTCCGGGGCCAGCGAAACGATCTTCAGAAACTTCTTCTCGCGCAGTTCGCGGGCCACCGGCCCAAAGACGCGCGTGCCCACCGGCTCGCGGTCGTCGCTGATAACCACCGCCGCGTTTTCGTCGAAGCGGATGTAAGTACCGTCGCGCCGCCGGTGCTCCTTGCGCGTACGGACGATCACCGCCTTTACGACCTTGCCCTTCTTCACCGTGCCGTCGGGCGAGGCTTCCTTCACCGCGGCGGTCACAATGTCGCCCAGGCCGGCCTTCTTGCCCAGCCCGCCGCCCAAAGGCAGAATCACTTGCAGCTTGCGCGCGCCGGAGTTGTCGGCAACCGCGAGCATGGTTCTCATTTGCACAGCCATGGGTTCTTCTCCTTACCTCGCGCGCGTCAGTTGGCGGCCGGGATCCCGGCGTCGATCGCCACGTCCTCGATCTGGCCCAGCGACGAGCGCCGGACAATCTCTTCCAGCGACCACCGCTTCAGCTTGCTCAGCGGCCGCGTCTCGCGAATGCGCACCACGTCGCCCAGCCGCGCCGAACTCTGCTCGTCGTGGGCATAAAACTTCTTGGTCGAGCGCACAATCCGCTTGTACTTGGCGTGCGCCTTGCGCATCTCGACTTCGACCACGATGGTCTTCTGCATCTTGGTCGAAACCACCTGCCCAACCTTCTCGTTGCGCCGCGCGCCAACCGCCGCCGGCGCCTGCACCTTCTCTTGAGTCGCCGTCATCTAGCGGGCTCCCTTCTTGGCTTCCGCGGCCGGAGCGGCATCCAATGCAGCGCCGCCAATGCCCAGTTCGCGCTCGCGGGCCACGGTCTTGATCTGTGCTATCTCCTTGCGCAACTGGCGGAGCTTCTTCACTCCGTCGCTCTGCCCCAGCGAAACCTGAAAGCGAAGCCGGAAAAGCTGCTCGGAGGTCGTCTTCTCCTGGTGCGCCAGTTCCTCGTCGCTCATATTGCGAATCTTTTCGAGTTCCATCTCTTCTTAGCTCCTAGCCTTTAGCTATTAGCTCTTAGCTTTGTCCTGCTCATGCGTAGCCCTTCATTCCAGCGTAAAGGGCTAAGAGCTAAAAGCTAATAGCTAAGAGCTGCGCTTTTACTCGGCCTGCTTCGCCACTGCTTCTGTCTTCTCCGCGCCCGGCCGCATCACGAACTTGGTCCTCAGCGGCAGCTTGTTCGACGCCAGCCGCATGGCCTCCTGCGCAACCTGCGGTGCCACCCCTTCCATCTCGAAGAGGATTTTGCCCGGCCTCACTACAGCTACCCAGTGGTCCAGCGCGCCCTTGCCCGAACCCATGCGGACTTCGGCCGGCTTCTTGGTGATCGGCTTGTCCGGAAACAGCCGCAGCCAGATCTTGCCCCCGCGCTTGATGAAGCGCGTCATGGCGATACGGCTGGCCTCGATCTGCCGGTCGGTGATGTAACCGCACTCCAGCACCTTCAACCCGTACTCACCAAATGACAAGGACGACCCGCGCCACGCCTTGCCGCGCCTCTTGCCCTTCTGCTGCTTGCGGAACTTCACCTTCTTTGGCATCAACATAGCGAAAACCCTCGAAAATCAGCTACGAGCCGCTAGCTACTAGCCTCTAGCTCGTTCCCTGCTACCTGACTTCGCGCCTCTCAAGCTAAAAGCTAAAGGCTAGAAGCTAGCAGCTCTCCTTAAAATACGGACGTGCCTACCGGCGGCGTCTGGCGGCGCTTCTGCTCATAGATGTCGCCACGATAGATCCAAGTCTTCACCCCGATTACGCCGTAGGTCGTATTGGCCTCGGTAAAGCCGTAATCGATGTCGGCCCTGAGCGTGTGCAGCGGGAGCCGCCCCTGCAAGTACCACTCCGAGCGCGCGATCTCGTTGCCGTTCAACCGGCCCGAAACGCGCACCTTGATCCCCTTGCAGCCGAAGCGCAGCGCCGAATCCACGCTCTTGCGCATCGCACGCCGGAAGCTGACCCGCTTCTCCAGTTGCAGGGCGATGTTTTCCGAGACCAGTTGCGCATCCAGCTCCGGCTTGTTCACCTCGATGATGTCGATGAACACATCGCGGCTGGTGCGCTTGCCCAGCTCCGTCTTGAGCTTGTCGATCTCCGCGCCCTTGCGCCCGATCACGATGCCCGGACGGGCGGTGCGGATCAAAAACCGCAGCTTGTTGCCCGGCCGCTCGATCTCCACCGAGCTGACCCCCGCGGCCTTCAGCTTCTCGCGCAACTCCGCCTTCAATTTGACGTCCTCGACCAGGAGCTTGTCATAGTCGCGCTCCGAGAACCAGCGCGAACGCCACGGCTTGTTCACTCCCAGCCGGAATCCGTATGGATGGACCTTTTGTCCCATGCTTTCCTCTCAAAACCCTCTAGGCCTTCTTGCCGGCCTTCTTCGTTGCCCCTGCTGCCTTCTTCTCCGGCTTAGCCGCCGCTTTGCCTGCCGCCTTCGGCTCCTCAACCTTCGCCTTGGCCGCCTTCGGTTCCTCGACCTTCGCCTTGGCTGCCTTCGGCGCAACTCGCGGCTCTTCCACCTTGGTCACCAGGCCCAACGCCGTCTCGCGCTCGGCTACCGAAAGCACAATGTGCGTCAGCCTGCGCTGGTAGCGGAAGGCCCGTCCCATCGGCGCCGGCCGGATGCGCTTCATGCGCGGTCCGTCGTTGGCCAGGGCCAGCTTGACGTAGAGGTTGTCCACATCCAGATCGATGCCCTGCTCGCCGGAGACGTACTTGGCGTTATCCACCGCCGAGGTCAACAGCTTGTGAATCACCGGGGCGATGCGCTTCTTGGTAAAGGCCGCGACGGTGAGCGCCTCCTCGACCCCCCGGCCCTTGATCAGATCCAGCACCAGCCGCGCCTTTTGCGGCGACACGTGCTGGAACTTGGCCTCGGCCCGGTATTCCTTTGTCTCGACTGCCATTGGTATGCCTTCCTCAATCTCCGCCAGCGGCTGGATCTGTCTTGCAGTCCCTAGTCCCTGGTCCCTAGTCCCCAGTCCCTACCGCGGCTTGGCGCTCGCCTCGGCTGTCTTGCTGCTGCCTCCGGTGTGTCCCTTGAAGATGCGGGTGGGCGCGAACTCGCCCAGCTTGTGCCCCACCATGTTCTCGGTCACGTACACCGGAATGAACTTCTTGCCGTTGTGGACGGCGATCGTGTGGCCCACAAACTCGGGAAAGATCGTCGAGCGCCGCGACCACGTCTTCACCACCTTCTTGTCGTTGGCCCGGTTGAGCGCCTCCACCTTCACCGTCAGGTGCGCATCCACGAACGGGCCCTTCTTTGTCGAACGTGCCATAAAACTCAGCTCCTAGCTCTTAGCTTCTAGCTGTTAGCTTTTTCTTGCCCAAACCAACTGCTTAGCTATTGCCTCAATCTTCGTGTTCCGCAGTGTAGCTAGAAGCTAAAAGCTAATAGCCAAAAGCTGCTTTTCTACTTCGCCCGGCGGCTGACGATAAACGCATCGGTCCGCTTGTTGTTGCGCGTCTTGTAGCCGCGCGTCGGCTGGCCCCAAGGGGTCACCGGATGACGGCCGCCAGAAGTCTTGCCCTCGCCGCCGCCGTGCGGATGGTCCACGGGATTCATCACTACGCCGCGATTGGCCGGGCGGATGCCCAACCAGCGATTGCGTCCCGCCTTGCCGATGGACACGTTCTCATGGTCCGTGTTGCCCACCTGGCCAATGGTCGCCATGCACTCGGAGAGCACCTTGCGGGTCTCGCCCGAAGGCAGCTTGAGCAGCGCGTATTCGCCCTCTTTGGCCACCAGTTGCGCCTGCGTTCCGGCCGAACGCGCCATCTGCGCGCCCTTGCCCGGCCGCAACTCGATGGCGTGGACCGTGGTGCCCGAGGGAATGTTCTTGAGCGGCAGGGCATTGCCTACCAGGATGTCGGCTTCCGGCCCCGAAGTCACCGTCGCGCCCACCTTCAGCCCCACCGGTTGCAGAATGTAGCGCTTCTCGCCGTCGGCGTAATGCACCAGCGCAATCCGCGCCGAGCGGTTGGGGTCGTACTCGATCGTCGCCACCCGTCCCGGCACTCCGTACTTCTCGCGCTTGAAGTCGATCAGCCGCAACTTCTGCTTGTGGCCGCCGCCTTGATGGCGGATGGTCAGGTCGCCCGTGTTGCGGCGTCCGCCCGTGCGCTGCTTGACCGCCAGCAGCGGCTTGTGCGGCCTGTCCGTCGTCAGGTCGTCGTTCACCAGCGTGGTTTGGAACCGCAGCGTCGAGGTAGTCGGTCTGTATGTCTTGATTGCCATCGTTTTTGTCCTTGACGAGTTACTAGCCGCTAGCTGCTAGCATTTAGCTCATCCTTCTCACTACAAACTTCAGTGACTTAATCCTTCAACCTCTAACTCGGTTCCGGCAGCGCCGGAGCTAGAAGCTAGAAGCCGGCAGCAAAAGGCCGCCTTAAAGGTTGCTCACATACTCGGGCAGCTTCTGGCCGGCCTTCAGCCGGACGTACGCCTTCTTCCAGTCCGGACGGAAGCCCGTATACTTGCCCCGGCGGCGCTCCTTGCCAATCACGTTGGAGGTCCTGACCGCGGCGACCTTCACCTTGAAGAGGCTCTCCACGGCCTGCTTGACCTCGGTCTTGGTAGCCTCGGGAGCGACGTCGAATACCAGCGTCCCCTCGGTCTCCTTCACGGCCAACCCCTTCTCGGTAATCAGCGGGCGGCGAATCACGGTATAGAGTGTGGCCATTACGCTGCCTCCGTCTGCGCGGCGCGCTTGGTCGCCGCGGCGGCCTTGCGTTTCGACACGTTCTTCTCCAGCATCTCGGTAAGCTGCTCGATGGCGGAGGTCGAAAAGATGGCCCGCTCATAGCGCAGCAGATCGTAGGGATGCACCTCGTTGTTGAGCACCAGCTCCACACCCGCCAGGTTGCGCGTGCCCAGCAGCAGCGCATGGCTTAGCGTCTTGCCGTTCTCCACCAGCAGAGCCGTGCGCGTTACCTCCAGCTTGTCCAGCGCGGCGCGATAGAGCTTCGACTTGCCTTCGGCCAGCTCCAGCGTATCCACCACCGTCAGCTTGCCGTCCGCCAGCTTCGAGGCCAGCGCCGAGCGCAACGCGCCCAGCAGCTTCTTGCGCGGAAAGGCGTACTCGTAGCTGCGCGGCTGGGGCCCGTGCACCGTATAGCCATGGCGCCACAGCGGCGAGCGCACCGATCCGATGCGCGCCCGGCCCGTGCCCTTCTGCTTCCACAGCTTCTTGCCGGAACCGGCGACCTCGGTGCGGCTCTTGGTCTTGTGCGTGCCCTGGCG